>JBGQJI010000027.1:0-25028 GCA_041498975.1 Methylomirabilis sp. (SeqCode)
CCGAGCTGAAGGGCAGATTACCCACGCGTTACTCACCCGTTCGCCGCTTTACTCATCCCGTTGCCGGGACTTTCTCGCTCGACTTGCATGTGTTAGGCACGCCGCCAGCGTTCGTTCTGAGCCAGGATCAAACTCTCCGAAGTTGAACGTACGAGGTACAAGCCTCGAAACGGATCGCCCGTAGCCGGGCAACCCGCTCTGGCTGACTTCATCCGCCCTCAAGTCAGTAGCAACGATATTCTATTGTCAAAGAGCAAACATCGAAGCCAGGGGGCTTCGATGCTCGGCAAACCCTTAATTGAATATAGAACAAACTTCCCCGAACGTCAATAGGATAGTTCAGATGCTCGGGCCCCTCTTTATAACAAGGTCTCGCATGAGTGTCAAGTCTTTTTTCGAATCGCGGATCCTTTTCTGATCCGTCGAAAGAACCGTTTACCCACCTTCAGCAGGTGCTCCCGCTCCATAGGAACGTGCAGATGCTCGTCCAACACCACTTGCCCGTCGAGGCTCACCCCGCCTTGCCGGATCAACCGCCTGGCCTCTGAGAGGCTTCTTGTTCCTCCCGAAGTCGCAATCAACCAGGCGATAGGAACGCTATTCCTCGTCCCTTCCCCCAGATCGACATGACCCTCGGGCACCTCGAATACGGGGATGTCATCCGGCAGCCCTTTCTCCTTGAAGACGCGGTCGAACTCCAGGGCCGCCTCCTCTGCCGCCTGCTCTCCATGGTACAGAGTCGCCAGCGCTTTGGCCACCTCTGCCTTAGCCGCCCGAGGGTGAAGGCTGCCACCTTCGAGCCCCCGACGCATGGCTTCGACGGCCTCGAGAGACATCCCTACCGCCAGCTCTGCGTACCGGACGATGAGCGGATCTGGAATGGACATCGTCTTCCCGTAAATCTCCCTGGCCGGCTCGTCGATCCCGATGTAGTTGCCCAGACTCTTGCTCATCTTCTGAACTCCGTCGGTCCCCTCCAGCAGCGGCGTGATCAGGGCGACCTGAGGCTCCTGGCCGTCGGCCCGCTGCAGCTCCCGCCCTACGAGAAGGTTGAACTTCTGGTCGGTCCCGCCCAGTTCGACATCGGCCTTAAGAACCACAGAGTCATGCCCTTGGGCCAAAGGGTACAGGAACTCATGGACGCCGATTGGGTGCCCCTCTTTGTATCGCTTTTCGAAATCGTCACGTTCCAAGAGACGAGCAACGGTATACTGCGACGCCAGGCGGATGACTTCGGCGAAGTTCATCCGGCCCAGCCACTCACTGTTGAAACGGATCTCCGTCCGGCCTGGATCGAGGATCTTGAAGATCTGCCTCTTGTAGGTTTCCGCGTTGGCCTGGATCTCCTGAGCGGAGAGTGGCTTGCGCGTCTCCGACCTGCCCGTCGGGTCGCCGATCATCCCCGTGAAATCGCCGATCAGGAATACCACCTGATGGCCAACGTCCTGAAACTGGCGCAGCTTCCTCAGGACCACCGTGTGGCCGAGGTGCAGGTCTGGGGCCGAGGGATCGGCGCCGAGCTTCACGCGCAACGGGACGCCCGTCCGAAGCGAGCGCTCCAGCTTTCCGAGCAATTCCCCCTCGGAGACGATCTCCGCAGCGCCCTGCCGGAGCGCCCGAAGCTGATCAAGAGCTCGTGCTTTCAGATCGTTCATCGCTGATATCCTGGAAGAGTTGGTGGATGCCTTTTTAGCACAAAGGGTCGAAGGTCGCAATCCCAAAAACCTTCCGCCGCGCCTCGCAACGGGGACATGGAGCACGCGGGGGCGCTTGTGGCGGTTGAGCCCCTCTGCTATAGTGTCCTTAGTGTGCCAGTGGCCTACGGTGTAGAGCCAGACAAGAGGTGCGTCGTATGAGGCGATCATTCCGATCCGCGGTTCCCGTGATCTGGTGGTTACTGGTGCTGACGGCGATGTCGTTGGGTGTCGCCGGTGGGCTGTTCGGCGCCTACCGGCGAGACCTCCCAACTCTCGACGCGCTCGAGGAGTATCAGCCCAGCTTGGTGAGCACCCTCTACTCGGATCAGGGTGAGCCCTTTGCCACCTTCTTCGAGCAGAAACGGATCTGGGTGCCGTTGAGCAAGATTCCCAGGCATCTGATCAACGGGATCATCGCGGTGGAGGACGCACAATTCTATCGGCATCACGGGATCAATTTCCGGGGAATCGCCCGCGCGCTGCTGGTGAACATCAGGGCCCTCCGCCCCGTCGAAGGCGGCAGTTCCATTACCCAGCAGTTGGCGAAGTTGCTGTTCCTCACCCCCGATAAGACCCTGTCCAGAAAAATCAAGGAGGCGATGCTGGCGATCGACATCGAAAAACACTACTCCAAGGATAAGATACTCGAACTGTATCTCAATCAGGTCTACTTCGGACACGGCGCCTACGGGGTGGAGGCCGCCGCTCATACATACTTCAAGAAGTCGGTGGATCAGTTGAATCTCTCCGAGGCCGCCACCCTTGCCGGTCTGCCACGGGCGCCCAGCTATTACTCCCCCATCACGGACAGGGAACGTGCCATACGCCGCCGGGACCATGTGTTGGCCCGAATGGTCGAACGCGGATTCATCACGAAGGAGCAAGCCGCCCAGGTTTCCGGGATCCCCTTTGACGAATCCTCGTTCGCGAGAACGCGGAACCTCAGCCCCTACTTCGTCGAGTACATCCGCCAGGATCTCGAAGAGAAATACGGCACGTACATGATTTATCACGGCGGCCTGAAGATCTATACCACACTGAACATCGGCATGCAGCGGAGCGCCGATGGGGCGCTGATCGAAGGGCTCAGGGAGATCGACAAAGTCAGAGGCTTTCGCTCATCCAAGAACAGGCGCTCGGCAGCGAACCCCTCTGGAAGGGCTGCGTTCTCCTATCTCACTCCGGAGCCAGGGGAGATCGTGAGCGGAACTGTGACGAAGATCCTGCCGAAGGCGATCGCGGTCCAGGTCGGAGCGTATCAGGGGGAAGTCCCGTTTGACAAGGCGCCGTGGCTGACTGCCTCACAACCGGACCAAGAGTTCCAGGAGGGCATGGAGGTCAAGGTCCGGGTCCTGAGCATCGACAAGCGGAAAAAGACTCTCGATCTCTCGCTCGAACAAGACCCTGAGATCGAGGGCGCCTTTCTCGCTCTCGATCCACGGGACGGCGGAATCAAAACGATGGTGGGCGGGTACGATTTCGAGCGATCCAAATTCAACCGCGCGCTCCAGGCCAAGCGTCAACCCGGGTCGGCCTTCAAGCCGTTCGTCTACGCTGCTGCGTTCGATTCCGGCTTGACCCCTTCGACGATCATTGAAGACTCTCCGGTGAGCTATCCCCTGCTTGTCGACGGCAGACGGATCTACTGGAGCCCGGCAAACTATGACCGGAAGTTCCGTGGCCCTACTACGCTACGGTACGGATTGGAACACTCGATCAACGTCATCGCGGTGAAACTGATCGAGCGGGTCGGGGTAGATCCCGTCATCAAGCTGGCACGGGACATGGGGATCGAGAGCACCCTGCGGAGGGAATATGCGCTGGCCCTCGGTGTCTCGGAAGTCACGCTCTTGGAGATGGTGTCGTCGTTCGGCGTCCTCGCCAACTCAGGCATCCGGTTCACGCCATACGCCATCAGGAAGGTGATAGACAACAAGGGGGCGGTCCTGGAAGAACACGTTCCGGAGAGCCGGCTGGCCATAAAGGAAGAAACCGCGTTCATCCTGACCAATGTCCTGAAGGGCGTCGTCGAACGTGGCACCGGTTCGCGCGCAGGCGTCCTTGGCAGGCCCATTGCCGCGAAGACCGGCACCACTCAGGAAGCGACCGACGCCTGGTTCATCGGCTATACTCCCAGCCTTGTGGCGGGGGTCTGGGTTGGTTACGACACGAAGCGATCGCTGGGGCCACACGAATCGAGCGCGACCCTTGCCGTTCCCATCTGGACACGGTTCATGCAACGAGTTCTGAAGGATGTCCCACCCGAGGATTTCCCCGTGCCGGAGAATGTGGTGCCGGTTCTGGTGAACTACCGCTCCGGGCATCCCACGACCCTCGACGACAAGAACGCCATCAAGGAGTTCTTCCTGAAGGGAACCGAACCAAGCCGGATGGAGGCCAGATCACTCGAATCGGGCGGCTGAAAATCTCTTTGCAGTTTCGGGCTCGATGGTGTATAACCTCTTACGCGAACGGATGGTACCACTAAAAGTAACCATTGGATAAAGGAGGGAGACCATGGCAAAGCAGGGGAAACCAGCCGAGCTGATTATCTCCAAGAGCCGAACGAAGGCCGCAGCCAAGAAGTGCAATGTGTCCAGCGACTTCTACGCCGCCCTGGACAAGAAGGTGCGGGAGATAGTGGGCGCAGCGGAGGCAAGGGCTATAGCCAACAAACGGAAGACGCTCAAGCCCCAAGACCTGTAGGCTCGAGCAACTGGAGTGGTTCGGTTCCGTGCCGACAGCAGGGGTTCCACTGGCCTGGTGAAGCCCCTGCGCACGTATTGGAGCCGGCGCGGGGCTTGATACCTCCATCCGCCCCATTTCGAGCGGGCCAAGCCCTTCTGTGACGGAGACCGGCTGCGGCCCCTGCATGGCTCAAGGGTAGAAAGCCTCGAGGGGGCATGGCGACCGAGTCGCCCTTCGCCATGAGGAGGGTTCCCGCACTCGGCCAGCCTTGTTGCCCTGGGGGCCTTGTATTCCGCAAGAAGTCCCCTGGTCCCCTTGGTGTGGAAAGGGCCGCCCTGCCCGTAGTTCTCACGTGATCTCGAGCGATCCCTCCGGGGACGATTCACGCCATTCCCTTGACGTCCTCTTCGCGATGCCTCACACCCTCACCCTTGCCCAGTGCCATTCCAACAATCCAACAGGGAACAATTCTATTCGCTGAAACGCCGACTTTTTGGCCGTCTCTCGGCCCGGCACCATGGCCATGCCTCCCGCCTGCATCGACGGATTCTGCCTCAGCACGAAGAAACAGTTATGCAGGGAATGGAGCGCTCCAGGAAACCGATTGCCGATGCTTGCGGGCCTCGGGGGGCGGAGCTCTAAGGGGTGCGGTGAAGGCGAGAGCTGGTTAACTTGGCCAGCCGATATACTGGCCATCCTCCCAGAGCTCGACCATCCTGCTCACGATGGTCAGTCTGTCTTCAAACCGTTCGCTCTGCGAGAGGACCTGATCTCGTGGCCAGAGCTTCTGCAGGGGGGGGCGCGAGTGCTCACTGACACTGAAGTAGCTCTCACGCAACCTCATGAGGCTCTCCTGATTACAACGAAGCAGGTTGGAGGTGGGGACGATCAACGGCTTAGGGTTGTCGAAGAGATGGCCCCAGTGGAGACAGTCGCGGAGGTTGATCCCGGCCAGGCGATAGGCGAGCCTCGCAAACTCCATAAACCACTCGGTAGTGCGGCCGCAGACCAGGCAGCCCAGGCAGCCGTCACTGACCACCACCGGAGAATACGCTTCTGCCATGGGCCCGCCCGACAGAATCCAATGCACGGTTCGATAATGGTGAAACCGCAGCTGTGGAGCAGTGAGCTCGTCTCGCGCCAGCATCCGCCCATTTCCCCTCCGGCGAACCGGCACCAACGTCCCTCCCTGTCGCCCCCCGGCCGGCAACGAGGCAGGCCTGATCGCGGTCAACCGTGCCGAGCCGTTTCCCTGCTTTTTCACCATCTCGAATATCCGTTCTTCACAGTGCCCTCGCGGCGCCATTGATCAACGAACCCGCAACATCCTTATCGCTCCAGGCCGATCTTGTCAACACTTTTTTATACACTTTTTTCCGCCGTCAGACACCCTCCAAAGCCCCCTTGACACTCTCGTGAGTGGGTGTTAGGTTTCGGTCGGACCTCGGATTCAAGATGGACTATGGATTGTGGACGATCGTGAGGCAAGAGGATGCGGCTGCGTGCAAAGAGAACAGGATTTCTCCTACTGATCCGTGCGCTCGCGACCCTCATGGCCTTCAGCTTGATGCAGAGTGGCGGCTTGGCACAGCCGCCGAGCGACACCACAGCCGGAATCGGCCCGCTCCCTCCGGTACCCATCCCTGTAGACAATCCGATGACGCCGGAGAAGATCGAGTTGGGCAAGATGCTGTTCTTCGACTACCGACTCTCGGGCGACGGAAGCCGTACGTGCGTCCACTGCCATGAACCCGATCAGGGCTGGTCCTTTCGGGACCGGCAGTCACCAGCCTACCCCACTCAGGTGGAACGACGCGCCTCCATGACCTTGATCAACGTCGCCTACAACAAGAGTCTGATCTGGGATGGAAGGGCAAGCAGTCTCGAGAAGCAGGCTTTGGGTCCGATCCAGAACCCGCTCCACATGAACCAGAACCTGGATCTCCTCATCGAGCGGCTGAACGCCATCCCCGACTACGTCAGACGGTTCCGGCAGGTCTTCGGCACCGGCCCCCTTCCCGATGCCATCGGGAAGGCGATCGCCGCTTTCGAGCGGACCATCGTCACTGCCGACTCCCCCTTCGACCGCTATGCCAAAGGCGACCGCACGGCCCTCTCTGCGTCAGCGGTGAGCGGTCTCAGTCTCTTTACGGGCAAGGCACGGTGCATCGCCTGTCACAACGGCCCGGCCTTCACAGACAGCAGCTTTCATAACCTCGGCGTTCCAGAGGCCGGCTTCCTCAAAGACCCAAGGGTCCTGGCGTCTCTGCGATTCGATGCGAAGCGGATGGGAGTACCCGACTACCGTTCGCTGACCGCGGACCCCGGACGTTACCTTGTCACCAAGCAGGACAGGGATTTCGGTTCCTTCAAGACCCCTACTCTCCGCAACGTCACCTCCAGAAGTCCCTACATGCACAACGGCGCGTTCGGCACGCTGCCGGAGGTCATTGCGTTCTACAACACGGGAGGGGGGAAGGACTCGAATAAGGATCCGTTCGTGCAGCGTCTCAATCTGACCGAGACAGAAGCAGCCGATCTCCTCGCCTTCCTGGAAAGCCTCACCGGCGAACTCCCCAAGATCGAACCGCCAGAACTGCCCGACTAGGGGGGGGCTAAGAAGCGGGCGCGGCGGGCATTCGCTAACTTGTCGCGTGCGGGAGACCTGGAGGGGATCAGGGGGGCTGGAGGCCACGGCCTACCGGGGGTCAGTTCGCCTGAAGATGCAGGCTGCTACGGCCATCGCCGAAACAACCCGCCGAGTCCCATTTTCACGCACCACTCCCGTCCCAGGGAAGCAGGATCGTTCGAAGGGTTGTCCGCTGCTGCACCATTTCGAGGGCCCTCGGCAGCTCCTTCAGCGGGAGGCGGGCCGTGATCAGCCGGTTGACCGGGACCTCGCGGCGGATGATCGCCTTGACCGCCCTGGCGAAATCCATCGGCGTATGATGGTAGATCGGAACAATCTGTACTTCATCATAGTGCAGCCGGTGCAGGTCCAGGGGAAGCATGGTCCCTCGAGCAACCCCACCGAAGGCGACCAGCGTGCCACCGCGCCCGAGTAGCTCGAACGCCTCCTGGTATCCCTGCTCACTTCCCACCGCCTCGATGACGACATCGGCCCCTTCCACCGCGAAGGCCTCTTTCAATCCCACCCCAACCTGCCCCCTGGAGGTGTTCAGAACTGTGTCTGCCCCGAATGCCTTTGCCATGGCCAAACGGTCATCGTGGTGGTCCAGGCAGATGATGCGAATTGTCCGGCCAAAGCGGCCACGCAGAGCGGACACGAACATCAGGCCGATCGGCCCTGCCCCGACAATGGCGACGACATCCCCTTTGCAGAGCTGAATCCGGCGGATGGCGTGCATGACGCACGCCAGCGGCTCGGCCAGCGCGGCCTCCTCAAACGGGACCTCCGGGGGCAGCTCGTGCAGGTTTACCGATGCGATCCGTCCAGGAATCCGAATGTAGGGAGCGAACGCCCCGTTATTATACAGAAGTCGCTCGCACATGCCCTGGCGATGCCGCTGACAGGGGCGGCAGCGGGCTGCTGGATCCGGTTCGGTGCAGGGAGCAGAGTTTGCCGCCACCACCCGCATCCCAGGCCGCCACCTCGTATCGGCCTGCGCCCCCCGCCCCACGACGATTCCCGCCCACTCGTGGCCGAAGCGGCCGGGGACTTCGATCATCGGATGGGATCCGCGCAGGTAGACCTTCCGATCGGTGAAATCGATCGAAGCCGCCTCGACCCTGGCTAGGAGGTCCTCTGGGCCCAGGTGAGGGACCGGTACCTCTTCGAGCCGGACATCTCTGGCGCCATGGAGCACCGCCGCCAGCATGGTCTGGCTAAGGACGTTCACTGCCATCGTGATGCGCTTTCGCGAATGGGGAGAAGAGGACCTTGGTGGCGCGCCCGTCTCGCTGCAGCCGGGCCCCCTCATCGAATCGGGTGAGGTCCAGCCTGTGACTCACCAGCGGGAGGGTCTTGACCTTGCCAGAGGCCAGGAGGTGGATCGCCTCCCCGAGCTCTGCCGGCGTGGTCGAGTAGGTGGCGATGAGGGAAAGCTCCTGTCGGTAGAAAGCGGTCAGATCGATCGGCATGTGCCCCGCGCCACTGGCCTCCGCGAAAAGATTGACCCTTCCCCCGCCGCGAAGGGAAGCGATCACCGCTTCCAGGATCGGCGCGCTGACCGCGGTGAGGATGGCCCCGTCGATCCCTTCCCCTTGCGTCAGTTGCAGAAGGGCCATCCTCACATCCGATCCGGCGACATTCAGGGTGGATTCAAGCCCGAGGTTCCGAGCCAGATCAAGACGCTCCTCGCGGAGATCAACGCAGATCGCCCTGGCGCCCCGAAGCTCGACGGCCTGCGCAACCAGCAGCCCCATGCAGCCTGCGCCCACCACGGCAATCTGATCACCCGGCTGGACGTCGGACCGCTTCACCGCGCGCAAGGCGCAGGCCAACGGCTCCATGAAGGTGCCCGCCTCGTCCGGAAGGGCGTCAGGGATCGAAAAGGCCGCCTGCTCCACCTGCAGGGCAGGAATCCGGATGAGCTCGGCAAATCCGCCGGGATCGATGTTGGTCGCCTTGAACTGCGGGCACATTGACTCGTTGCCATGGCGACAGTAGCGGCAGCGGCCACAAGGGACGTGATGCGCCACCGCCAGGCGATCACCCGGGGCAAATCGCGTGACGCCTTCCCCTACTGCCTTGACGACTCCCACCACCTCGTGGCCCAATGGGACCGGCCGCTCCGTTTGGTTGCCCCCAAAGATCTTGGCCAGGTCAGATCCGCATAGGCCACACGCCCTCATCTCCAGGAGCAATTCCCCCGTTCCTATGGCAGGGACCGGCATCTCCACGAGCTCGACGATCCCCGGTCCGCGCAACTGGACTGCCCTCATCCGCCGACCCCTAGTGCCGTTCCAACTTGTTGCGGCCAATCGCCGACAGACATCCTGCTTTACGGTTTTTCAAATATCGCTATCCCCGGTCTCACCAGTATGGCGCAAGGAGTTGGAACGGCACTAGGCCGATATTCCCTTCTTCTTGAGCTCCGCCTTCAACTCCTCAACTTGCCGCCTCAGGTCAAGAAGTTCTTTCTCTTTAAAGGCCAGTACGGAGTCTTTTGCTTTCACCTGCTCCTGAAGTTGACTGTGATACTGGCGCCACCGAGCGAGCTCTACCCGGTCGTGCTCCCGAGCCTTGAGTTGCTCCTCCAACCCCTGAATGCGTCGCTCGAGTGCGGCGGGAGCTGGCCCCTTTGTCGGAGCCGGCGTCCGCCTGGGCTTCATCACGGCGGGAGCCGGCTTGGGCTTGGGTCTCGCGGGAGCTGCCCTGGGCTTCGGCTTTGCGAGAGCCGGTCTGCGCTTTGCGGGCGCCGGCTTGCGCTTGAGCTTCGGCTTCGCGAGAGCCGGTTTGCGCTTTGCGGAAGCTAGCTTACGCTTGGGCTTGACAGCGGCCGCCCCCGGTCTCCGACCCGCCTTTGGAACAGCCGCCCTTTTTCGCGTTGCGGACTTCGCCGAAACCCTTCGCCCCTTCGACGACTTCATCCCCTTTGCCATCGTCCCCTCCTCCGTGAAGAGTTCACAGTTCAGAGTTCATGGTTCGTGGTCGAGAGGCAAGTGCGACACAGGCAATCAGCCTACAGCAATCAGCGATCAGCAAGATGGACAGAACGAGTTGTTGGCAAGCTTCTGTTCAAGCCGAAAGCCGATGGCTGACAACTGAACCCTTCCGCGTTATCCTGCTGTTTTCTGCCGCGCGCAGAGTTCACAGGGACACCTGGCCCGGAGCGAATCGTACGTGTAGATCCCGGTGTCGTGCCCGTCGCTCCAGGTAAAGTTCAACGCATACCACCCGACCGGCTGATAATCTTTCACCTGCGCCTCGCCACGCTTCAGGACCGGGCCACTGAGGACGAGGAGCCCTCCGGCGGACTGCCGCTTGCTCCGTGCATCGTCACACGACGCGCACGGGCAGTCGCGTCGAAGGTCATCGAAGGAGTAGACACTTCGATGCCCGTCCTTCCAGGTGATGATCAGGACACGCTCTTGCCGATCGACGATAATCTCTGCCGGGTCAGACGATACTGCCTGAATCATCCGTCCCCCATCATTTCCAATCAGGGCTAGGGACGCCTGGAATGTCCCGCTGCTGCCGGATCGCCCGGCCCCGAGAGATGGCGCGGAGTAGCAACCGCCCCTCCTCCGTCTCCCGCTCGAGGTGAGGGATCAGATCTCCGTAGCGGACGACCTGCTCCCCGGCTCTGGCAAAGATCTGCTTGGGATCGATCTTGTACTGCTCGAACCACCGCTTCACCTCGGCAATCGCCTCTTCCTTCGTCAGCAGCGGGGGCTCCGTCTGCTCGGGGCCCGTGACGGGTGGCTCCCCATTCATCGAGCATTGCTCCTCGGCCATACGATATCACCGCACCTGCCGAAACGAGCTCCAGGAGTGCTCCTCCACGGGGCCGGATTCGAGGGTGGACATGCGCTCTATCGCCCTTCGACCTCACGGAGCGATCCGACCCCAGCGGGACCGGCAACGCCACACGCGCGGCGACAGGCGTCCACGGTGTTTTTCAGTAACATGGCCACCGTCATCGGCCCAACCCCGCCTGGGACAGGGGTGATCAGCGAGGCCTTTTCCGCAACCTCTCGAAACTCTACGTCCCCCACCACGCGTCCATCGGCAAGGCGATTAACGCCAACGTCGATCACCACAACGCCTTCCTTCACCATGGAGCCCGTCACCAGGCCCGGCTGGCCTGCGGCCACCACCAGGATGTCGGCTTGCCGCGTATGAAAGGCGAGATCTCGAGTCTTGATGTGGCAGATGGTGACGGTGGCTTGATGCTGGAGCAGCAGAAAGGCCGTCGGCTTGCCGACCACCACGCTCCACCCGACGATCACGGCATGCTTCCCTTCGATCTCCACATTGGTTCGGTTCAGCAGCTCAAGAATACCCAGCGGCGTGGAAGCCACGAACTGCGGGCTGCCGACCAACAGGCCGCCGAGGTTGGAAGGGTGGAACCCGTCCACATCCTTGTTCGGAAGGATCGTCTCCAAGACCCGCCTCTCGCTGATATGGGTGGGCAGGGGGAGTTGCACCAGGATGGCGTGAACGGAAGGATCGCGGTTGAGGCGTTCGATTTCCTCGAGGAGTGAAGCTTGCGGCAGGTCGGCCGGCAGTTCCACGCGGCGCGAGACGATCCCGACCTCCTGACAAGCTCGGGCCTTGTTTCGCACGTAAGTGGCCGAGGCCGGATCGTTCCCCACCAGTATTGCCGCCAAGCACGGAACCGTTCCGGTCTGAGCCGCGAGTGCCGCAACCTCGAGGCGCACTTCCCGGCGAATCTCCTGCGCGATCGACGTGCCGTCGAGGATCCGTGCTGCCATTCGATCGCCTCAGGGCTCCCGCTGGATCCGTACGATCGAGGTCGCACGTCCGCTCCGCTCGTCGATCTCCACCACCGCTCCGCAGAGCTGGGGAGCCCCGGTGGCCGGGCGAAACTTCTTCGGAAGGCCGGTGACGAACCTTTCGATCGGCCCCTCGATGCTCATCCCGATGACCGAGTCGCGACCGCCGGTCATCCCCGCATCGGTCAGGTATGCCGTCCCCCCTGGAAGGATGCGCTCGTCTGCGGTCTGGACGTGGCTGTGGGAGCCGATCACGGCCGAGACCCTCCCGTCCACATACCAGCCAAACGCCTGTTTCTCCGCCGTCGCCTCCCCGTGAAAATCGACAAAGATGAGTGCGGTCTCTCGCCGTAGCCGCCCGATTTCACGGTCACCGACCCGGAACGGGCAGTCGGTGGGGGGCATGAACGCCCGCCCCTGGAGATTCAACACCCCCACCGGACAGCCGCCCAGCTCCAAGACCAGGCTTCCCTTGCCAGGCGCCTGTTCAGGGTAGTTCGCGGGTCGCAGGAGCCGTCCCTCTTTGGCGATGTACTCTTCGACCTCTTTCTTATCCCAGATGTGATTTCCCGAGGTGAGGACATCGACGCCGAGAGCAAACATCTCTTCCGCCACGGCAGGCGTCACGCCGAAGCCACCGGCCAGGTTTTCGCTATTCGCGATGACCAAGTCGATGCGCTGCTCTTCGGCCAGGCGCGGCAACACCGACGCCACGACCTCACGGCCGGGTTGGCCGATCACGTCCCCGATGAATAAGATTCGCATAGTATTACGGTGCGACGTGCCAAGTGCGGGGTGCGAAATACACTAGATTAGAACGCCGACATCGCACCTCGGACCTCGCACCTCGCACTGATTTATTTTGCATACTCGACTGCGCGCGTCTCTCGAATGACAGTGACCTTGATGTGGCCGGGGTATTGCAGCTCCTCTTCGATCCGCTTCGCGACGTCCCGCGACAGTTGATACGCCTGGATGTCCGACACCTCACTGCTTTCGACGATGATCCGGACCTCTCGTCCGGCCTGGATGGCGTATGTCTTGCTGACGCCGGCGAAGGAGTTGGCGATCTTCTCCAACCCCTCCAGCCGCTTCACGTAGCTTTCCAGCAACTCGCGTCTGGCCCCAGGCCTGGCCGCAGAGATCGTGTCCGCCGTCTGGAGGATCACGGCCTCCAGACAGGTGATCTCCACATCCTCGTGATGCGCGGCGATCGCGTTCACCACCTTGGGGTGCTCCCCGTACTTCTTGGCCAGCTCGGCCGAAATGGTGACATGCGTCCCTTCCATACTGACATCGGCCGACTTCCCGATATCGTGGAGCAACCCTGCCCGCTTGGCCACCTTGGCATCGAGCCCCAGCTCAGCGGCGATCACCGCTGCGAGCTGCGCCACCTCGATGGTGTGCTGAAGCTGGTTCTGGGAATAGCTGGTCCGGTATTTGAGTCGCCCGACCAAACGGACGAGCTCCGGGTGTAGCCCCGTGATCCCCAGCTCGAAAGCCGCCGTTTCGCCCGCTTTCTTGATGTCGTCCTCGATCTCCGCCTTGACCTTTTCCACGACTTCTTCGATGCGAGCCGGATGGATCCGCCCGTCCGTGATGAGGCGTTGCAGCGCCTCCTTGGCGATGGCCCGCCGGATCGAATCGAAACCGGACAGGATCACCGCCTCGGGGGTATCGTCCACGATGACATCGATCCCTGTCGCGCGTTCGAAGGCCCGGATGTTCCGTCCCTCCCGGCCGATGATCCGCCCCTTCATCTCCTCGTTGGGCAAATCAACCACAGAGACCGTGGACTCCATGACGAACTCCGGCGCGCACTTATCAACAGCGATGGCCAGGATCTCCTTTGCCTTCTCGTCGGCGGCCGCCCTCGTCTCGTCCTCAAGCCGCTTGAAGAGCGCCATGGCCTCAAGCTTGGCCTCATGCTCGAAATTCTGGAGCAGGAGCTTCTTGGCCTCCTCGGCTGTGAGGCCGGAAATCCGCTCCAGTTGTCGCTGCGCTTCCTCCAATACCTGAGTGCACCGGTTCTCCCTGTCGGCTGCCGTCCGCTCCTTGTTCCCGAGCTCTCGTTCCCGCGAACCCAGATCGCGGTCGCGCCGCTCGAACTGCTCGGTCTTCCGATCCAGGGTCTCTTCTTTCTGGGCCAGGCGCCGCTCCACGCTTTGGACCTCCTGCCGGCGATCCTTGACCTCCCGCTCCAGATCCGCCTTTGCCTGGTGCGCTCGTTCCTTGGCCTCAAGCTCGACCTCCCTTCGCTTGGTCTCCGCTTGCTTCTCGGCCTCCTGCAATATCCGGGCGGCTAAGGTCTCCGCCTCGGCCACTTTACTCTCCACCACCCGTTTTCTTAGCAGGTACCCAACTATCACGCTAGCGGCCGCCACGATCAGGACGATCGCCAACTGCATCACTCCTATATTCAACGGAGGTCCACCTCCTCTCGAGCGACTCGTGCCACAGCCGAAAACCGCACAGGCTGATAGAGGACAGGATCAGCGAGAATGGGATAAGGAGAAGGCGGTTGAGCCGAGGCGGGAGAGAGAGAAAGAGAGAAGTTTACCAGCTCTGAGAATGGGCGGCGACGGAGGAGGGGAAAGGGGAGGACCCCCCACCTTTGTGCCGTTTGAGGGATGAGGTTTGAACCTCGCTCACGAGGTGGTCGCCCAGGCAGCGCTTCAGGCTCTCCCCGCGGAAGGCGGGGCTATGCACACCACGCTGCGGCGCGGGCGCCTCTTCTTTAACTGTTGGTTCAAAACACGAGCCCTCATCACGAACACGGCAGGGGGTCTCTTTCGACTCATGCAGCAGCTTAGAATCCACCGCAGCCCTCTTTCTCAACCTACGCTCCTCTCATCTCAGGCTCGGGACCGCCGCCTCGGGGAGCCGCCTGTTCCCTCTTCGAGTTCGGCCTGCAACAGATCTGATAATTCACCGAGCCTTGCCGCTATCGACGCCTCGGACCGTTCCTTCTCTGCTTCACCTTTAAAGAAGTCGTCTGCGATATTCAAGGAGGCCAAGACGACCGCCTTATTGGACGGGAGCGAGGGAGATCCTTTCCCGACCTCTCCCAGCTTTTCGTCAACGTACTTCGCGACCCTCCGGACGTATGCCGGGTCTTCTGCGGAACGGATGGTGTACTGCTCTCCCCGGATGGTCACGCTGATCAACTGTTCCATGCCACCCTCAGGCTTGAGGCTCGACGGAGGCCTCGATTCTCGCGACCTCCTCCAGCAAGCGATCGACCCTGAGCCTGACCTCCTCGCGTTCCTCCAGCATCTGACTGAGCTGTTCCTGATCCTTCTTCCGCTCGGCCTCAAGGGCCTTCATCTGTTCCGTCTGGCCCTTGATGACGTCCTGCAGCTCTTCGACCCGCCGCCCCAATATTGCCTTCTCTCCCCTGACCTTGGCCAGGAGGGCCACGGTCGCCTTGATCCGAGCCTCCAGCTCCTTCAGCTTTTCGGCGATCATTTCCCGGCCTTGCTCTGAAGGCCGCTCGGGTATCAGGCTCGGCTGCTTCATGGCTCTTGATCGGTTGTGAGCCTATCAAAGCGACTCACCCTTGTAAAGCGAAAACTAGCCCCGCAGGCGGGCGCCGGTCGCCGACCGTAGTTGCTCGATAATGCGGGCCTCGACGTCGGCCACTTCGGCTTCGGTAAGCGTGCGTTCAGGGGCGCGGAAGATGAGCGCAACGCCGCAGGATTTGTGGCCCGGCGGAAGTCCATGGCCGCGGAATAGGTCGAACAGCTCCGCATCAGCGAGCAGCGGCCCGCCGGCTCGGCGGATCACATCGAGCAGGTCGGAAACCGAGACCTGCTCCTCAACCACCAGCGCCAGGTCCCTTCGCACTGCGGGGAAGCGAGGTGGCGGCTCGATCCGCAGGAAATCCTCCCCGACCACGTTCAGGAGCTGCTCCAGGTCGAATTCAGCGAGGAACACCGGAGCCTGGATCTCGACGTTGCGGGCAACGGTCGGGTGGAGCTCTCCCATCACCCCGAGACGCCGATCCTTCCAGTCGATTGCCGCCGCTCGGCCGGGATGAAAGACATTGTGATCCGTGACCCGATTGAATCGCGTCCCCCCGAGATTCAGGCGATCGAGCATCTCCTCCGCGACCCCCTTGAGATCATAGAAATCCAGTTCCGCCGTTGGCTCGTTCCATTGCCTCTGCCACTTGGGTCCGGCGATGGCAATGATCAGCATCTCTCGCTCCTGCGGCAGGTCTGCCTGGCGCGGCAGATAGATCCGCCCGATCTCGAACAAGCGGAGACCGGGCTCGTCCGGGCGAAGATTGCCGGCGACGCACTCCAAGAGACTGGGAAGCAACGAGGTACGGAGCATCTCCTGGTCCGGGGTCATCGGGTTCGCCAGGCCCAGCGCATCGAGCAGGCCACGCTCCGAGCCGGGGTCCACTTTACCGAGGAGCCGCCGGCCGACAAGGGAATACGTGATGACCTCTTGCAAACCGCAACCGACGAGGAGGTCTTTGAGCCGTTCGATGAAGCCATGCATCGGCTGAGGGGCATGCTCCGGGAAGCGGCCGGCCATCGTCGTTTCCGGAATCGTGTCGTACCCGATCAGGCGGGCCATCTCCTCCGCCAGATCGGCGGGGATCTGAATATCGGTCCTGTGCTCTGGAGACCTCACCAGGAGGGCGTGCCCATCTTCGCGGCAGTCAAACCCGAGCCGGCCCAACACACTTCGCATCTGGACCAGGGTCAACTCAACACCCAGGACGCGATGGATCTCTGAAGGAGTGAGCCTGAGCTCGATCGCCTCCCGCGGAGAGGGATAGACATCCAACACGCCGCGCGAGGCCAGGCCTCCACAGAGCTCGACGATAAATTTCGTGGCGCGTCTGAGGGCGAGGACGGCGATGGCCGGCGCCAGGCCCTTGTCGAAGCGGGCAGAAGCCTCGGTCCTGAGCCTCAGCGCGCGGGAACTTCGGCGAATTGAGATCGGATCGAAGTTGGCCGATTCGAGGAGCACGTTTCTCGTCTGCGCGGTCACCTCCGTCTCCGATCCACCCATGATGCCGGCGAGCGCCACCGGGCGCTCGGCATCGGCGATCACCAGCATTCCGGGCGCGAGGGGCCGCACCGTGCCGTCCAGCGTCCGGAGCGATTCCCCTGACCTCGACTGCCGCACCGCAATCCGGCGGCCCAGGAGCGTGTCGTAATCGAAGGCGTGCAGGGGCTGGCCGTACTCGAGCATCACATAGTTGGTGATGTCCACGATATTGTTGATCGGCCGGACCCCGGCGGCCGTGAGGCGCGTCTGAAGCCAGGAAGGCGATGGACCAACCGTGACCCCGTGGATCACGGAGGCGCTGTATCGGGGGCAGAGGTCGGGCGCCAGGATCTCGACCTGTGCCTGCCCTCTGACATCAGGGCCCTCTTCTCGGTATGCAAGGTCAGGCAAGCGGAGCGGCTGCTCAGTGAGGGCGGCCACCTCGCGAGCTATCCCCAGCATTCCCAGGCAGTCGGGTCGATTCGGCGTGATCTCGAGGTCGAGGATCGCGTCGCCCAAGACGGCGGCCAGCGGCAGGCCGACTGTGGCTTCGGCCGGAAGGATCAGGACCCCCTCGTGGGCGTCTGAGAGGCCCAGCTCTTTCTCGGAGCAGAGGACTCCTCGCGACTCCACCCCCCGAATGTGCGCCGCCTCCACCACCATGTCTCTGCCGGTGTGGGCGTCCGTGAGGCGCGCGCCGACCGGCGCATACGGAACCCTGTCTCCCACCCTGAGGTTCGTGGCGCCGGTGACGACGGTGACGCTTCCGGCAGACATCTCCATCATCGCCAGCGTCAGTGACTCAGCAGCCGGATGCGGATCAAGCGATGTGACGCGAGCGACGACGATCCCGGGCCAGCCGCTGCCACGCTGTTCGATCCCGCCCACCTCGGTTCCCGACATCGTCAAGAGATGGGCCAGCTCTTTGGGCGGCAGGACCAGATCCACGTATTCAGAGAGCCATCTAAGCGATGCTTTCACGATTGCTCCGCCGGAAAATAGCGAGGGCCATCAAGACTGCGACTCCACAAGGCGCGCCCCGCTTCGACACCCCCCCGCCCGCGCCCTCTCCTCCCCGAGAGGGGCGAGGGTCTCCTTCTGCCTTGATACCAATGAAGGTGGAAGCACAGTGGGCCGCACAACCGACCGATGCGTCTCAGGGGAACTGGCGAAGGAAGCGGAGGTCGTTGCCGTGGAAGAAGCGGATATCGTCAATGCCGTACTTGAGCATCGCCACGCGCGCAGGGCCCAGTCCAAAGGCGAAGCCGGTATATCGCGCCGGGTCGTAGCCGACGCGCGCCAGGACGTTCGGATGGACCATTCCGGCCCCCAGAATCTCCAGCCAGCCGGTCTCCTTACACAGGCGACAGCCCGCCCCCTTGCAGAGGAAACAATCGATCGACATGTCCACGCCCGGCTCGACGAAGGGGAAATAGTCGCACCGGAAGCGGACCTTCCGGTCCTTGCCGAAGAGGCGACGGGCGAAGGCATGCAGCGTCCCTTTCAGATCGGCGAAGGTGATCTGCTCGTCAACCGCCAGCCCTTCGATCTGGTCGAACTGGCTCTCGTGGCTGGCGTCCACCGCCTCGTAGCGATAACACTTCCCCGGAACGACAACGCGGATCGGTGGCCGGGTCTGCTCCATGATGCGGATCTGCATCGGAGAGGTGTGCGTCCTGAGGAGCATCGGTTTGCTGGTCCGCGCGCTCGCCGGATCGATCCAGAATGTATCCCACATGTCCCGGGCCGGATGATCTTCCGGGATATTGAGGGCCTCGAAGTTATAGTAATCCCACTCGACCTCAGGCCCTTCCATGACGGCGAAACCCATCTCCACGAAGACCCCGCAGATCTCGCGGATGATCTGCGTCAGGGGGTGGAGGCGGCCCAGGCTCGGCCGCCGACCCGGAAGGGTGACGTCGATCTGGTCTTTTCTCAGGACCTCGGCGCTCGGGATCGATTCGAAGGCAACGCGCCGGCCGTCGATGCTCTCTTCGATCGCTTTCTTGACCTGGTTGGCCAGCGCGCCGATGAGCGGACGATCCTCAGCGGGCAATGTCGCCAACTGACGAAGAATCGCAGTGAGCCGGGCCTTGCGGCCGAGAAAACGCACGCGGGCATTCTCGAGCTGGGCGGCCTCGGCGCTCCTTTGAATCTGCGCGAGCGCCTCCGCTTGAAGATCTTCCAGCTCTTTCCGCAACGCTTCCACCCGACCTCCATAATAAGAAGAAGCCCCGACAGGGGTCGGGGCACGTCTCACCTCAAGCCGGAATCGCGCTGGGCTCAGGCCGCGAGGTGCCCTCGGGCCGTCTCCGCCAGTTTGGCGAACGCCGCCTGATCCTGGATCGCCAGATCGGCCAGTACCTTCCGGTCGATGCTCACGCCAGCCTTCTTGAGGCCGCCCATCAAAGCGCTGTAGGAAAGGCCGACGAGGCGAGCTGCCGCATTGATCCGTATGATCCACAGGCTGCGGAAGTCCCGCTTGCGGGCCTTCCGATCGCGATAGGCGTAGCGCTTGGCCCGGTCCACGGCCTCCTGAGCGCTCCGGTACGCCTTGCTCCGTTTGCCCCAGTAGCCCTCAGCTTCTTTCAGCACCCTGTTCCTGCGCCGACGTGTCTTCGGTCCACCTTTTGCTCGTGGCATCCTGTTCCTCCGAATACGGGAGCGTTCAGCTTTCAGCAATCAGCAGGACAAGGAAACTGGATTTGCACTCTCCTTGGAGCTGAACGCCGACGGCTGATTGCCGATCGCTAACCCATCTTTTACTGATACGGGATCAGACGTCTCATTCGAGGGGTATCCGCCTTCGATACCAGCGCCGGCTTTCGCAGATTCCGCTTCCGCTGCTTCGTCTTCCCGGTCAGGAGGTGGCTCTTGGACGACTTGTGGCGCCGAATCTTTCCCGTTCCCGTCACCTTGAACCGCTTGGCCGCACCTTTCAACGTCTTGATCTTTGGCACCGGCTCTCCTTTCCGTCAATGCCTTGGCGTAAGGATCATGACCATGTTCCGGCCCTCCAGCTTGGGGTGCTGCTCGATCACCGCCACCTCTTTGAGGGCCTCGGCGAACCGGTCCAACTGCACTTTCCCGCGATCGAGGTGGACCATCTCTCGGCCCCGGAACATCATCGTCACCTTCGTCTTATTCCCTTCCTTCAGGAATCGCTCGGCATGCCTGGCCTTGAACTGGAAATCGTGACCCTCGGTCTTTGGCCGGAGCTTGATCTCTTTAACCTGAATGACCGTCTGTTTCTTCTTGGCCTCGCGGGTCTTCTTGCTCTGCTCGTACCGGTACTTCCCATAGTCCATGATCCGGCAGACGGGCGGCTTGGCGTCCGGCGCCACCTCGACCAGGTCGAGCCCGAAGCCCTGGGCGGCCTGGAGGGCCTCCTGGATCGGTAAGATTCCGAGCTGTTCCCCAGCCGGATTAATGACCCGTACTTCCTTGATCCGTATCCGATCGTTGACCCGGACACCTCTACTGATGGATGCTCCCTCCTTCACTGTGAGCCAGCCCGGGTGACCGGAGCGCTGGCCCGAGTTCCTGTCGGATCGCGGCGACGAATTCATCGACCGGCATGACACCCAAGTCTTGCCCGCCGCGCTTGCGCACCGAGACTGTGCCTGCCTTGGCCTCTTTGTCTCCTACCACGAGGATATAGGGGATCTTCTGCACCTCTGCATCTCGAATCTTATATCCGACCTTTTCGTTCCGGAGATCCACTTCCGCGCGCATCCCTGCCGCCCCCAGCCGGCCGGAGACTTGGTGGGCATAGGGCTGGAAGCGGTCCGCCACCGGCACGACCCGCGCCTGCAGGGGCGCAAGCCAGGTCGGAAAGGCCCCTGCATGATGTTCGATCAACACCCCGAAGAACCGCTCCAGTGACCCGAGGATGGCGCGGTGCACCATGAAAGGCCGATGCGGACGGTTATCCTCCCCGACGTAGGTGATGTCGAAGCGCTCCGGCAAGTTGAAGTCGAACTGGACCGTGGTGCACTGCCAGGAGCGGCCCAGGGCGTCCTTCACCCTCAGATCGATCTTCGGCCCGTAAAAGGCGCCACCCCCCTCGTCGATCCGATACTGCAGACCTGCCTGGTCGGCGGCCCGCCGCAGCGCCTCGGTCGCGTCATTCCAGAGCCCGGTCTCCCCGATCGCCTTGTCCGGCCGCGTCGCGATGTATGCCTCATACGTGTCGAAGCCGAATGCGCGGAGGAAGAACAGGCTGAACTCGACGGCGCGGGCCACCTCGGCGACCATTTGCTGCGGCGTGCAGAAGATATGCGCGTCGTCCTGAGTGAACCCGCGAACGCGCAACAGGCCGTGGAGCACCCCGACGCGCTCAAAGCGATAGACCGTTCCCAGCTCGGCAAAGCGCGCCGGAAGGTCTCGATAGCTCCGGACCCTCGATTGAAAGATCTTGATGTGGAAGGGACAATTCATCGGCTTGACGTAGTAGTCGTTCCCTTCCATCTCCATCCTGGCATACATGTACTCTTGGTAGAAGTCCAGATGGCCGCTGGTCTCCCACAACTTCGCCCGGCCGACGTGCGGCGTATAGACGAGATCGTAGCCGTTCTTGAGATGCTCCTCCCGCCAGAAGTCCTCGATCAGCTTCCGGACCAGTGCGCCTTTCGGATGCCACAGGACAAGCCCCCCGCCGACTTCGTCATCCACGCTGAACAGGTCCAGCTCACGGCCCAGACGGCGATGGTCCCGGCGCTTCGCCTCTTCGAGGACGAAGAGATGTTGCTCCAGCGCCTCCTGCGTCGGAAAGGCGACCCCGTAGATTCTGGTGAGCATCGGCCGCCGCTCGTCGCCCCGCCAGTACGCGCCCGCCAGATGGGTCAGCCTGAAGGCGCGGATGACCGACGTGTCAAGGACGTGGGGGCCGCGGCAGAGGTCCACGAAGCGACCGGTGGTGTAGAAGCTGACCTGTTCTGCCCCGCCCGCCGCCTCCTGCTCCAGCTCATCCGACCCGGGGACCGCGGCGCGGGCTTCAGCTCTGTCTCGGATCGTCTCCAGGATCTCCACCTTGTACGGCTGGTCCAGAGCCTTCACCTTAGCGATCGCCTCGTCCAGCGGAACTTCGAACCTGACGAACGGCACCCGCTGATTCGACAGCTCGCTCATTTTGGCCTCGATGGCCGGCAGGTCTTCCGGCGTCAGCGTGCGAGGCGGCTCGATGTCATAGTAGAAACCGTCCTGGATCGCCGGGCCGATGGCGAACTTCGAGCCGGGGAAGAGAGCCTCCACGGCGGCTGCCATAAGGTGGGCGGCGCTGTGGCGGAGCATCGACAGACCCTCGGACGAGGAGGCCGTGATAAACCCGATGCGAGCGTCCTCCCCGATCGGGCTGCTCAGATCGACAGGGCGGCCGTTGACCATCGCTCCGATCGTCTCCTTCTTCGCCGCCGGGTCCATTGCCTCCAACACGCCGAGCACCGTCACGCCGGAGGGGAATTCATGGCGCCGGCCGTCGTCCAGGGTCACAGTGATCGTTCGTTCCACGCTTCTACCCACCACGCTCTGCCGCTTTCGAGAAGAAAAGGGCATCACAACGACGTGATGCCCTTCTTCGATTAAATGATATCACACAAGACGACGAATATAGCACTCAATGGTAGGCACGGGCGGTCTTGAACCGCCGACCTCTTGCGTGTCAAGCAAGCGCTCTCCCCCTGAGCTACGTGCCTAGACGTCCTCTCCTCCTTTGGAACCACTGGGGGATATCTTCAATCAATCACGCCTCTGCTGTCAAGGGAAAAGGGCATTGGCAAGCCGACCAACTCGGCATCGCTCCACCCCGCATGCCTCCTTGCTTAAGTTGTCCGAATGCTCTGGTCAACCCCACGGCTACTATTTGTGCCCCGTCAACGCGATGGTGAACCCGCAACCCGGCGGCGCCCCCAGGTTCGCCGGCAGGGTCCCGGTCGCGTTGATGGTGAGGGTATTCCCGGAGACCGATCCGGTGAACGTCCCGGTGACGGGGATCGATTGACCAAGCGCACTGATAGTAAGCGTGAACGATCCACTCAGTTGGTTGTTTGCACCCACCGTCCCATTCGTCAAATTTATCGTGGCTTGTATTGGTGTGTTCGAGGAGGTTATGTTGGCGGTCCCGGAGCCGGTAAACGTGCTGCCGGTCTGGGTGATCGTCAGGTTAAACGCCGGCGTGACCTGGATCGACACCGGGGGGTTGCCACAGGCACTCGTCGAGGTCGCTGTCCCGATCGTCGAGTAAACGCCGCTGATGCCGCCGCCGGGGGGCCCTGAGTTGAACGCTGCCGTCACCGACTTAGCGCTGGTCACGTTGCTGAGCGTGCAGGTCAAGGCCGTCCCGAAGGCAGCGCAGTCCCCGCCCCAACCGCCGAAGGTGGTGCCGCCAGTCCCAGTGGCCGTCAGGATCACGGTCGTGCCACTCGCGAAGTTCCCGGTGCAGGTCCCGGGGCAGTTGATCCCCGCTGGGCTGCTCGTCACGGTCCCAGGTAAGCTGTCCGCGATCGAGACCGTGATGGTAACGGTACTGCCAGGCGGTGGGAAGACCTGATTCAGCTTATCCTGGAACTCTTGCGACCCCGCGAATTGCGCCGCAAGCTGATCCCTTTTCGCGTCCGTATCCGGAATGAGGGCGCCCACGAAGCTCGCGAGGCCGCCGCAGTCGGGCGGGCGACCCAGGTAGACCAGGTAGAGCGAGCTCACGAACTCGACGGGCGTCTTCCTGGGGTTCGTGAACTCGTTCGAGTGGAGGAACTGGGTGATCGTGGAGGGGGCGGTGCCGCGCGTGAGCTGGTTGAGGAAGGACTGGAAGCCGGCCGGGTCCGGGGGGCGGTTGAGCGTCCAGGCGAAAATCTCCGCCAGGAAGGGGACGCGGAGATCGGCGACTTGGAGGGGGGGGATGAGGCTCTTGAACTCGTCCGAGAAACTCAGGGCGGCGATGAGGGTGTCACGGGTGCGGCAGCCGGTCTGCAGCAGCGCCAGGAAGGAGGCGAGACCGGCCGGGTCGGGGTCGCGGTTGAGGAAGGTACGGTAGAGGACCGTCAGGAACTGCACGTTATTGAGGTTCTGGTTCAGGAACTCCTGCGACTTGAAGAAGGCCAGGACGGTCGGGATGACCGTGCCGAAGGTCTCGATCTGCTGGACGAAGGCCTGCAAGCCGGCCGGGTCGGCTTGACGACCCAGCACCTGCTGGTAGAGGCGCTCGACGAAGTCGGAGACGTCGCCTCCCCCCCCTCCTCCTGTCTGGAAGGAAGCGGTGACGGTGAAGGACTGCGTTCCCGGGGCCGGGTCAAACCCAAACACGGTGATGAACCACGTCCCCGACTGCGGGTTGGCGAACAACCCGATGTTTCCCGACTCGTTGGGGTCTGGGCAGGTTTCATTCCCGCTTTCTGTGAACGGCCGGCAGTCATATTGATTCTCGTTGGGAAGCTGGCCAAACCGCACGTAGAGATCGACGTCCCCGGTCGCATTGGTGGTAGTGACCGTGAGATTCGTAGCGCCTGCTGGGACCTCTAAAGAGAAGTCCCTGATGCCAAGATGTTGGACCGTGCTGTTGACGGGCACACCGTTCGTGAGCGGAACCGGGTTGCCTCCGCCTCCTCCTGTCTGGAACGTAGCGGTGACTGTGAAGGAGTTGGTTCCCGGGTCAAATCCTATAGCGCTAATGAACCATGTCCCCGCCGGCGGGTTGGAGATTGTGCAGATTTCATTATCGGTGTTGAGATTTTGACTCGTGCAGGTGAAGTCATTCGTCTCCGGAAGTTGGTTAAACTTGACGAAGAGATCGACATCTCCTGAGAGATTGGTGAGGGTGACAGTAAGCTGCGTGGCACCAGGTGGAACGACTATGGAGAAGTCCGTAAAAAAATTCTGCTGGGCAGTGCTATTGACCGGCACGCCGTTCGTGAGCGGGGTCGTCACTGCCCAGGCCGTCGGAAGGGGACCCACCATCACGCCGAGCGTCGCCGCAAATACGGCGATGCTCAGGACCCACAGACCAAGACCTCTGTGCCGACCGGTCATTACAGCCTCCCCTCCGCAGCCGCGGCGCAAATCACGGAACGGACTATGTGTGATGTAACGACTACAAGTAATCCAGAAGCTCTTCACCCCGCCGGCAAATACAAGAAAGCGCCTGCCGCACCTGGATTCCCGGTGCAGGAGGCGCAGTCCTCTGTGCCTGGGGCACCCGCCCTGTTGGGTGTCGCCGGGTCG
>JBGQJI010000028.1:0-24722 GCA_041498975.1 Methylomirabilis sp. (SeqCode)
GGGACGAAGTGGACCCACTGGATGATCTTCAACGTTTTCTTCGCGGCGTTGGCGCGCCCTGGGATGATGATTGCAGGACCCAGGCCCGCTGCCAGTGCCCCTGCTCCGGCAGCCTTGATGAAATCCCGCCTGGTAATAACCCCCCGCTTCTTTGCGGCCATCTCATACCCTCCTTATTGTGCCGATTCCGACTGCCGGCCGGATCAGTGGCCCTTGGGCCAGAATCCCTCCTCACGATCGCCTGCTTTCGCAGGATTGAGGCTTTCTGCCTATCACATAGCTGATGGAAAAGTCAAGGAAAATCAGGATGCCTTTCCTCTCCGCCCTTGACTGGTGTGGATCATTTCGGTAGAGTTCTTAAGAAGATCGAGGGGCCGTGTATGCTCGGATATGGTGGAAGGATCCTTTTCGTTGATCTAACCTCTAGGATGACTCGGACAGAGTTGTTCGATGAGGCATTCGCCCGTCTTTATCTCGGCGGCAACGGTTTCGCCGCCAAGCTCCTCTACGATCGCCTTCGCCCAGGGATCGACCCTTTCGACTCCGAGAACCTCGTCGTCTTTGCCGTCGGTCCCATCACCGACACGACGGTCGTCGGCAACAGCCGTGCCTGCGTGGCATCCAAGTCGCCTCTCACCGGTCTCTTCTTCGACTCGACGTTTGGTGGTCGCTTCCCGGCCACGATGAAGCGGACCGGCTTCGACGCCATCGCCATATCTGGCAGGGCAGATCGGCCCGTCTACCTCCTGGTGGACGAGGTCGGCGCCTGCATAAAGCCTGCGTCTCATCTCTGGGGAAAGACGACGATAGAGGCGGTCCAAGCCATCCAGGCGGCAGAGGGTCCGGAGGCCGACGCGATTGCCATCGGCCCTGCCGGCGAGCACCTGGTACGCTTCGCGGCTATCGCTCACTACTGGAAGAATCGGGAGGGGCTGTCGGGCCGTGGCGGAATTGGGGCGGTCATGGGCGCCAAACGCCTGAAGGCGGTGGCGGTGAGGGGAGGGCGGAAGACCGAAGTGGCGGACCCCGCCGGGCTCAGGGCTCTCCTCTCCGAGAGCCACCAGCCGCTGAAGACCGGGACCGCCGCCTTGGCCGCCTACGGCACTCCCTTTCTGGTGAACGCGACCAACGCGATCGGAGCCCTCGGCACCCACAACGAACGGGCGGAGGTATGCGAAGGGGCCTATGAGATCAGCGCAGAACGGTTCAAGGAGGTTTACTTCAAGAAGGATACGACGTGCCTGAAATGCTCTGTCGCCTGCGGCAAGACCTACCAAGTGCAGGAGGGAGAGTTCGCGGGGACGATTGCGAAAATGCCGGAGTTCGAGACGATCTTCGCACTGGGCACGATGACGGGGAACCTCCATGCCGCCTCCCTGATCAAGTTGAATGAGATGTGTGATTACCTGGGCATGGACACCATCACCTTGGGCGTGACCTTTGCCTTTGTCTGCGAGGCGATCGAGGCGGGACTGATCTCGGAGTCCGAGGTGGGGATGCCCCTGTCGTTCGGCGATTACCGGGCGATGGTCGAACTGACGAGGCGGACGGCTTACCGGGAAGGGTTCGGCGATCTCCTCGCCGAGGGCTCGGCCCGGATCGCGGATCGCCTGGACCCGAAGGCGCGGCGCTTCCTCTACTGTTCCCGGCGGCTGGAGCTGCCCGGCCACTCGGCCCGTGCGCTAAAGGGGATGAGCATCGGCTACGCCACAGGAACCCGCGGCGGCAGCCACCACGACACCAGGCCGACGATGCAATATGGCAAGGAGTTCGATCGGAGGAGCGTGGAGGGCAAGCCGCAGTATGCCATCAGGAGCCAGCACTTCACGGCCGTGGACGACTCGCTGGTTCTGTGCCGGTTCACCTCCGAGCGGGGCTTTGGCATGATGCTGAACGAGGCCTATGCCAGGATGATCGGTACGGTCACCGGCTGGAGCCTCTCCGTGAACGACGTTGAGAGGGTCGGCGAACGGATCTGCAATCTGGAGCGTGCGTTCAATGTACGAGAAGGGCTCAGTCGAAAGGACGATACCCTTCCCTACCGCGCCTTGCACGAACCCATTCCCTCGGGTCCCTCCCAGGGGATGTATTGCCCGCCGGCCGAGCTCAACGCGATGCTTGACGAGTACTACCGTCTTCGCGGCTGGTCGCGCGACGGGATTCCCACGCCCGAAAAGCTTCGGGAGCTTGATCTGACCTTTGCGATCGCCTCCATATGAGGTCATGTGCAGACCAAGACTTTGTCGCTCACCGGCTCTCCAGGAGCCAACTCATTCCTACTAGTCTTTCGAATTGATTTTCACTTCGAGCGGATAGGACATGCGATCACATAGATACTACCTCCAGGGGTCCTTTGCCCTGGTCTTGCTCCTCTCCGTCTTTCTGCTCGCCGCCGGCGCAGCACACCTCGGCCTCTCGCCCGAAGAAGGATTGATCGGGTGGCTGGGCGTCTCAATCCAGGACATCGGTGAGGAGCTTGCCGAGAGGCTCGCGGCCACGTTCGGGGTGGAAAGCGGCACGGGGGTTTTGGTGGTGGAGGCGATCCGGGGGGGCCCGGCCGAAGCGGGCGGTCTGAAGCCCAACGATGTAATCGTGAAGCTGGATACTCAGCCGATTTGGGAGGTTCGCCAGCTTCAGAAGATCATCCGCAGCAGCGCGCTTGGGCGGATGGTCCGGCTGACCGTGCTCCGGGAAAAGGAGCGGGTGCAGGTTTCGGTCGCCATCGGCCAGATGCCGGAGGAAATGATGGCTCAGTTGGCCGGGGAGCGCCTCGGCTTCATCGCCCGAGCCCGACCCGTCGCCTCGCAAGAGAAGGAGCTTGCGGGAAAACCGGAGGAGGAGGTGCGGGTGATGTTTGTGGAGCCAGGTTCACCAGCGGCTCAAGCAGGCCTGAGGCCACAGGATCTCGTGGTCAGGATCGGCGACCGTGACATCCATTCTCTTGAAAAGATGGGAAGGGCATTGAAGTTGGGAAAGGCCGGGGATCGGCTGAGCATCCAGATCGCCCGGGATGGCGAACGTCATGTCTTCTCGCTGCAAGTCCCTCCCACTGACGACATGCCCGAGTTTCGCTGACATCGCGCCATGTCTGAGAAGCATGGTTGCGCCGGCTGAAGCCGGGACTAATCTTCCTCCACGAGGACGAACTGTTCTCTGGGCGCGCGGCAGCTCGGGCAATGGGCGGGCGGCTGGTCGCCGGGGGCGTGATGGCCGCAGCTCATGCACTTCCAGACAATGGCCATCCCGCTGCTGACAGGGGACTTGTACTGGATCATGGTGTCCAGCATTCTGATGGCGCTGCTTTTTACGGTGATTTCCGCCAGAAGCAGGTCCCGCATGGAGACGACGCCGAGCAGGCGATCCTGATCGACAACCGGCAGGTGACGGCAGTTGCAGTCCTTCATCTTTTCCAACGCCGCCTCATAGTTTTCATCCGCCTCGGCCACCACCAGCTCTTTCGTCATCACCTCCCCAACCCTCGTCGTCGCGGGGTCAAGACCGTGCGCCACTACCCGTGTGAGGAGATCCCGCTCGGTAAAAATCCCGACCAGTCGCCCCTTCTCCAGGACCGGCACCGCTCCGACCTCTTTGGTGGTCATGTACTGCGCTGCCTGCCGCACGGTGAGATCGGGTGCCGTATAAAACACCCCCTCCCCGCGAAGGAAATCCCTGACCCGTTTCATCGTCCCTCCTCCCACGCCTCTCGTGCGGGCATACGCCGGTCGCGTTTGTGCCGGGACACTATCGCCCTCCTGCCGGTCTTGTCAAGTGGGAAAGTGGCGCCGATTATCAGGTCAGAGGGGGCAGAGGCGCGAAGAGCTATCAGGAAGCAAAAGAAGGAACAACGGCGGGCGAGAGATGCGACCCTGGCACGCGTCTAGTGCCGTTCCAACTACTTTCCCCAGATTGGTGAGGCCAGGGAGAGGGATAGTTCTTAGCGGGGCTCCTGTCGCCGATTAGTGCCGTTCCAACTATTTGGGCAAAACGGTATTTCAGCGATTGGCCGAAACGAGTTGGAACGGCATTAGCCATAACAAGTTTGGAGCGGCGCTAGGGTCGATGCGCAAGGAGGATCGCGAGCATCCAGGAGAAGCGGATCTCCTCTCCATCGAGCTGGATCTGGAAAGCATTACGGATGCCGGAAGGCGCGGTGAGGAACCGTTCTCGTAGGACCGCGACAGTAGCCGGATCGTTCCCTGAGGTGCGGACCCAGTCGGAGAATGTGAGGCGGGAACGATGGTCGGTGTTCAGCCCGTCCACGAGGAATCCCGCCGTCTCCGTCATGCGCAACCATTCGGTGGGGGAGTAGTTGCACACGTGGGAAGCATCTCGGGTTCGTTCCGTTTCCTGCTGCCAGGCGAAAGCCTCGGGATCTTCCGGGGACGAGCTGTCGCACAGCACAAGCCTTCCCCTCGATATCAAGACCCGCCGCATCTCCGCGAGGAAGCGGTCGACGCTGCCGAAGTGATGGGGGGCCAAACGACACGTTGCGATATCGAAGATCTCGTCACGGAACGGAAGCGCCTCGGCCTCGGTCTGGGTGAAGAGGAGATTGGTGAGCCCCCGGTCGGCGGCCAGGCGGCGGGCCTGGGTGAGCATGTTGGCCGTCAGATCGGTCGCCACCACCCGCCGGGCCCTGGCAGCGAAGGCGAACGCAGTGAACCCCGCCCCCGTCGCGACATCCAGCACCAGGTCCGACCGCCTCGGCTCGGCCCACTGGACCATCAGTTCCAGGCTATCCCCAAGGGCGTGCGGTCGGCTGGTGGCGTAGCGCTCGGCCTGGCGATCGAACTGGGCCCTGGCTTTCTCTCTGATATCCCGTTCCATCAATGACATCTTACCACCACCTTGCGTCTGAAACAACGCAGACCGCAGGGCCTGGATGGCTTAGACACTCTCGGGAAGGTGTGATAGACTAGTGCCGTTTCAACTTGTTGCGGCTAATCGCCGACAGGAGCCCTGCTAAGAACTAATGCTTTCCCTAGTTTCACCATTTTGGCTTTAGTAGTTGGAGCGGCACCACTGGAAAACTTTCGCAAGGGGAAAAATGGGGATCGACGTCATTCGTGAGGTGGCGCTGCGGGCCGCAAAGGAGGCGGGGGCGATCATCCGCCAGGGGCTGGAGCAGAGGCGAACCATCGAATACAAGGGTGTGAAGAACATCGTGACCGACGTCGATCGGCGCTCGGAGGAGGCGATCGCTGCGCTCGTCCGGCGGGAGCTTCCTGGGCACAGCCTCGTGTCGGAGGAGGGGACCCGGCTACAAGGCGACTCGGGGTACCGCTGGTTCGTCGATCCACTGGACGGCACCACGAACTACGCCCACGGCTACCCCTGCTTCTCCGTGTCGATCGGCGTGGAGAAGGATGGTGAACCAATTCTTGGAGTGGTTTACGATCCGACCCTGGAGGAGTTGTTCACGGCCGAGGGGGGTGGGGGGGCTTTTTTGAATGGAAAGCGCCTTCAAGTCTCCGCGATCTCCGGACTGTCAGATGCCCTGCTGGCCACCGGCTTTCCGCCAGATGTGGCCACCGCCGAGGAAAACAACCTGGATCACTTCGCCGATTTCATGAAGCGGGCTCAGGCTGTGCGCCGCCCCGGCTCGGCCGCCCTCGACCTTTGTTATGTGGCCGCCGGGCGGTTCGATGGTTTCTGGGAGCTCCGGCTGAGCCCGTGGGACGTGGCAGCCGGCTCGCTCATGGTCACGGAGGCGGGAGGCCGGGTGACCGACCTTTCCGGTCAGCCTCTTGAACTCTCAAAGCCCCGGATCGTGGCCAGCAATGGCCTGATCCATGATGAGATGCTCCGCCTTCTGGCCAGGAAGACCTGACCCCTCGCTTTTCTCTTTCCCGCTGATCCGGAATCGCACGCGCGCTGAGCCATCCGCCGTTCCCCTTCGTGCTTACTGACCCCTGCGAGGGAGCGGCTGTTTCAGGATCCCGAGCCGACACAGGGCAAAGTCGTATTTCACCGGGTCTTCGGGATCGAAGACACGGAGCCGCCGCGTCACCTCCTTGGCCATCCGCCAGTTGGCCTGCTTGATCCTTGTCAGGCCCAGCCGCCGCGCGATCCTGGCCACGTGCGTGTCGAGCGGGACGATCAACTGCGCCGGAGACACCTCGGTCCAGATCCCGAAATCGATCTCGTCCCCCCGTCGCACCATCCAGCGCAGGAACAGGTTGAGGCGCTTGCAGGCGCTTCCCTGGGCGGGCGACGGAAAGAAGAAGCGCACACCAGCCTTCGCAGGAATTGTTCCCGAGGGATAGAAGGGCGAGACGTCGAGAGCAAGCGTCCGCTCAACGAAGCTCGTCAGGGCGGGCCCGATGTCCTCGTGACCGGGATCATACCCCTCTACAAAGAAGGCCTGGAGAGAGCCCTTCGCCTCTATCGCCCGATGGAGGAGATAACAGAGCAGGGCGAGGTCAAACCCCGAGTTGAAGCGGTGGACGAAGTGTCGGAACCGGGCCGCGTCCCGAGCAGGATCGAATTGCCGGATGAATCTGGCCGGGCTGGCTCCCATCGCTTCGAGCGCAGCCTCGGCACTGCGGTGGATCTGCTTGACGTTGCCGTAGGCGAGGGAGGCGACCACGAACCCGGCGACCTCGCGGTCTTCCGGGCGGCCATATCGGTGGGGAACGCTGAGGGCGCTTGTGGAGAGGAAGTCGCGTCGGCCGTAGCGGCGGTAGAGGTCATCGAGGAGCTGCTTGAGCTGCGCTCGGGAGCGCACGGCTCAGCGTCCTCCCATGGAAGCGGAAGGGGATGCGGAGGGGTGGCTCACTCCTTACCGTTCAGATCCTTTGCCTGGAAACCGATGGCATACGGGCAGTGAATCGGCGCGCGTTCGATAGTACCATTCGCCTTGTGGTATCCAGCAATCCGGATATTATACCCATTGATGCCCCCGGAGACGCCGCCGCCTCGCACGTAGTTCCATCTCTGCTGCCTGCCCGAATCGTTGATAGCCACCACGATGGCGACATTCCCATCTTTGAAGAACTTCCGATCCACCCCACTCAGGATGGTGGTGGCCCTGACGGTGCCGTACATCGGATGAGAGTGATAATCCCCTACGCACTCCCAGCGCGAGGTGGTCCTGACGGCCTGCTCCACCCGCTGGCTGCGCATGAGATCCACGTGCACCTCGCGGAACTTCCGGTTCGCCGTCTGGTAGGGAACCACGAAATCCACGAGGACTCGTTCGGGCGTGCTCTGGCCGAGCAGGACCCCGAAACATTCTTTCCGATACACCTCAATCGTCGAGACCAGCAGTCCGACAAAGGCGTTCTCGCTCAGATAAATGTCCATGGATATTGACCACCATTGATGATGTCTAGGAAGTGCCGCCTGCGTTGGAAAATGTTTTCATCGGCGGCCCGTGCCCCTCTCGTCTTATGGTAGATCCGCTGATGAGGAAACGGAACAGCGGCCGGGCCTTCACTCACCTCGACTGTGATGCTCGCGATCAGGATCTGGACCGAAGCGTCCCTCCTGCGATGAAGCTACTCCCGGAGTGGAGCGATGCTTGTCGCTGGTGGCGTCGTCCCGGATGATCGTTTGTGAAGATGCGTTCGCGCGAGGAAGAACAGCTTGGAGCCCACCGCCCGAGAACGAAGGTTCGGTTGAGTGAGAGCGACCGCAGCAGACAATACACTCGCGGGCCGCATCCTTAGAATAGTCCTCCTATCGGAGCGAGGCAAGCCTAAAAAGTAGGCAATATACTCCAAGCTTATGGGGCTCGCCAGACACAAGAAGCGCGAACCTGAAGGTTCACCATCTTATCCTTTTCGATACAGCCTCCCACGCTGTTCCAGGCTCCGCTAGGCCGTTCCACTCGACATGACTGCTATAAATATCAATTATTTCATATGGTTATGATCATAGCTGATGCCTCATCTGTCCAGGTGAGCTGTGGCATGGTACCTGCTCATTGGAAGAACAGGAGAACCTGGTCGAGGTGATGGGACCTAACGCGGAAGCACTGATACAGGAGGAGCAAGATGGAAGGGTCAGAAGTGCGAGAGGTGTGGGGACAGCCATCCCACGTGATAGCCACGGCTTCTCGGGCGTACAAGTTGGCGAGGAAGCTCGGGCGACAGCGAGAGGCTGCGACGAAGATCCGAGAGGCATTCGTCAAGACCTATGGGGATCTGCGCGGGGAGTGCTTTTACAGCATCTGGCTTGAGTGGACGGATGAACCCTGAGGCACTCGTTTCACTGCGTGCCCACAATTGCACTGTGAATTGGCCCAATGGTTGGTTACCAGCTCAAGGGAAGTTCGGAGGTGACCTGCCACTGTGTTGGTTCGACAGTGGTTCGCTTCATGACCTCTCTCGCTCAACGAACTCCACCATTTTGGAAGAGGCACCGAACCGGCGCTCAAACGCCTCTTTAAGTAGGGATAATGCAGAACACGCCGCCGATCATGAAATCTACGAGATATAGTAGGGCTTATCTTGACAGACCACATATACTTGTAGTATAAGGGGCACCAGAGGAGGTTCACAGGGACGGAAAGGGGCATGGAAAGCCAACTGACCTTTCATCTCAGTGTGCTTGAGGGAGATCACAGAAGCCAACCCACGCCTTCGCGCGAGTTCCGCGACCCGGCCTTCATGGAGAACCGATCCGCTCCAGTCCACCGGTGGGTCCCTTGGATCGCGGGATTCTCGGCGCAGTTTGTGGAGGATGTCTTCCACGAATGTCTCTCGGCCAGGGTTTCACATCGTCCGCTCGTGTTAGATCCGTTCGCAGGTGTCGGCACGACGTTAGTGCAGGCCATGCTCCACGGCTACCATGGCGTAGGCTTCGAGGTTAACCCCTATGCAGCCCTGGCTGCGCGGACCAAGCTCACGGCCGCTTCGATTGATCTGAAGGCGCTCGACGCCTTGATACACCGGGTCGAGCGTGTCCCTGCAAAGGGGAACGGTCAACAGACTTCGGAGCAGTACAGACCACGAGGATTCCGCTCGCGCATCCCGTTCTTCAGCCCGCAGATCGAACCTCAGGTCCTCGCCCTGCTCGAGCTACTTTACACGATTCCACAGCGAGACCTCGCCGACTTGACCAAGATGGCTTTCGGGGCTGTTATGGTCCAGGTCTCGAACTATACGTACGAGCCGAGCCTAGGCTCCCGCCCGGGCGCCGGCAAGCCATTGCTCGACTTTGCCGACGTGCCCTCGGTCCTTGCGGCAAAGCTCCGACAAATCCGGGGGGATGTCGTATGGCTGCAGGAGCGGTTGTCACGAATGCCAACCGGGCTGAAACGGGAAATCCACTGCGATGATTTCCTTGCCCCGGGCACCCAGGTAAAAAGTGGGTCCGTAGACTTGGTCCTCACCTCGCCCCCGTACATGAACAACTATCACTATGTTCGCAACACGCGGCCCCAACTCTTCTGGCTCTCGCTCCTCACCCAACCCGACGATCTCCGGCAACTTGAGCAACGCAATTTCGGGAAATATTGGCAGACGGTTCGAGGCGCTGACCCGATCCGCCTCCAGTGTACGCATTCCTCGCTGGCGCAGACGCTGAAAACACTTCGGAGCACTCGTGCCGCGCTTGGCGCCTATGGCGGCCCAGGGTGGGCAAACTATGTCACGTCGTACTTCAACGACTGTGATCGGTTTGTCGCTATTCTCAAGGAGGTGCTGCGTCGTCGGGGAGCAGCGGTTGTGGTCATCGGGAACTCGATCATTCAGGGCATCCACATTCCGACTGATCAGATTCTTGGAGAGCTCGCTGAGGCTCACGGATTGAGGCTCGAGAAGATCGTGGTACTTAGGGCTAAGCGCGTAGGCGCAAGTATTACCAGTTCTTCGGTTCGCCGAGGCAAGAGGAATGGCGCCGGGTTGTATGAGAGCGCGGTGGTGTTGCGCAAACGATAGTCCCCGCTACTTGGGCGGGAACTCCTGGTCCCACTGGCTCAGCCGGGTTCCCGGCCTCCCCCGCCCCGGGACGTGACTTCCGAACCCGCTGGCGTTCCATAACGGCTTGTACGACGTGATCAGCGCATCCTCGGCGGCGCGGAAGAACTAGTCGCTCTCAATGGTCAGGAAGCGGCACGTCATCCGGCTCACTGTGATGTTCTTCCGACCGGCGATCTTCCGGGTATGCTCAGCAAGGCGGCGTTTCAGCGTCGCATGGAGTGCTTTGCCGGCATAGACCAGCTTCCCCTTCCAGTACAAGACGCACACCCCCTTCTTTGCGGGAGCCACAGCTTCAGAAAGGGGGAGTTCAGTGCTCGCCTCGATCTTCTCGCGGACTTGCGTCCGAATGGCCCGGTCGATCTCGAATTCGAATTTGTGTGGATCTGCCATCATCCCCTTACATGCCTCGCTGAAGTTGTACCCTACCACACATCAGCTATGCGTTCAAACTGGGGCAGGCGTGGGGAGAGTGTCCTGGCATGAGAATGTCTTCATATCAGTAAGATTAGGACACTACCCAGCGCCAAATACTGACCTGGCCAGACCGGCATCCCGTGAGAGGCTCAGCGATCGAGTCTGCCGGCAGATCCAAAAGGATAGGGAATGACTAGCGTGATCTCGCTTGAAGCGGCGAGTTGAAGCTGATACGATCCGCCTTTGGGACGATCGACGAAATGGAAGCGGTATGGGGCGATGGGCGTCGGAGGGGTGAGGCGGGTTGGAGAGAGGATCGATGCAGCGAGTGTTCTACCGCCACAGTGACGGCAAAGTTGAAGAGAGCGTAGATCTCGCACGCCTCGGCGAGCTCCTCCAGGATCCACTGGCCTGCCTGTGGGTGGACCTCGAAGGGGAGTCTCCGGAGTCGCTAGAGGCGCTTGGTCGCCAGTTCTCGCTCCATCCCCTCACGGTCGAAGATTTGGTGCATAAAAACCAGCGGCCAAAGCTCGAGGAGTTCGAGGACTACATCTTCGTAGTCGTCCACGGCTTGAGGCCAAGGGAGGGTGAAGAGGTTCCTGCCGACGAGGTCGATATCGCGCTGGGGAAGAACTGGATCTTGAGCGTGCACGATGGACCGATCGATGCGATAAAGCGGGCTTACGATCAAGTAGTTACGAAGCCGAAGACTCAAGAGGCGAGCGCCAGTTTCATTCTCCATCGCATCGGCGATTTGCTAGTGGACAGTTATTTTCCCGCCCTGGACGCGCTGGAGGAAGAGATCGACGACCTCGAAGATGATGTGGTGCAACGGCCCACACAGGAGCGCCTGCATCAGATCTTTGTCCTGAAGCGGGCGCTGGTCCACCTACGGAAACTCGTCAGCCCTCAGCGCGAGGTCTATAACGCGCTCAGTCGCCGGGACTATTCCTATATTGACCCGAAGTCGGCGGCCTACTTCCGCGATCTCCACGATCACCTGATCCGAGCCAATGAGATCGTCGAATCATACCGCGACCTAGTCAGCAACATGTTGGACGCCTACCTGGCGACCATCTCGAATCGGCTCAACGACGTGATGAAACGGCTTACTCTCATCGCAACGATCTTCATGCCGATCACATTCATTACAGGTTTCTTCGGCATGAACTTCGCGAGAATGCCCTACACCTGGAGCGGCTTGTTCTGGGCGACCATGGTCGCAATGGCGATCACACCCCTGGCCATGCTCATCTGGTTCATCAGGAGTGGCTGGATCGATGCAGAGGAGGCCGAACGGCATCTGCCTCGGTTCCTGTCCTGGTTATTTCCCCGTCGGTAAAGCGCCCAGCTCGAGCTCGCCATCATAACCCCGGGATTGCGGACGAACGCCACCGTATCGCAGTAGCGCGCCTATTTCCCTCCGCTTCTACAATGGCAGGGATGACCAATCGGTGGATTGTCTGCTCAAGGCGTGACGGCCAGTCTCACGCGGCCGATGAGCTGTCCCTGGGCCGTAAGGACATCTACTGTCCAGCGCCCTGCCGGGTCGGCTCCCAGGTCCGATCGCTTCGAGAAGGTGCGATACCCCCCGGGTCGGCCCCCTCTGATCGGCGAAAGGGCGATCCGGGTCACGAGGCTGCCGTCCTTCCACCAGACGTGGTAGATCTGTTCGCGTAGCCCGGCGGGCGCGGTGATTGCGGTGAAACAGACCAGGCCGCCCCATGCCTGCAGGTCGGCTGCCGACACCTTCCGAACCGGTTCCACCGGCTCGAAGCGCTCGACGGATCGGGCAAACGTGGCGCCCGAGAGGTAAAGGGGCGCAGGAGGAATCCAGGATCGGACCGACCAGATGATGGAGGCTGCCAGCAATCCCACGAGGGTCGCGACCAGGACGGCGTTGCGCCAGGAAAAGGCGAAGCCTCGGCGGATGGCGGGGATCAAGGCGAGCACGCTCAGGATGGCGCTGAAGAGGAGCGCCCAGCCGCTCCGCACCCTGACGAGCGGGAGCCCAACGTTCAGGGAGGCGAAGAGCCCGAACGCGAATAACAGATGACTTACCCAGGGCGATTGTCGAAGGACCATCGCCCGGTACCACGGGTCAATCCCCGTGAAGAGGGTCGCCGTCAAGTGAAGGGCAAAGAACCCGAGATTGCGCGACCCGAGGGTCGTGCTGGCATAGTAGATGGGCAGAAGGAAGAGAAGAAGCTCGTGGTGGAGGCTCTGGAGGGTGAAATCGACGGCCACCCGTATGATCCGGTGGTTTCGGGCTTCGAGCGCCTGCCTGAGATGGGCAAAGACCACCCCGCCCACCCACAAGAGCAGCACGTTGCCAAGGATCCAGGGGAAGTGCTCGGTCCCGCGTCTGAAGATGACCAGGGTGGCAATGCCCGAGAAGAGCGACAGGAGGGAAAGGCCCCACTTGGTGGCCCAGCGCACCCATCGGTAGCGCTCTGCAAGCGCCATCCACGTCTCATACCCTTTCCGATGAAGCGATGTGCTTACCACGGTACCAGTTCAGCGAAGGACAGTTCGAATCCCCCTTGAAACAGGATGACCCTCCCGCCCCTTGCTGGCAAGAGGGCCCTCAACTCTTATCCACGTGCACGCCTGGCTAGGTAGGTTCGTGCGGCAGCGCGCCGCTGCCACCCGGGTGGGCGTTACAGGGCAGTCCCGCGAACCCTCCATCTCGCCCGGGCGAATTTGATAATCGCCGGGAGCAACGAAAGGAAGATGACGACCGCGATGACGAGGTGGATATGCTGGTCGATATCCGGGACCGCCAGACCGAGGAAATAGCCGATGAACGTCATGCTCACCACCCAGCCAATCCCTCCCATGACATTGTAGAAGACGAATCGTCTGTACTCCATGCGCCCCACGCCGGCCACTAATGGAGCGAAGGTCCGGACGATAGGCATGAACCGGGCGAGGATGATGGTGATCCCACCCCACCGATCGTAGAACTCCTTCGTGCTGATGAGGTGCTTCTTGTGGAAGAGCAACGAATCATCGCGAGTGAAGATCCTGGGTCCAGTTTTGAACCCGATCATGTACCCGACGGTATCGCCTATGATGGCGGCCAGGCTGGCAAAGATGAGCAGGCTCCACAAGTCGAGACTCCCGCTGGCTGCAAACAGCCCTGCAGTGACTAGGAGAGAATCCCCGGGGAGAAAGAAGCCGACAAAGAGACCGGTTTCCACGAACACGATGGCGATCAGAGCCATCAGGCCGCCGACGCGGACCAACGACTCCACATCGTAAATCCTATGAAACAAATCCCACAGCCATCCCATGGAGTCTCTCTACCTCCCTCACCATCGCCACCGCCTCCGCTGGCGATGGAGATCGATGACGGGAAACGGCCCGCGCTCGGGCCGTCTCGTGTATTCAATCAAATCCCACCGGCGATCAACGCGCGAGAGATCGACTCTCCTCTTCAGCCCGTGACCGCGCCCTCCGAAGCCGACCCGACCAGACAGGAATACTTTGCCATTACGCCGCTCCTGTAGCGCGGTGCGGGTGGCTTCCACTCCCGCAGTCGCCTTTTCATCTCGGCGGCCGGGATCTCCACGTCCAGCCGCCGCTTCTTGACATCGAAGACGATGATATCGCCGTTCCGAAGCCCGGCGATCGGTCCCCCCACAGCCGCCTCCGGTGCGACGTGGCCGGCCATCAGGCCGTGCGTGGCGCCCGAGAAGCGGCCGTCGGTCATCAGCGCCACCGATTCTCCGAGACCAGCCCCGACGAGGGCCGCGGTGACGCCGAGCATCTCGCGCATTCCCGGTCCGCCCTTCGGCCCCTCGTAGCGAATCACGACGACATCTCCGGCCTTGATCCTCCCGGCCTTGACCGCGGCGAAGGCATCCTCCTCTCGGTCGAAGACCCTCGCGGGCCCGCGATGCACCATCCGTTCGTGGCCCGCGACTTTGGCCACGCATCCCTCCGGTGCGAGATTACCCCTCAAGATCACCTGGCCTCCGGTCGGCTTGAGCGGGTTGTCGAGTGGGCGAATCACCTCCTGTCCCGGTGTCTCGCGCGCGGCCCGCGCTTCCTCGCCGATGGTCTTCCCCGTGACCGTGAGCTCGTCGGCGTGAAGGAGGCCGGCGTCAAGGAGGCGCTTGGCAACCACCGGCATCCCTCCGGCCTCGTACATGTCGGGAGCCGTGAATCGTCCCCATGGCTTGAGGTCCACCAGGAGCGGGATTTTCCTCGAGATCCGGTCGAAGTCGTCGATCGACAGCTTGACGCCGGCCGTCCTGGCGACGGCGAGCAGGTGGAGCACGGCGTTGGTCGAGCCGCCCGTGGCCATGACCCCGGCGATGGCGTTCTGGAGGGCCTTGCGCGTGATGATCTGTTTCGGGGTGATCCCGCGCCGCAGGAGGTCCATCACCAGCTTCCCGCTCTCGAACGCGACCTCTTCCTTTCGCACGTCCATGGCCGGCACGCCGCTCCAGCCCATCGGCGAGATGCCGAGCATCTCAAATGCGGTGGACATGGTGTTGGCGGTGAACTGGCCGCCGCAAGCGCCCGCCCCCGGGCAGGCGTGCTCCTCGATGGCGCGCAGTTCCTCCGCCGGCATCTTCCCGGCATTGAAGGCGCCAACCGCCTCGAAGACATCCTGGATCGTGAGGTGGCGACCTCGGTACACGCCGAATGCGATGGAGCCGCTGTACAGCATGAGACCGGGCAGGTTCAGGCGGCTCAGGGCCATGACGGTGCCGGGGATCGTCTTGTCGCAGCCGGAGATGGCGACGAGGGCATCAAATAGGTGACCGCGGGCGACCAGTTCGATCGAGTCTGCGACGACTTCGCGGCTGACCAGGGACGCCTTCATACCCTCGGTCCCCATGGCGATCCCATCGGAGATGGAGATCGTGTTGTACTCGATCGGCGTGCCTCCAGCGGCCCGGACCCCCTCCTTCACCCGCTCGGCCAGCGCCCGGTGATTGAAGTTGCAGGGCATCACCTCGATCCAGCAGTGCGCGACACCGACGAGCGGACGGGCGAGGTCCTCATCCTTGAAGCCGATCGCCTTCATCATCGCCCGCGGCCCGGCGCGGTCCGGCCCCTCGAGAAGGGTGCGGCTCTTATGCCTTAGGTCGAAAGTCATCGCTTCCTCCTTGGCGGATCCTGCCCCAGGGTCTTCGGAGAGGGGATGCGTTCATTCCCGAGAGCGAAGACACCATCTCCCTCTGCGCGTGCCGCTTGGCGAACGCAGTGGCTGCCGAGATGGAATGTTACCAGGTCACTGACGGGTGAGGCTGACCTGAACCCCCTGCCCCAACAGGATAGGCGGCGTTTTGCGGCTGGTCGAAAGGAGGTAGAGCTTTCCCTCTTCGGTGACCACGCCGACGTATTGCGACGAGACCGAGAATGGCCGATTCGCCACGCGGATCACCCCCGCCGAAAGATCGACCGGATTCGCTCCCAAGCTCTCCAGCGGCACCCCCCAGATCTTCTTATTCGAGGGGTTGTACCAGACCAGCATCTCCCCCGTTGAGGCGAGGTAGACTGAACCGGTATAGGTGCCCGTCCGAAGCGCTTCCAAGCCCTGTGCCTCATAGACGGCATACACCTTGTCCGGGTAGCTCAACCCCCGCACAACCCAGAACAGGTGACGTTCGGTGATCTTCTGGGCCGTCACCCCATACCCTTCGAGTGTGATCAGCCGTTCCTCGGGCCTGGCCACGAGGGTGAAGTCAAATAGATTGAAGCGCTGGACCCGCGATCCCGGGTCCCTGGCCAACTTGATGATCGGGAAGACCATTTCCGGGGGCGCCTCAACCACTGCCTTGAGCCCCGTCCCATCCAGACGCATGTGCGTGAAGGCCCGCTCCTTTGGGGTGGCCTGGACGCTGTACACGAGGGTGTTCTCAAAGATGCCCATCTTCTCGTAGGCCTGTCCAGAAATGCTTCCGGTGTTGGCCACGACCATCCGCAGTGGTCCGGTCGGAAGATCATAACGTCGCATCTCCTTGTTCATACCGAAGAAGAGCGCGTTCTTCCCTTCGATGTTGTACCGGGCCACGGCGTCGATCGACCCGGTGATGGGGGAAATCTTCTGCTTTCCTCCGGTCCGCAGGTCCACGAGGACCAGGACCCGCTCACCTCCGGTCTCCGAAATGTACAGGAGGTTGTCATCGTCGAGGAATTTCGGCGAGAAGCTCCTGGCGGTTGGCATCTCATCTGAGAAGTTCCGTCTGGAGCCCACGATGTTGTTGTTTTCATCCAAATCCACGACTAAGACCTGCTCCATGCCTGTCGTGGTGCCGCCGGTGACATACGCCAGTCGTTGGCCATTGGGCGAGACGGCGATGTCCGAGATCGAACCGGACAGACCCGAGACCCGCACGGGCCGGCCGCCGTCGGCGTTCTGTACCAGCACCGTCGTCGCACCCGGCCCTTCGGAGACGATATAGGCGACCTTTGACATCGTCGTGGTCGCGCACCCCGAGCTGAATAACATCCCGACAACGAGCCCGCACAGGGCGCGGCCCTTGCTGTCTCTCATAGCCGACCTCCTTATCACTGCGTGAGAACCGCCCGCGTTGAAATCAGCCTCTCCTCCCCAAGCTCAGATTATAAGAGAGATTCTCGTTCGGCACAAGAACGTGTTGAAGGATTCAGCGCCCCCTCGGCGGCTTCCCCCATTTGCGCCAAGGCCAGGTCGTTCAGGAGTGCGTCGGCAGCCACCTCGGCGCTGTGAATCGAGTCAGGAATCCCGATCCCGCGGAACGCATTCCCGGCGAGTTTGAGTGTTGGCCATCGGGCCAGCCCTAGCTCCAGTGCCGCCACGCGAGCCAGATGCCCAACGTGGTACTGCGGCATCGAGCGCGGATGCCGCGCCACGTGGCTCCACAGCGGGGCGGCTCGGATGCCCAAGAGGTCGGTCAGGTCGCGGCACACCGCGGCCAATAACGTACGATCGTCCCAGCCGAACGGCTCCGGCTGCAGCGCCCCGCCCGCAAACACCCGCAACAGGACGTGGCCTGCGGGCGCCCGGTTCGCAAACTTCACGCTGCTGAATGAGCAGGCGATCATGGCGCGTCCCTCACACGCCGGGACCACGAATCCAAACCCATCGAGCGGGTGGGGGATCTGCTCCCTCCGATAGGCCAGGTTCACCGTCAGGGACGACGCATAGGGGATCGCCTCAAGCTCCCGAGCGAGACCTCCATCGAGATCGCGCATCAGGGCGGCAGCCTGGAACGCCGGGAGACCCAGGATGACCCCGTCGGCCTCCAGGCTCGTTCCGTCCCCCAGTCGTACGGTCCAACGCTCCGCCTTTCGTGCGATCCCGGCGACCGGACAGCGAAGGCGCACTGCGCCGTCCGGCAGCCGCCCCTCCAGGGCATCGACGAGCGTTTGGAGGCCGTCCTCCAGGGTGGCAAACAGGCTGTACCGTGCTCCGCTGTCCCCTTCTCGATCGAGAGGGACTCTCGACTGCTGGCGCCGCATCGCACGGATGATGCTGCGATCTCGCCGTTCCATTTGCAGGAACTGCGGCATAGTGGCCATCAGGCTCAGCCGCTCCGGGTCCGCCGTGTAGATCCCGCCGACCATCGGTTGAGCCAGCCAGTCAAGGGCTTCTCGCCCGAACCGCCTGCGCACGAACGAGGCCAGGCTTTCGTCGGCCAGTGGGCGCCCCCGCGGCAGGAGCAGGTCCAGGGCGGTTCGCGCCTTGCCGCGCCACGACATCAGGTCGGACCGCAGAAACGGCCAGATCCGCGTCGGCGCAAGCAACAAAAATCCCTCCGGGACGGGATGCAGCTTTCCGCGGCGGACCACGAACGTCCGCCGGTGGCCCTCCGTGGTCCCGATCAGCCGTTCGCCCAGACCCAGACGCTTGACAAGATCCAATGCCCACGGCTTGTTGGTGATAAAGGCATCCGGTCCCGATTCCAGGATGAAGCCATCCCGACGCACCGTGCTGATCACGCCCCCCAGGCGTGGCCCTGCTTCGAGCAGGAGCAGCTCGAAGGGCAACCGTTCGGTGTGGCGCCGTTCCATCAGCCGGTGCGCGGCAGCCAGGGCGGTGATCCCGCCGCCGACCACGATGATGCGCTGGACTGAGCGGCTCTGTTCCATCACTTTCTTCAGACCCCTCGAACGGTCTCTGTAGGTGACCGGAAATCTGTCGCTCAACCTTGCCGCACGCGCTGGCGCACCAGATCTGCCAGCGCGCGGATATAGAGAAGATGATCGTTCACCGTGCTGGCCCGTCGCAGTTCGAGCCCGAGCGCGTCGGCCTCCGCCTTTGCCTCGACATCGAGATCGAACAGCACCTCGACGTGATCGCATACGAATCCGATGGGGGCCAATACCGCCGATCGGCACCCCTCGGCCGATAGCTCCCGCAGCACGGCGCTCACGTCGGGCTCCAACCAGGGTTGACGTGGATCGCCGCTCCGGCTCTGGTAGGCGAGCGACCACCGCGGGTGCCCCAAGACCTCCGCCACGAGCCGGCAGGATTCCTGCAACTGCTGGACGTAGGGGGATGCGGTCGCCATCGAGGTTGGAATGCTATGGGCCGTGAAGACCAGCGGCGTACGACGACGGCGCTCGAGCGGGATCTCGTCAAGCGGCAAGCGGATCTGCTCCGCCAAGGCCGCAATGAAATCCGGGTGATCGTAGCAGGGCTGGATGTACTCGACTTCCGGCGCCTCCGGCCCGGCGGCCAGCAGGGCGTCGGTCACCGCTTTGACGTACTTCGTCCAGCTCGCAGCCCCGGAATCGTGCGCGGCCATGATGACCCCGACCGCGCGCCGCACGCCGTCCTGAATCATCTTCTCCACCGCCTCGCCCACCAGGGGGTGCCAGTATCGCATCCCCACGTAGACCGGAAGCCTCGGTCCCTTGCGGTCCAGCAGCTCTGCCAGTCTCTCCGCCTGCCGGAACGTCAACTCGTTGATCGGTGACTTGCCCCCGAGCGCTTCGTAGTGATGGGCCACTTCTTCCAGACGCCCGGGCGGGACCGGCACACCTCGAAGCACGTTGGCCAGAAACGGACGAATCTCCTCCGGCTTCGTGGGGCCTCCGAAGGCGACCATCAAGACCGCGTCGAACGGCTCAGCCATTTCACCTCCGCGTCGCTTCGTGCACGAAGTCGATGAGGGCGCGCAGGTGGTCCACTGGGGTTTGCGGCAGCACGCCGTGGCCGAGATTGAAGATGTGGCCGGGGCGGCGGGCGGCCCGCTCCAGGATTCGACCGGCTTGCCGTCGAATCTCAACAGGGTCGGCAAACAACGCCACCGGGTCCAGGTTGCCCTGCACGGCTACCCCAGGGCCGAGGCGGGCCCACGCGTCACCCAGGTCCACTCGCCAGTCCAGCCCGATCACGTCTCCACCGGCCTCCCGCATCAGCGGCAGGAGCGAAGCCGTGTCGGTCCCGAAGTGAATGACTGGCACCCCCGGCGTCAGGCCTGCGATCGTCTGTCGCGTGTGTGGCAGGACGAACTCGCGATAGTCGTCAGGACTCAGGCAGCCGACCCAGCTATCGAACAACTGCACCGCCTGCGCCCCCGCGGCGATCTGGCCATTGAGGTAACTGGATACCGCCGCTGACAGCCGTTCCATCAGGGCATGCCAGGCTGTCGGATCCCGATACATCAGCGTCTTGGTGTGTTGATACTGGCGCGAACCGCCGCCCTCGATCACGTACGAGGCCAGGGTAAACGGCGCACCGGCGAACCCGATGAGCGGGATCGCCGGCGGGAGGGCCGCGCGCGCCAAGCGTACCGCTTCGAAGACGAACGACAGCGATTCTTGCGCATCGACCGGCCGAAGTTTCTTCACATCAGCGCTGGTTCTTACCGGGTGGTGGATGATCGGCCCATCGCCTTTCGTGAACTCGAGCCCGATTCCCATGGGCTCCACGACCAGCAGAATGTCGGCGAAGATGATCGCGGCGTCCACCCCGAGTCGCTCTGCCGCGGTCACCGTCACCTCAGCCGCCAGATCGGGCCGGTGGCACAACTCAAGAAATGAGACCTTGGCCCGGATCTCTCGATATTCGGGCAAGTATCGCCCGGCCTGACGCATGATCCAGATCGGGGTGTAGGGCGTCGGCTCCAAGCGGCATGCTTTTATGAATGGACTTTCCCTCAGCGGCGCTGAGCCTCGCTCCTCTCGAACCTCGGGCCTCGAACCTCGCACCGCGCTCGCTCTCTTGATCCGGCGCAGCGCGCGGGCATGACGCGCGGCGATCATCACCAGATGGCCCATCTTCGGATGTTCCGGCTCCAGGTCCACGATCAGGCCATGCTCGCGCAGGGTTTCGCTGCAGGTGGGACCGATCGACGCGACGACCGTGTCGGGAAGCGCCGCCCTCAGTGACTCCTCCAACCCGGCTTCCGCCGCCACCTGCAGCAGATGATCCACCTGGACGGAGGTGGTGAAGAGGACCACGTCGATCTGCCGCTCGATGATGGCCATGATCGCCCGCTGAAGCGGCCCGCGATCCTCCGGCAATGCCCATCGATAGACGGGGACCTGCATGACAGAGGCGCCTCGAGCCTCTAGCCCTGCAAGTAGCTCCGGGTTGCTGCGCCCATACTCCTGCACCGCCACGCGCCGACCCTGAAGCGGGATGGCCGCCTCGTCGAGCGCGCTCAGGAGCTCGCGCCAGGTATTGGGCTCCGGGACGGCCAGCGCGATCGGCACGCCCAGTTCGCGCAGCACGGCCTGAGGCTTCGGGCCTCGGACGACGGTCGGGATCCGGCCGAGGGCCGCGAGGAACTCCGCACGCGGGAAGGCGGTTTCCACCGCGGCAACCAACGCGCGCGTGCCAACCCCGGTCAGCAGGACGACCGTATCGATCCGCCCGGCCAGTAATTCTGTGGCGAACTGCAGCGCAGCCGGGTTGTCTTCCAACGGCACCTCGCGCACAGCGGGCGCCGGGATGGGGGTCCCTCCCTGCCTGGTGATCATGTCGGCCATGGCGGTGGCCATGCGACTCTCGAAGGTCACCACCTTGAGGCCGGTCAAGCCGGTCATCGTGGGAGCGACTACCTGCTCCATGCCATATCTCTCCAGCGGCCCCGCAGCCGCGTTGATGGCCTCATTCATTCCATTCAGTCGGAGTGGCAATCAATAGTATACGTGCGGGCGCCAGGAAGCGCCATACCAAATCGACCATTCTCACGAATCACCCGGGTCATGGGAACCGGCCTCGGCGACATTAGTCTCGGCGACATTAGTCTTGACTTGGAGGAGAAAGAAAGTTATCAAGCCCTACTGAGGGATGCTGGGTGGCCGTGGCGCTTCGCGGAGGGGCTTGGACCTCCCGCTTTACAATCAGGTAGTGTAGATGCTTAACCACTGTCGTGGGTCAGTCCGCGTGGCAGGCCGGGATTAGTCGAAAGAATGCCCGGCCGGCTCTATGACATCGATGCGCGTTGGGCAGCCCGTGCCTGCCTCCGGCTGGTCGGCGGCAACAACCTCGCCATATGCTTGTGGGATCTCTCAGGCGCACAGGTGCTAACCCTCACCGTTTTTAGCCTCTGAGCCCAGTGACGAACCCAATGAGAGACTTAGACCTTCGGGCCGCCGCGCTTGCCCTTCTCCTGGCCGCGCTGTGGGGGGCCAACCCCGTCGCGATCAAGATCGGCCTGGTGGATGCTCCCCCGCTTCGCCTGGCGTGGATGCGCTTTGTCCTGGGCGGGCTGCTGAACCTCGCCTGGGGCTCCTGGACAGGAGCACTCGTGAGTTTGAAGGTCCAGCGACACGAGTGGCGTCCCCTCGCTATTCTCGGCCTCCTCTTTACGGTTCAGATTGGTCTGCTGAACATCGGCACCAACCTCACCTCGGCAAGCCGGTCCACTGTGCTTCTGAACGCCTACGCGGTTCACACTGTCGTGATTGCACACTTCCAGATCTCGGGGGATCGCCTGACCATCCGGAAGTTGCTGGGCACCCTGATCGCCTATGCCGGGATCGTGTTGCTCTTCGGCCCGGACCTCTACGGCAGTAGGGTAACCCTCCTGGGGGATCTCCTCGTCTCGGTCAGCGCGCTCCTCCTCGGGGAGCGGACAATCTACCTTGCCCGAGCAGTGCAGCGCATGGATCCCCTGAAGCTTCTTCTTGCCCAGGCCGCCGTCGGCACGGTCTCTTTCTTAGCATTGAGCCTTTGGGTCGAGGCAGATGCGCCCTATCAGTGGACCATACCGCTTACCCTCGCGGTCCTTTACCAAGGCCTGGTTGTGGCGGGCTTCAACTTCACCGCCAGCCTGTGGCTCCTCAAGCACTACCGACCGAGCGCGCTTGCAGGCTTCTTTCTCACCACGCCGATTTTCGGAGTCCTTCTAAGCGCGGTCTTGGTGGGGGACCCGCTGACCGGGACGCTGCTCCTGTCGAGCCTCCTCGTGGCGGTCGGGATTGGCCTCACCAGCCGTGCGGCCTGATGGTTTGATGCGTCGGCCTGCTTTCCTTGTCGCCATTGTATAGGCGCGTGCCGCGGACCGGTATGTATGGATGTCTGGTCCGGGCTTGCGCCCTCTGAAACTCTCAAGGTATAATGATCATTCTAGCGAGGGAATAGGCCGGGGAGCTTAGGATGGCAGAAGTAGTATTGAAAGATCTCGTGAAGAAGTTTGGCGGCGTGGTGGCGGTGAAGGACTTGAACCTGACTGTCCACGACCAAGAATTCCTCGTCTTGGTGGGCCCTTCAGGGTGCGGGAAGACTTCCACCCTCCGAATGGTGGCAGGGCTGGAGGAAATCACTGCCGGGGAAGTCCATATTGGCGGGCGCCTGGTCAATAACCTGCCTCCCAGAGATCGGGACATCGCCATGGTCTTTCAGAACTACGCCCTCTACCCTCACATGACCGTCTATGACAACATGGCCTTCGGCCTCAAGATGCGGAAGTTTTCCAAGGCAGAGATCGAGAAGCGGGTCCAGGAGGCCGCCGAGGTCCTTGGCATCCAGGAGCTCCTGGAGAGAAAGCCCAGGCAACTCTCCGGTGGGCAGCGCCAGCGGGTGGCCGTAGGACGGGCAATCGTCCGCCACCCACAGGTCTTTCTTTTCGACGAGCCCCTGAGTAACCTGGACGCGAAGCTCAGGGTGCAGATGCGCGTGGAGCTGAAGAAGCTGCACCAACGCCTCCAGGCCACCGCCATCTACGTGACCCATGACCAGGTGGAGGCCATGACTCTCGGCGACCGCGTGGTCGTGATGAAGGACGGACTCATCCAGCAAGTGGGAGATCCTCTGGAGGTTTACTCCGCACCCGGCAACAAGTTCGTCGCCGGATTCATCGGCTCTCCCGCCATGAACTTCCTCGACTGCACGGTCACCGGCGCTGGCGACGATCTCGTGCTGGAGGCGTCGGCACTACGGATTTCCGTCCCGAAGGAGCGCGCCCGGTCCCTAGCTGCCTACGACAACAGGCAGGTCACTCTCGGCATCAGACCGGAGGATATCAAGGAGGTCTCGGAGGGAGGTCCTTGTGGAGCCTACTTCGAAGCGGTCGTGGAGGTTAAGGAGCCGTTGGGGTCTGAGGTCCTCCTCGACATGAAGGTTGGGCCGAATCCAGTGGTAGCCAGAGTCCCACCCAGTACTACCACAAGGGTCGGCGAAACGATCCGCCTTTCCGTGGACCCCGCCAAGATTCACCTCTTCGATCCTCGCACCGAGCGGACCATCTCCTGACCTGATGTGGAATTCCGATCTCGCAATTCGGATTGAAAAACAAAACCGTAGGGGCAGCGCCTGTCCTGAGCTTTAACGTGAGGCACGGGTAACCCCCTTCCTCATTGGGTGGAAGATTGTGGCTGCGACACCTCTTCTCATAAAGGAGGGAGTGTTCCCCATGTATGATAACTCCACTTACAATGGATGGATGCTTCCAATTGACATCATGCCTATCGTACGATAAGGTAACCACCCGAACATTGATTTCCGCGGTGCGCAGTTCGTGGGAAATCACGATCCTTGGAGGTTCCAGTGCGGGCTGGAGCTGGTGGGCGGTTTTCGTTGTGGAATGCTAAAACCGTTGAGAGAGGGGCGTAGCAGGCCTCTGGGAGGAGCATCATGAGCGATAAAGCGCGCAAGCAGTTGGCGATCACCCGTCGCGATTTCGTGAAGAAGGTAGGCTTGGCCACCGGTATGGCCGTGGCTGGCTCGGGGATCGAGGGGATCCTGGCGGCCAGGAAGGCGCCGGCCTATCCCCCGGAGACCTCGATTCATTTCTTGCTCTGGAAAAACTTCTCACCGCCGGCAGATGTGGAGATCGTCCGCCAGGCGGCCGAGTGGGCAAAGTACAACGTCATCGTCAAGATCGAGCAGATCAATGCCAATGACATTCCGGCCCGGGCTTCGGCGGCCCTGGAGAGCAAGCAGGGTCCGGACATCATCCAGTTTTTTCACAACTGGCAGAACCA
>JBGQJI010000029.1:0-24449 GCA_041498975.1 Methylomirabilis sp. (SeqCode)
AAGCAGTGGGGCCGCACGCAGGCCGCGCGGTTGAACCTGAACAGGACATGGGTGGGGCAGACCAGCCAGTACTCGTGCATCGTGTAGAGCTTGATGCCGGTGCCGTACTCCAGGATCTTGGGGCCGCCGACCAGCGAGATGTTGTGGTAGTGGATGACGTCAAAGCCTCTGTCCAGAATCTGCCGCATGCGCGTCGCCTTGAAGAAGGGGACCCCGGTCTGCTGGGTGGCCAGGGGGGAGAGCAGGCCGACCGGGCTCTTCAGCCCGTGGACGGTCACGTTGGGATGATCGTCATAGGGCGTCACCGGCTGCTGTCGGGCTAGCAGGCGGTACGCATCGATGCAGTGGATCACCTCCACCCGATGCCCCCTTTGCGCCAGCGCATTGGACAGGCGGTGGACAAAGACCCCATCCCCCCCGAAGTTGTACGGGGGGTAGAAAGTCGTGATCATGCAAAAGCGGAGGGGGCGCACGCTCATCTGCCGTGTACTACCGCCGTGCCTCGGCTTTTACCGCCCTGACCGTGATCAACACTTCATAATCGGGGTCACAGTGATCCAACTCCTCCTCGCGCAGGTCCTCCGCCGCCAGTCCATAGAGAAAGGCGGTCGCCGCAAAGACATTCCCATACACCCTGAGCCTCACGTTCTCTGCCGGAAAGGCTTCCCGGAACAGCCGATGCGCCGAATCGCATGTCAACCGCCAGTACTCGCCCCAGGGGTCCACGCCCTCGCGGCGGCTGATCTTGCTGAGGCCGTGGGTGGTCACCAGCAGCACGCCGCCCGGCTTCAGGATGCGATGGAGATGACGCAATGCGGCCCGCACATCGTAGATCATCTGAAGCGTCTGGATCAAGATGATGCTGTCGAAGGTCTCCGACGGCACCCGGTCGGCGCAGGTCAAATCCGCCACGATGGTCGCCTTCGGGTTGCCCGCGGCCACATGCAGCACGTCGGTCTTGGTGACGCGGTCGCCTCCGAACCTTCGAGTATAGGAGTCGTCCCCGATCTCCAGCACATGCCCCCTGATGTCACGGCTGTGGGCGGAGAGGAACTGTCCGATGTAGTAACGGTCGATCGGCAGGCCCCGCTCAAACCCGAAAATCCGGCTGATCGGCGTCAGCCGCCGCAGGTTGCCAAACTGCACCGTCCCCGCCCGGGGCCACTGGATCCGGTGCCGCCGCTGCTGCGCGCGCACCCACCGACGAACCTCGCCGGGCATCAGCGCTTCTGCGAGCGCTCTCATCCAATCGCTTCGCATCGAATGGGCTTTCCCCTTCTCTTGTCGCGCCGAACCGATGGTAATGGCTTCACGCAGAGGAACCCGGCAAAGTTATACCATTGGAAGAAGGTCTCGACGATCTGAAAGCCATTGCGTCGAAACAGCTCAAGGTTTTCATCGATGCGGTACGGGATGAGCACGTTCTCGAGGGCTTCCCTCTTGCGCAAAATTTCCTCCTCAGAGTAGCGGTTTCGCCGCTTGAAATCGTAGTAGAAGTCGTTGAAGAAGCGATTCATGTGCGTGTCGTTGGTCAGAACCTTCTCCGTCACCACCAGCGCGCCGCCTTCGACCAGTCCGTTCGAGATCCACTTGATCAGGTTGTCCCTGCGCAAGGGGTTGATGAATTGCAGCGTCCAGCACGTCGTCACCACGCTGGCGTTCTCCAGGAATAACTGAGAGAGGTCTCCATTGAGGTCGCCATATCGCACCTCGATCCGATCCTCGAACCCGGTCTCCTTGATTTTGCGCTTCGCCCGCTCGAGCATCGGGATGGAGCTATCGTACCCGATCAGGCGTGCCGGCCCCTCGATCTCTCGACACAGATTGATCAGGGTGGTGGCGGTAGAGCACCCCAGGTCGTAGATATCCGTACCCTCAAGCCAAAATCTTCTCCCGATTTCCGTGATTATGTATTGCTGCTCAAGGTAGAACGGGATGCTGCGCACCAGCATGTCGTCGAATACCTCGGCGACCTCGGCGTTGAACTCGAACTCACTCGGCCGCGCTGCGGTTTTCAGAAACACCTCATCCCGCCTCATTTCAACGCCTCCCTCTCGGCATCCAGACCCCAGCAGTGCAGACCCAGGCGAAGTGCCCTCTTGGCGGTTCCCCGGTGTTGCATGATGTCATCTTCCCGGCATGACCCGCAGCTCCGATATCAGAAGGTGCTCGATCCCTTTCCTCGATTTCTTGTCGCGAGTCCTCTGCCATATCGGACCGCAGCAACGTCGGCGCGAAAATGCCTCAGCCGAGCGGTTGGCCCTTTTTCGCTGCGATCTCACGAATCAGCGCAAGGTACCGCTCCATATGAACTTCGGCCGTCCAGTTCCGCCGGTAACCCTTATAGCCACACAACCCCAGTTCACGCCGGGATGACGGGTCCGCCAATAACCGGTCCATCGCTGCGACGAGCTCGCCCTCGGTGGCATAGACGAATCCGCCATTGCTCTCTGCGATAATCTCCGGCATTCCACCCAGGTTCCTGACAATCGCCGGCGTTTGCTGCCTGAAGGCCTCAAGAATTACCAGCGGGAAGACTTCGAAGCAGATGGATGGGACAATCACAGCCACAGCCTGTCGGTACAGGGCCTGCAGTGGCCGCTCGGACAGGTGGCCCAGGAAGCGGATGTTCACGCTATCCTTGGCTACCTCCCGCAATTCGGGCTCATAGGTGCCCCTCCCAGCGACCAACAACTTTGCCTTGCGGTAGTGACGGAACACGGGAATGAGCGTCTGCAGACCCTTGACCTTCTCCAGGCGTCCAACGAAGAGGAAAAAAGGCTCCTCCGACGCCTCGCCCACAGACTGTTCGGAGGCTGCCGCCGCCGAGGACACGAATAGGGGCAGTTGGACAATGGGAACGTCGAGCCCCGCTTGCTTATGCTTGTCCATGCTGAAACGGGTCGGAGCAATAAAGGCATCCACATGCTTGACCGAATCTTCCAGGAGGCCGAGATTCCTCCACCACTGCGGCGGGCGCTTATAAGTGAGGCTGCAGAGGAAGCAGCGCGGCCGGATGCACGGGGCGCGGTTGTATCGGAAGAGCACATGGGTGGGGCATATCAACCAGTACTCATGCATCGTGTAGAGCTTGATGGCTTGGCCGTACTCCAGGATCTTAGGCCCGCCAACCAGCGAGATGTTGTGGTAGTGGATCACGTCGAAGCGCATGTCGAGGATCTGGCGGATGCGGCCCGATTTGAAGAACGGATAGCCAGTCTGCTGAGTGGCCAGCGGCGAGAGAAAGCCGAACGGGCTCCTGAGCCCGTGGACGGTCACATTCGGATGATCGTCGTACCGTTCCGCCGGCTCCCGGCGGGCTCTCAGGCGGTATGCGTCGATACAGTGGATCACCTCCACCCGATGCCCGCGCCGCGCCAGTTCGTTGGCCAGGCGGTGCACGAAGATCCCATCTCCCCCAAAGCTGTAGGGCGGATAAAACGTCGTGACCATGCAGAAGCGCAGCGGTCGCTCCATCATCGCGCGCTGAGGACTCCGAGGGACACGGCCCGGCGGAGCCGCCGGGGGATGCTGCGCGCCCTGATGTACCAGGGGAACAGACGCGTCGGCACCAGCGCGAAGAGCCGCTCGGTCCGGAGGTAGTAGGCATCCACGCGCTCGAGGGCGTAGGGGTCGCTCCGTAAGGTGACCAGGCCGAGCCGGTCGGAGCAGGCGCAGGCGAAGTGCTCGCGCACGAGGGCGCGGGAGCGCGCGTCGGAGCGCCCGTAGGGGTAGGCGAAGGTCGTAACCGGGGTGCCCATGGCCTCCTGGAGGATCGCCTGCGCGTCACAGACCTCCGCCCGGAGGCGGGCGGGGGGCAGCCGGGTCAGGTCCGGGTGGGTGCACGTGTGGGCGCCCAAGGTGAGCCCCGCCTGCTGCAGCACCCGGATCTCGCCCCAGCTCAGCATGGGCCGCCCGGTGAGGGCGGGCAGCCGCGCGGTCGGCGTCCGGGGCCCCCGGGGGCCCACCGTGAGGAACACCGTGGCCGTCATGCCGTAGCGCTGCAAGACTGGGAGCGCCTCCTCGTAGACGCTCCGGTAGCCGTCGTCGAAGGTGAGGACGACGGCCCGGGGCGGCCAGGGTGCCCCCCGGCGCAGGCCGGCGACGGCCTCCAGGAGGCTGCATGTCCGGTACCCGGCGGCGTGCAGCCGGGCGAGGCCCTGGCGGAAGACGGCCGGGGGGACCGCGAGGACCGCGGGGGCCTCCTCGAGGGCATGGAAGGTCAGGATGGGGAGGGCGGGGGACATGAGCCCTTTCTAACCTCGTCCGAATCAGCCTGCTCTACATCCAGGTTGCCCTGAGCCAGCATCGTAACGGCTTTCTACGTTCTCTCTTCTTCGACAAACTCGACCTGAACCGTCTGAAGGTGGAAGCAGATTCTTTCCACCGCGACGAGGTGGGGGCGAAGCACAGAAACTGCGGGCGGATCATTGTTCAATGGTGCTTTTCTCGACTGGCATGATTCTTGTTTGTGACCGGTAATGGGAGTTCCCGAATGATTCCTCATCTGAACACCTTGGTTTGCTGTAGGCCTAGGGCGTGCCTCCCGTGATCCGCCAGGGGCGCATTTTCGACCGCGAGCGCACACCCTGCCTAAATGCCTCGATACGAAGTCATCTCCACATCCGCAACCCCCCATTATCAAGCACATTCCTCGCACGTCTCCAAGAAGCTGCGGCGCTGAGTCGGGCAGGCTGACACGCAAGCCCAAGGACCCAGGCGGGGCCCGTGGCCGCAACAGGAGATCCTTGCGACATATCTCTTGCCGATAGGGCGGTGTCCTCGCCAGACAACTGACGACGACTACGCTCTCACGCCGAAGGCGGGGTAGGACGTCTGCACTCTTCCAACCTCATCGGAACCTGCGTTCTTGCCGATTAGGTTCAGCGTGTTGCAACCTCTTGAGTGGCGGCCGGAGATTGCGGAAGAAAGCCTGTAGGAATCGCCAGAGTCCGACAGCTAGGGGGAGAGGGTCGTCCCATGCTCCGATAGCTCTGGCCTTCGTTCCGCGGAGCGAGCGAAGCCAACTCCCGAGGGTGAGGGACCCGGACTTGCGAAGGGTGAGATAGGCTTGGACGTCCCATTCTTCGTTGACACCCTTGACTCCCGGACGGAAGCAGCTAGGGGTTCCGCTGCCAGGATCGAATCCAGCCAGATACTGGTATCCAATCCAGGGGAAATCGACACCCGCACTTATCGCCAACTGATTCGACGAATGGGTCCTGGCGTTGACTTCCATCAGGCGATAGGTATGGTCTCGGGCGTCGAACTTGAATTCCACGCCGACGAAGCCCCGATAGTTGATTGTTCGCAGGAGACTACGGCTCAGCGCAGCCACCTCTGGCGCTTCGACGGTGATGTGTAACGAGCTATCTCCGTAAAGGGGAGGATACTGGCGAAGCTTTCGCTTGGTTAACCAAGCCAGCTCGCGGCCTTCAGCGCCCCAAAATGCCAGATAGTCAAAGATGGCATGATCCCCGCCCGGGATAATCTCCTGCACCATGAAGAGTGTGTCGCCACCGCTGACCCGTGCGTACTCCGAAATCAGTTCCGCCGGCGAGTGGACCACAACAACCTTCTTGCCCAACTTCCTGCGGCCTATATGCGATTTGTACGGTTTGAGCAGGCAGGGATAGGGGACATCCGCTGATAGGCGTCGCACCTCTTCGACTGACTCGGGGAAATAGGTCCTCGGGATCGGGGTCCCCGCTGCTTGAGCGATACCGTACTGGAGCCGCTTGTTTACGATCCGCTCCACCGTCTCAGGATCGGGAACAATGAACCGGAAGTGACGCCGGAGTATTTCCGCATGCTGAGAAACCAGCAGGCAGTACACATCTGATGCCGGGAAGAGGATACCAGGAGCGTTCAGCCGTGAACCCAGGAATTGCAGCAGGTCGATCCATTCCTGCGGATGTTCGTCGGCCGGTCGGAGCAGGATCACTTTGCCAAAGCGCGTGTAGGTTCCGATCAAACGGTCGCTGTCCAACATGAGCGTTGGGACCCGGCGTCTTCCCAGGCTCCGCACGAAGCTGAGGCCGTTGACAGAACCATCCAGGATGATCGCAGGTGGGGCCATCCCATGGCAATTCCTGAGCCATTCTTCGATCTTCTTGGCGGCGTAAGGCGCATTTCCAGCCAATTGGTTCCTCAGGAGGATCTCCAACCCGTCCCGCTCAACCTGAACATCGCGGACCGTCCGATAATTGTCAGTCTCGGCTCCTCAGAGCTCAAAAATCAGGTCGGGTGAATCGGGTACGACCCCTCCCGGTTATGATCCCATGCAAACCAGGTTCCGCAGCCAAGTGGACGGAGCCGATCAGCGATCAACTTCCCGAGGAGAGGCCCTCAGCGGGCAGAAAATCCCTCCGTTCACTCTTGCCTTGCGTCCTGCTCCTCCAGGACCACCATATCCGATTTGCGATATATTTCAATGGCCGATACACGTAGTAGAAGGGCAACAGCCACGCGTGGCGGACGTGGTAGGCCCAACGCAGATGGCTTGCCGAAGGGAAAAGCATCCAGGCTACGACACGAACTCGAGGGCCCCAACCATTGGTTCTCCTGATCAGCCCCTTTAACTCTCCACGCGTGACCGCCAGCGCCGCAAATAAAGCGACCTCTCGACCGATGGCGTCCGTGCGTGAAGCAGCCACCCTCAAGCGTCCCAAAACGGCCGCAGGAATCTGAGCATTTAGACCCTCCGCTAGATAACCAACCGTCACGGATAGCGGCAGTGCCAGATGGCTGCGGAGGGCACATTCCAGGAAAACGTCCCAGTCCAGATTCGGATGACAAGCCACGATATGCCAGGCATCGCACACCCACTGCAGCGACTGGTTGCTGCCGGAACAAGATGGCAGGCCACAGACGTGGAGGAGATTGTCGGCCGGTGAGAGGACGCGCGTTGAAACGCCCGCAACGACCTGAGTCTGACTGCGTGCCCGCATGTCTGCTAATGGCGGACTGTAGTACGGTATTCGAAACAGACGGGCGTGCAGCTCAAGGGGAAGGCCGGACTCATGCGTGAGCTTCACGTGATCCTGGCCAGCACCAGACTCTTTCCCTGAGAGCGTAAATCCTAGTGGAGACAACATGCTGGCAGCACGTAAAAGATCACCCTCTTCTAGGAGAATATCGATATCATGGCTGTGACGAAGCGCCGGATCACCGTACACACTTTCCCCAAGCGCAGCGCCCTTGACCAGGATCTGCGAAACCCCTGCGCTAGTCAGCGTGGTGAGAACCTCCCGGAGGATGCGGGAATAGATCTTGGTACGCAACTCTTCTTTCAAAGAGGCAGTTCGTAGATACGTTAACAGCGAGTCGTCAACCACCGCACCGGTTCGTCGCAGTGCGACAAGCAGGAGGGGCGCCACCGTCTTGACCCCCTGTCTATCATCTCCCAACAAGGCCCTAGGATCACCGGCTCTCTCCCGCCACACACCCCATGCTTTGCGTCCCGAGTCGCCGGAGTAGAGACAAGCACGCAGCAGCCATGTCTGCTCCTCCGTTGGCAGGATAGCCGACAGGGTATCCGAAAGCGGAGGTTGCTCAAAAGCCGCTTCCCTCAGGCGCATTGAAATACGCCCTCGAACGTGTGATCGACACAAGGCCCCATCATTACCGCGATACCCTTACTCACACCAGTGCAGCGCGAGGAACTGACCCAACCAAGCGCCGCCAGCATATCAGTTGCCTGCCCCAGGCCACAGGGCCGAGCGCGAAAGCCGGCCGTGATCTCCTCGGTTTCATCGGTTTCTCCCGATCCCATTCTCACGGTTACCATCCCCCAGTCACATTATGGCGTACGGCAACGTTGACGCCTGACCGAGTCTCTCAAAACGTTCAGAAGGTTGTCGTGGAAGTCTCGGGAACTATACGTGGTGTTGGCGTCGTGCATGCGTTTCTGAACCAGTACCTGGGGAATAACGCCCATTGGCACGTCCATATCCTTGGCCTTGGCGTACCAGTCAACGTCTTCCGCTGTAGTGTACTCCGGGTTGAATCTTCCCACGAGGCCGAACACTGATCTGCGCGCCACCAGTGTTTCCATCATGCGGCCGACATGGTCGCCTTCCAGTAACTCCTCCTTGAACCTGGATGGGACGTGCACCCCTGGTTCGAGAAAGAATTTTACCCTTGTAACAGTGTATTGGATTTCCGGATGACGAGTCATATAGCCGATCTGGAGGGCCAATTTGTTGGGCATCCACAGATCGTCGTGCGAGAGAAATGCAAAGAACTCCCCATCAGCAGCGTCAATACCGACGTTCCAAGCGTCACCAACACCCCGATTGGTTTGTCGGATATATCGAACGACTCCATACGATCTAGCGATCTCGGCAGTCCTGTCAACCGACTGACCATCTACGACGATGAGCTCGATTGGCTTATAGTTCTGCTGAAGAACGCTGTCAATTGCCGAGGCCAAGAAGCGCTCACCGTTCTTTACCGCGATGATTGCGCTCACCAAAGGCCCCATCAATTCCCTGATCCCTCCTCGTGCACTCCGCACTCCTATCGGCGACCTCTCAGCAATGAATGGCAAGGTGCGGCCGCACGTTCTGTCTCCGACCTTGGCAAACATGTGATCTTGCCCATACCCTCCAGATCATCATTCATGCTGACCCGAGGATCGCTCGTACGAGGCGGTACCGCAGGATCGTCTTGGCACTCAGTGTCTCTCCTCTGTGCCCCAGCAGACAAGCTCCAACATGTGAAACCTTCGCGACGCGCGGCAGAAACAGGCTCCGGGGAATGCAGACTCCCCGATGTGCCAGCTCAAGCCGCTCAGTCCGTCTGCTGGCAGTGTGTAGCGTGGAACGGAACGGGTCCGTGGGCCGGACCATCCTGACGGCGCCGCCGATCGAGAGACGCCTTGACGATCCCCAAGAGTGCATCTTGACTGGCGGAGGCCTCGACACGGCTCATGTTGGTCCGGTGCAAGCGGCGGCATACGAGGACATCCGGCAATAGCTCCATGACCGCCCCCTGCTCCCCCGCACGCAAAAACCACTCGGTATCATCTCCATGCTGCAGCCTGACGTTGAACTGACCTACCACGTCGAAGAGTCTCCGCCGGGCCAGGAGCGTTTGAGTGATATAGCCGGGCAACGCCCGCGAAAGGCGATGATCCCGCAACCGCTTCGCTTCTTCGCGCAGTTCCGGAACCCAGAAGTTCTGCACGTGCGTGACACAGAGGTCCAGTTCGGGGCGGGCCTCAAACCGGGCCATCTGGCGAGCCAACTTCTCCGGATGCCACAGGTCGTCCGAGTCGAGAAAGGCGACAAACTCACCTCGTGCGGCGCTCACCCCCAGGTTACGAGTCGATGGCAACCCTGTGTGAGGCTGCCACAGGTGCCGAATTTGCTCGCCGTAGCCGGCCACCAGTTCAGGCGTGCCATCGGTCGAGCCATCGTCGGCGACGATGATCTCCAGCGGCCGATAGGTCTGCGCCCGGATGCTGTCCAGCGCCTCCCGCAGGTAGCGCTCGCCGTTGAAGACGGGCACGATACAACTGATCAGGGGGAGCGTCATGACACAGCCGGCCTAGCGCTTTTGCTGCCAGCCTGAACCCGAGAACTCAGTGGACCAGGGGACCGCCTCATTCCGAAGTCGCCGACGATCGAGTGACCCTTTCACGATGTGCAAGTACTCATCGCGGCTCGCAGATGCCTCGCGCCGGCTGAGGTTGCAGTGGTGCATACGATGATATGTCAACACACCGGATAATAATTCCATGACCGCGCCATGCTCCGCGGCCCTTAAGAACCACTCCGTGGCGTCCCCATGCCGAAATGCCGTATTGAACCGGCCCACCCGATCGAAGAGGGTGCGCCGCGCCAGGAGCGTGCCTGTGTAATAACCGGGCATCGCCTGTGCGCGCGGATGATCACGATATTGCAGTTCTTCTTGGATCAGTTCGGGAATCCAGAAGTTCCGAACGTGCGCCACGCACAGGTCGAGTTCGGGGCGCGCCTGAAACCGGGACATCTGGCGGGCCAACTTCTCCGGATGCCACAGGTCGTCTTGGTCGAGAAAAGCCACGAATGGACCCTGCGCCGCGCTTAGGCCGAGGTTTCGCGTCGCTGCCGGCCCGGAGGTGGACTGCCGCAAGAGGCGAACCTCCTCGCTATAGGAAACCACCACTGCCCGCGAACCATCGGTCGAGCCATCGTCGGCGACGATGATCTCCAGCGGCTGGTAGGTCTGCGCTCGGATGCTGTCCAGCGCCTCCCGCAGGTAGCGCTCCCCGTTGAAGACGGGCACGATGCAACTGATCAGAGGAAGCGTCATGACAGGTGGCCTAGCGCTTTTGCTGCCAGCCCGAACCCGGGAACTGATAGGGGGCCGCTACCGACCCATCCCGACGTGGGCGGCGCCGATCAAGTGATGCCTTTAGCACCTGCAATAGGACGTCTCGTTCCCTTGAGTTAACGCGAGTCAAACCCCAGCTTATGTTGGTCTGGTGTAAACGGCGATACACGAGAACCTCAGGCAGGATCTCCATGACCGCCCCGTGCTCGGCCGCATGCAAGAACCAGTCTGTATCCTCTCCAGCAGGCAATCCGGTGTTAAACGCGCCCACCATATCGAAGAGCGTGCGCCGTGTCAGGAGCGCCTGGCAAACATACCCGGGTATCGCCGGCGCGAGGCGGGGATGGCCTCGATACCCCGAGGCCTCCCCCGCGAGCTCCGCGACCCAGAAGTTTTGCACGTGCGTCACACAGAGGTCGAGGTCGAGCCGCGCCTGAAAGCGGGCCATCTGGCGGGCCAACTTCTCCGGATGCCACAGGTCGTCCGCGTCGAGGAAGGCCACGAAGTCGCCTTGAGCCGCGCGTAGCCCCAGATTCCGCGCGGCCGCCGGCCCCGCGTTTGGCTGTGTCAGGTAGCGCACGTGCTCCCCGAAGCCAGCCACCACGGCCGCCGTCCCATCGGTCGAGCCATCGTCGGCGACGATGATCTCCAGCCGCCGATAGGTCTGCGCCCGGATGCTGTCCAGCGCCTCCCGCAGGTAGCGCTCGCCGTTGAAGACGGGCACGATACAGCTAATCAAGGGAGGTTTCATGACCCGTTTGCCATCGCCAGAAGCTCCTCTACACGCGCCGGAATCTCCGACAGATCGTGGCCCAACTCCAGCCAGTAACTGGAAACCCGCTCGACGAGCTGAACCAGTCTCCCGAAGCCACAATCCTCCGGGCTGAGTGCCATGAAAAGGGAGCTCGGCCCCACTGCAAGGAGGGCTTCGCCTTTCGAAGCGGGGCGAATCCGTGACTGAGGGGCATCCACGATACGTGGAAGCGCCAGCGCCTTGATCGGCACGGAACATTCGAGCCGCTTCGGAAAGACCTGCGAAAGCAGAATGAGAGACTTTTCTTCGTAGGGAAATCTGCCCTTAATGGCATGAGGAATCAAGCCTGGAAACCGCGCCAGGTCATCCGTCTCCAAGAACACTGAATTATAGAGACTGTGGCCCACGAAGGAACCCTCCGGCAGACGTTGCAGGCCGACAAAGTCTTCACTGAGATAGTTAAACCCAGCACACAGGCATGCCAAGGTTGAGGTGGACTTTCCAGACCCACTCCTGCCGGCAAAGAGGACCCCTTGCTGATTTCGGGAAACCAGGCCGGCGTGGATCACCTGTACATTGCGGTCGTTGTGCCACATCACCAACGGCCTGGTTAAGGGTTTTCCGCGTTCATAGATGAAGACATCATCGCTCCATGCTATGGAGCCGATGATGTGGTCAGCTTTCCGATCCAAGCAGGTGAAGGTATTCGGCAACCGCTGCCCCAAATACCGGCCGTCGGGCGATACTGCCGTGACATCTGCCCATCCGGGGTCACGACGCGCCGGACCGAGACGAAGGCGGATGTTCGTTTCATTCTCATCCCAGAGGTCGATGGTGAGCTGAGGGTCGGGCGAGACGGATCCGTTCATTCGCAAATGGGAGAACGGGCGAACAATCTGCTCCGCCAGGTCCCGCCCCACGATACGTATCCGCACGATCTGACCCGCGAACGTGTAGTGCGACTCGAGGAGGCGATCTGGATTTGTCGCAACCGCTTGTCCAAAAGCAGTCCGCATCCTGCTGAACATGGCCTCGCCATCCAGGATGGCCCAGCCGCGGGCCACGCCCGCATATCGCACCGGAACCGTCTGCGCAGACGCGTCCTCCATGTCCTTCTTCTCCGATCGGTTTACCCTGGGGTTCCCTCGGTTGGCTCCTTCCAGGGGATCTCCTGGAGCGTGGGCATGGGCGGATCGAGGGCGAGCAGGTCTCCCATGTCACGATAGATATTGAGCATGGGCGATTCGTAAGGTTTTCTATCTTCCGACTGAGTGTTCTCGTTCTGCCGAGGTGGTGGCGCGAGGTGTGACAGAACAACCAGGTTTTCTTGCATGAGTTCCCCCGCCAGCCGTTCGACGTCGGCTTGTGCCTGTTTGTCCGAGACGTCATAGCGCGAGACGATCGCCCCGATGATCTCCTGCAAACTGTGCCCCCCTTCGATCATCTCCCAGAGCAGACCCCCGACCTTGTCCATACTATAGTACATCCCGTTGGAGAGGTTGATGATGATCGCCTCGCCATCGAGGACCTTGGCGGCGACCTCCGCCTCATTGGGGCGCAGGCGATTCTGCAGCGTCAGCATGAGCAGCCTCCTGGACCAGTTTCCGATAGAGCGCGACATAGGCATCCACGCAACGTTCCAGGCTGAATAGCTTCTGTGCCCGGTGACGAGCGGTCTGACCCATCAGTATCGCTGATTCCGGCTGTTCGAGGAGCATGGCGATCGCCTCGGCGAGGGCCCCGCTGTCCTCCTTCTCGACGAGCAATCCGGTCTGTTGATGGACCACGACTTCCGGAAGCCCCCCGACATCTGTCGCCACGATAGGGCGGGCCATCAGGGCTGCTTCCAATGCCACTAGGCCGAAAGGCTCCTCCCATCGAGACGGCATGACGACCACTGTGGCAGTGTTGATCAGAGCCGGCACCTTGTCCGGGGCGACCCAGCCAGCGAAGTGTACAAGCCCGTTGAGGCCCAGCTCGGCCGCCTGCTGTTCCAACGCGGGCCGCGCCGCCCCATCCCCGGCAATGACCAGGCGTGCATGAGGAAAGCGGCCACGCAGCGAGGCAAACGCCGTCAAGGCCAGATCAAAACCTTTATCATTGATAAGTCGGCCCAAGCACAGCAGCCGTGGCGTATCGCTGGGAAGGGGCTCAGGATTGAGGAGCGGCACGTCCAGGCCATTGTGAATGACGGAGGAGCAAGGGATGATCTCCGGCACTAGATGGCGAGCTTCGGCGAGCAACGCTGCCGAGCAAGCGGTGACCCAATCAGCACGGCGCAGAGTCTGTCCCACGAGGGTGTCATGGCCGAGATCCTTATTCGGCCCGGGTCCGTGCAATGTGACCAACAACGGCGCTCGATGAACATCTGCCGTCTGGAAATAGAAAAAGGCACTGGCACCGACGATGTGCATATGGACCACATCCGGTGCGAAGGCGCGCTTCAGCTTGGCGACCCGCTGCCGGACTTCCATCAGTTGGTCGATATTGGCATCGGCCAACGCCATCCAAAAAGGGAAACGGTATACGGGAACACCTTTGTACTGTGTTTCGCTCGGGAGATCTAGCGCAGCCTGCGGTGTCACCACGATGACCGCACAGTTACGCTCCCGCAAGGCCAGCGCTACCTGCGCGAGCAGGACCTCGGCGCCCCCTATGATTGGCCAAAATGACTCCGACCATAGCAGGATCCGCATGACTAAGGCGACACCCTCCTCCTGGATGTGATCAGCCTTGTAATGACCAGAGCAGTTTCTGTGCTCCCGCGCTCTCCAGCTCCAAGAATCTCGCCAAGCGGGTCTGTTGTTGCATTCATTTGCATGTTGCCGCATGCAGCCACACGACTGCCACACGGCACATCAACGAGTCTCTGCTCCCCCACTTCGGCCAGAGGCCGGGAACTATTGCGCCGCTGAAGCTGACACATCGCGACGCCGACGACGATCAAGGGACGCCTTCACGATTTGTAAGTATTGATCCCGACTGGCTGCCCCCAAGTGGCGCGTGCGGTTACCATGGTGTAAACGACGATACAGAAGGACATCGGGCAACAATTCCATGACCGCCCCGTGTTCCACCGCGCGCAGGAACCACTCGGTGCTGTCTCCATGTTGCAATGCCTCGTCAAATTGCCCCACCGTGTCAACGAGAGCTCGCCGCGTAAGAAGCGCACAGGTGGTATACCCCGGCACCGCGTTCGTGAGGCGGGGATGACCCCTGTACCGTGCCGCCTCTTCCGTCAGCTCCGGGACCCAGAAGTTCTGCACGTGTGTGACGCAGAGGTCGAGGTCTGGGCGCGCCTCAAACCGGGCCATCTGGCGGGCCAACTTCTCCGGATGCCACAGGTCGTCCGCATCGAGGAAGGCCACAAACTCGCCCTGGGCCGCCCCCAACCCCAGGTTGCGCGCCGCCGCCGGCCCCGCATTCGGCTGGGACAGATAGCACACCTGCTCCCCGAAGCTCGCCACGAGGGCCTGTGTCCCATCGGTCGAGCCGTCGTCGGCCACGATGATCTCCAGCGGCCGGTAGGTTTGCGCCCTGATGCTCTCCAGCGCCTCCCGCACGAAGCGTTCGCCGTTGAAGACGGGGACGATGCAGCTAATCAATGCGGGAGCCATTTGTAGCCCTTGTTGAAAGCCAAGAACGTTTCACCCGAGCCTTACTGTCGCTTCCGCTCTGTAGCGTCGAGGGGTGATCTCGATTCTCCTGCCGGGCGGCACCGGGCCCGTCGGGGGCAGCGGACAGTTCAGGCACAGGTGATACTTCTCCCGCCGCCCCGCGATGAGGTCCTCGACAACCTGGACATGGCGTCCCGAGAGCCACAGGTCCTCCAGTGAATCTTGGTAGACGTTACCCAGTTTGAAGGCCCCGTATGTGTCCTCACAGCAGTTACACACCTCGCCGTCATGCTGGATGATCATGCGTATGAGGGGGCGATGGCAGGGTGCATTGGCGTACGTGAAGTCCGGGATGGCCACGCGCGAGTCGGAAGGCACCAGGGCCTTGGGTACCCCGTTGCTGTGGCCGGACCGCACCCCCGATAGGCCAATGGGGTTGAAGGCGAGATTGGCGCCGGCGAGCCTGGCTTGCCAGTACCGCTTGGTCTCCTCTAGCTCCTCCTGCATCTCATAGTCGTACAGACCGACGACGATGAGCTTGTAAACGCTCTTGACCTCCTCGCACAGCACATCGTCGCGCCTGAGCCTGTCACCGTTGGTGTGAAGGTAAGGCTCCATGCCCCGCTTGTTTGCCTCCTTGGCGAGCATGACGTTGCGATCGTCGAGCAACGGCTCGGAATAGTGGTGAAACGCTACTCGCCCCATGAATCCCATGCGTTGGGCTTGGTCGAGGAGGTCGAGGATCTTCTCCGTGGGCATCCGATTGAAGACGGCCTTCCCCGTTTCGTCGAGGTACTTTCCGGAGCGGTCATAGGTGCGGGGGCAAAACCAGCACGAGCGATTGCAGTTCGACTGCGACTCTATCAAGAGGCGCTCGAACAAGGGAATTCTGCTCTTAGACCGACCAGCCATAGAGCTCTCCGATTCACCCGCCAGCGTGGAGGCTCCTGGGACCTCGGCCAACCCGCCTCGCCGGCGAGGACCTCGCTGGCAGCCTTCGTTTCATCGCGGCGGAGGTGATCCCGAAGCACCAACATAAGCGGCCCCATGGATCAGTCTCCGGTAGAGCGCGTCATAGGAATCGACGTGACGTTCCAAACTGAAGAGCCTTTGCCCCCGGACACGGCCAGCCCGCCCCATCTTCGTTGCTACTTCAGGATTATCGAGGAGCAATGCGATCGCGTCGGCGAGAGCCTCGCTGTCTTCCTGTTCGACGAGCAATCCGGTCTGCTGGTGCACGACGACTTCGGAAGTCCCCCGACCCGCGTCGCCACCACCGGGCGAGCCATGACGGCCGCCTGTAATGCCACATTGGGGAGCCCCTCCCACCGAGAGGGCATGATGACGACTGTGGCAGTGTTCATCAGCTCCGGCACCTTGTCCGGGGCGACCCACCCAATGAAATCGACAGAGTGGGTGAGTCTTAGCCCAGCGGCCTGCCGCTCCAACGGCGGTCGTGCTGGGCGGTCCCCACCGATGACCAGTCGTGCACGAGGGAAACGGTCACGTAGTGAGGCAAAGGCGCTCAAGGCGAGATCAAACCCTTTCTTGGGAACAATCCGACCCAAGCACAGCAGCCGTGGAGGATTACTCGGCAATGGCGCGGGAAAGAGACCGGGCTCGTCCAGGCCATTATGAATGACGCATGAACGGGGAGTGATCTCCGGCGCCAGTTGGCGGGCATCGGCCAGCAGTGCCTCCGAGCAGGTGGTAACCCAATCAGCGGTTCGTAGGGCTTGTCCCAGTAACGTGTCAGACCCTACAGCGTGGATCGGTAAGGCACTGCGGACCGTAAACAGAAACGGTGCTGGATACGCCGCGGCCGTGCGGAGGTGAAAATAGACAGCGGGGCCCGTATAGTTCATGTGAATCAGGTCGGGTTTGAAATGCTGCTTGAGCCTGACGGCCTGTTTCTGGATCTCCATCAACTGGCTCGGGTCACGCGTCGCCAGCGCCTTTCGAAAAGGAAAGCGGTGGATGGGAATCCCCCTGTGCTGGCCTGTATCTGGAAGATCGAGATGATCGTGCGAGGTCACGACGATGACCTCATAGCCTCGCTCCCTCAAGGCCGGGACGAGCTTGGCGGCGAGAACCTCGACGCCCCCAATGTAAGGCCAGAACAGCTCCGTCCAGTATAAGACTCGCATTGCCTGGCCGCTTCCCTCTTAGTCGATTCGATCTATTGTGCAGTGTTGCATCCGAGTCGTTCCCGCGGCCGCAATTGTTCAGTCACTAGAGCACCAGCAAGCAGGACCTTCGCCCCGTGCAGAGGAATGTGCTCCATCGCACTCGAACGATTAGTTCGCCCAACTGCACCAGCCTAGGCTGTCCAGCGCCGGTCCGAGGCCGGGAACTCATAGGGTGGAGCGACCACCGCATCAAGACGCCGACGGCGATTGAGCGACGCCTTCACGATCTGCAGGTATTCATCGCGACTCGCAGAGCCTTGGCGTCTGCTGAGGTTGCCGTGGTGCATCCGATGATATGTCAGAACCTCGGGCAATAGTTCCATGACCACTCCATGCTCAGCCGCCCGCAAGAACCACTCGGTATCGTCTCCATGCTGCAATGCCTCGTCGAGTTTCCCCACCGTGTCAAAGAGAGCGCGCCGCGTAAGCAGCGTACAAGTGGTATACCCCGGCACCGCGTTCGTGAAGCGGGGATGGTCCCGGTACCGGGCCGCCTCTTCGATCAGCTCCGGGACCCAGAAGTTCTGCACGTGCGTGACGCAGAGGTCGAGGTCGGGCCGCGCCTGAAACCGGGCCATCTGGCGGGCCAACTTCTCCGGATGCCACAGGTCGTCCGCATCGAGGAAGGCCACGAACGCCCCCTGGGCCGCGCGCAGGCCCAGGTTCCGCGCCGCGGCCGGCCCCGCATTGGGCTGGGACAGATGGTGAACTGGTTGATCGTAGCTGGCCACGATGGCCGCCGTCCCATCGGTCGAGCCGTCGTCGGCAACGATGATCTCCAGCGGCCGGTAGGTCTGCGCCCAAATGCTGTCCAGCGCCTCCCGCACGAAGCGCTCGCCGTTGAAGACGGGCACGATGCAACTGATCAGGGGGGGTGTCATGACCGGGTGACCTCCGCCAAGAGCTCGTCCACGCCCGCCGGAATCTCCCCCAGGTCGCGGCCCAACTCCAGGCAGCAACTGCGGATGCGCTAGACAAGCTGGGCGAGTTGCTGAAAGCCGCAGGGGCCGGGAACGGGGACCATCAACAGATTGGAGCTAGCGACACATGCAACGATGTCATCCCTTCGGTACGCGACCCCCTACAGCCTCACCGACGTAGCCTATCTGGTCCGAATGAACGTATCACAGATGCCAGGTGGCTGCAACCATGCCGTTGCTTCCTCCTGGACCCCTGATCCGGCAGACTGCCCACGGTCGTCGCGTTTGCCCTGGCGGCCCATCGTCAGTCAACCCAGGCGCCTCAGCGTGCCGCGCCGTCTCCTTCCCTCCAAGTGCCCCCCTCGGGTCTTTGAGGAGCCAGAGGGGTCGGGAGGATGCTTGATCTCCACAGATAATCATCAATCGCCTTCCGTATATTTAAGAAGGACGATGGGATTTGCTATAATGACCCATTGAATAGTATGAGGTCGAGACCTAACCGTTTCCATTATCCAATCCCAGTAAAGCGGTCCTCGGTGAGGCATGAAGGCGCTTCTCTTAATTCTGGCAAGTGTTTTCGCAATATTCCTTGGGATCAGGGTCCTCTCTGGCTTATGGAAGAGCCGTGTTTCCTGGAAGGACATCACAACGTTTTACGCTAACCCTCAACCAATCGGACGGCTCGACGGCGATCCGCTCAAACGGCTTGGATTGAGGTCACCTGCTCTGCGCGAACCCGTGAATTTCGGAAAGATTCGCTACGTACAAAAGAGCCGATACCTGAACAACGCCCGCGCAGTGGTCACCCACTCCATTGACGATTCGACACGATACATTCTCGATTCCCTTGATGCGATGGACAAGTACGATATTAAGGCCAGCATTTTCGTCAGCACTGAAGTGGAGCCCATCTCTCAATTGTGGCCGCGGCTTCGCCAAGCCGTCGCCAATGGCCACGAAATCGGCTCCCACTCGCGTCGGCATCAGTGTCGGAGGCCCTATACTTTCCTCTTCTGCTTCCTTGCCTACACCGGCTATGAGATTTCAGGCTCAAGAGATGACATTCTTTCCCATACCAATCAGCCCCATGTGTGGTCCTGGTGCTATCCTTGCGGTCAGTGCGCTGGCTTCGACTTTGTTCATAGAAAGCTTGCTCGGGGTGGATACCTGGTGGCGCGAAACTATCCTGGGGAGAATCAGGATCGCCACATTGTTCCCGATCTACAGACCTACGATCCGAACCCTTACAACGCGAGCTATACACAAGTGGTGCAGAAGAAGGGCGGAACAGCAAGATCCGGAAGAACTGACGTAGCCGAACTGAATGCCAAGTTTGACGAGGTGTATCAACGAGGTGGCATTTACAACTTTCTCTCTCATCCGGCGTGGCTCGACTACGGCCCGGACAAGTTCTACGAACGCCACCTGGCCTATGTCGGCAGGCGATCAGACGTCTGGTATGTCCCGATGGGACCTCTGTATGCCTATCGGACTGTCGTGGAAAGAACGGAGATTCGCCAACTAGAACCCACGGATGGTACGGAACGCTTCGCCGTTTACAATGACCTGGATCCAAAGATCTTTAACACCAGCATCACGTTGGAATTTTTCGTTCCAGAAGATGTCAGCATTCTTACCTATGGGAAGCCACTCCTCGAGTCAAGACGACAGCTCACGATCCGGTGGAATAGCGAATACTTTCGTCGCCAGGGCGACAGTGTGTTTGTAACGATCAGGCCGAACACGGTCTTAGAGTTTCGATGAGGTCCCCCGCGCAGTGTGCAAGGTGCAGAGGCTGTGTTCCTTGTGCCCGAACAGCCGTGTAGGGGCGGTTCGCCAAACACCCCTACAGCGGGCTCCCACACCTAGGACACACTGGCCGATGGATTAGGATCTTATGAGGGGTCAGGATTGGGGTGGAAGAATCAGCATATGTTGGATACCCTGGTGCCAGGGCAATGTTCAGGGGTAAGCAGAGAGGGCCGACAACTCTAGTCACCAACTCCTCGTGGGGGAGTTCGATCTCCATCATCCGCTCACTCGGCCGCAAGGGCTGGCGTGTGATCGCGGCTGATCGCGACCCGCGCAGCCCCGGTTTCTACTCACGTTATGCAAGGGAGCACCTACTCTATCCTGACCCTAAGGTCTCGCCACACGAGTTTGCCATGACGCTGCTGGGCGCCACACGTGACAAGGGGGTTGATCTGATCATCCCTGTAAGCGACGAAGCCATCCTCTCGCTGTCGCGAGCGCGCGCTCAGTTCGAGGGAGTCTGCAAGCTGGCGATGCCTGAGGCGGCTACGCTGGAAGTAGTGACGAACAAGTTCAAAACCCTCGACCTGGCCGAGCAATTGGGCGTGCCAACACCGCGGACCCATCTGGTCCACACGGCGCAGGAGGCGGTCGAGACGGTGCAGGCGTTGAGTTGGCCGGTTGTGCTGAAGCCCTGCGCGTCTCGGTTGTACACTGAGCAGCCGGCAATCAAGGGCTTCGCTGTCCGCTACGCCGAGAACCTGAACCAGTTGACAGAACAGATGCGGCACTTTGAGGGGCATTGCTCGGTGCTCTTGCAGGAATACTGCCTCGGCAGCGCCCAGGGAGTCGAACTGCTGATGCATCAGGGCAGGCCGCTGGCCGCGTTTCAGCACAGGCGGCTGCGCGAGTTCCCGATCACTGGCGGCCCCAGCGCATTCCGCGAAAGCGTGCCGCTCGATCCAATGCTGTACCGTTACTCAGTGCAGCTACTGGGAGCGCTGACCTGGACCGGCCTCGCGATGGTGGAGTTCAAGGTCTGCGCTGATGGCCCGAAGCTGATGGAGATCAACGGGCGGGTGTGGGGATCATTGCCACTCGCAGTCCACAGCGGGATGGATTTCCCGGCGCGTATGGCCGAACTGTACCTCTATGGACCGCCGAACAGGAACGGAGCGCCTGACTTACGGTACGCCATCGGGGTGCGGGCCCGCCACCTGGACTACGATCTGGAGTGGATCGCTTCGGTGATGCTCGGCCGGCGGTGTTATCCCTTCCTGCCGATGCCAAGCCGGCGCCAAGGGCTAGTAGCGCTGCTGGGGCTGCTCAACCCTTCGTATAAGTTCGACATTCTGTCGCTGGAGGACCCACAGCCGGGGCTGGTGGAGATCCTTAACATTGTCCGAAAGTTCAGCAGAAGGCTGAAAGCGGCGTTGTAGGCTGGAATAGCTGAGCGAGTTGTTCGATCTGACGGCGGTGACCTCGGCTGTGGGGACGATGGAAGAGAGGGTCGGACAGCTTCGAGAGTTCCGGCATCGAAGGCGCTTGAATATGGCGTCAATATTCAACGGACCGCTCGTCTGCGCGCAGCCCGATCTTACGAATCTCCTGCTAGTAGGAGAGTTCTGCAAGAATTCCAGCACAGTCTCGCGTGCGAGCGGTGCTCGTCTTACGCCCTCAACCGTATCGGCAGGATTCACCAGGCCTCCCGTTCCATGAGATGGGATCCTCCTTGAGAAAGATTTTCACCTCCATCGTGTTGACGGGAGCTCCCCCTTCGAGTCGATGTTCTCTAGTCTGAACATCCCCCGAGAGGGAGCCGCGCTCCTTACGCTGGCACGTGCTGCCCTTTCAGCGGGCCCCAGTCCTACCGAGGACTTCCCGTCCTCGCTCGATTGGACCTTCCTTCTACGGTTGGCGCGCCACCATCGACTCGAGCCACTCCTGTCCTATGGCCTCCGCCGGTCCCACTTCGGTGGCATCCCGGCCAAGGTGCGCGAAGAGTGGGACGACCGCCGTCTCCATGCGGTTGCCCGCGCCCTCTACCATCAGAAGGCTCTGGTGGCGATCGCGGCGGCCTTCGATGGCCGGCGGGTCCCGTTTATCCTCCTGAAGGGTGAGGCTCTCTCGAAGGCGCTGTACCCTCAGGACGGGCTACGTCCCTATGGCGACATCGACCTCCTCATACGGCCGGAGGCCTACGAGTCGGCAAAGGCGGCTCTGGCAGAGTTAGGATTTCAGCTCCGGCATGCAACCAAGGAGTCTGATCAGCGACGGATTTTCGGAGAGGTCGAGTTCGATACGGAGGGGCCCCGAGCCATAACGGTGGACCTCCATTGGGATACGCTGATGACTTCATGGGAGCCACGCTCTCTTTTCACTGAGTACGAGACATGGGACACCCCTGATCATATTCGCCTCGGGGATTGCGACATACCGGTCCTCAAGGGGGAGATTCTTCTCCTCTTCCTCAGTGTCCATTTCGCGTTCCACCATATGTTCGACGGGCTGCTGCTCCTTTGCGATCTCTTCCTGGTTCTCAGGCGCGACGCAGAACGGATCGACTGGGATCGCCTCATTGCCCTCACCAACCGATGTCGGTGCCAACGTGCGCTCTTCTACTGCCTCCACTTCGTGCACGCGCTCATGGATGCTCCCGTGCGTCCGGACATCCTCGACCGGTTGCGACCGCCCGGATCGATCCGGGCCCTCATGCCAACCGGTCGATTGCTCTTTCGGGACACCGTGGTACCGAAGATGCTCGAACGATACGTTAAATTTCTCTTGATCGATGCGCGTGGAGGACGATGGCGGGCAGTGAAGGCCTGGATCGAGGTCACGTTGAAAGGTGTATGAACAGACCCATTCGGCAAGCTACCTTCCCCGGGCGAGGGGCCGAGGCCGAGGAACTGTTCACCACTGGCTCGACGCAGGCAGGGTGAGCTCGTCTCTTTCATATCGCTGGGGGGCCGGGGCTTCTGGCTGCGAGAACAGGTGCCGGAGATACCACGTCAGAATTCCCACCCGTATCAGCGCAGACAGGATCCTTGCGTAGACGGCTCCATAGACCCCCACGAGAGGGATAAGCACGCAATTGGCCAGGACGCTCGTGCCTGTACCGATGGCCAAGGACCGGAGCACTTTCTTCTCCTGATACAAAGCCTGCAGAGTCACAGAAAGGAAGATGTTGAGGAAGCTGAGAGGGAACAAGAGCGTCAGTGGACGAAGGAGCGGAGTCACTGTGCCCGAGACGGAGCCGTACAACACCGCTGTCAGAGGCGAAGCGAGAAGGAAAGCCACCCCCATCGCAAGTAAGCCCAGGCCCAGGAGAAACACGGCCCTGCGAAGGATGGCACGCCGGTTCGCTGGACTCTGGCCGTGGGCAGCCAACTGGGGGAAGAACACCTGACCAACCACCGTGGGAATAAAAGAGGCAGCGAACACGATCCTGAGGCCCATGTGGTAACGGCCAACGGTTTCGTAGTCGGTCAGGAAGCCAAGGAGCAGCGTATCGATCTTCTCTCCAAGCACGGCAAGAAGGAAGGTGAGAAGGAACGGAACTCCCTCTCTTATAAAGATGGTATCCCACGACACCTGCAGCGGGCACAGCCAGAAGCGGGTTATGAAAACGCCCGCCCCTAACAGGCAGATGGAGCGCAGAAGATTTGCCCCCAAAAGCACATTGAGCGAGGGCATCCACCACATGCCCAGGAGAAAGACAGACATGAAGAAAACCTCCACTGCCCCGCCAATCCAGACGTTGTAGACGACCTTTCCCATCGCAGTCAAGAAGGTGCCGAAGGAAAAGTGGATATTTTCGAGCAGTGCAGTGAGGGCCACAACCAGGACCACTCGCCAAATTCCCCCAGTAAACGCGAACGCGGCAGCAGACACACAAAGGAGGTACACAGGACTACCCAACAGTCGGAAGCCCAGCAGCGGAGCCAGGTGGGATGAGGCATGAGCCGGGTCGGCAGCCACCCGCCGCATCATCACCGAATTAAGTTGAAAGCTGGCCAGGACAAGGAAGGATTCGGCAAAGGAGACGGCAAAGAAATAGACACCGATCTCTTCGGCCAGTAGGCGGCGGGAGAGAACCATGAGTAGAACAAGGCCGCCCAGCTTATAAAACGTCTGGAGGGCAAGCAGAAGGAAGGTGTCGCGTTGGAGAGGGTTACGCCGCAGGAAACTGAACGGTCCCATCCTAGGCCCGGATCCTGTCGCACATCTGGCGGCTGAACTCAAGGAGAGTCCGGAGAGCCCTTCTTGTGCTTCGGCCCGAGACTGACCGATGGGCAGCTACGCGGCGGACCAGACACAGGCCATTACACCGTAGCAAGCCAGCCACCGCCTCCTCGTCCTTTGCCCCCCATAGATTCCACTCCTTCAGACATTCCAACCCTTGACAGGCTCTTGCGCTCCGATCCTGTGCTTCGGCAGAACCGTGAGCGCACGCTGGGAGGCCCGCGTGGCACGCTCCGAGACTTCCCGAGGCGGAGAGAACGTCGTGACCATACAGAAGCGCAGCGGTCGCTCCATCATCGCGCGCTGAGGACTCCGAGGGACACGGCCCGGCGGAGCCGCCGGGGGATGCTGCGCGCCCTGAGGTACCAGGGGAACAGACGCGTCGGCAGCAGCCCGAAGCGCCGCTCGGTCCGGAGGTAGTAGGCGTCCACGCGCTCGAGGGCGTAGGGGTCGCTCCGTACGGTGACCAGGCCGAGCCGGTCGGAGCAGGCGCAGGCGAAGTGCTCGCGCACGAGGGCGCGGGAGCGCGCGTCGGAGCGCCCGTAGGGGTAGGCGAAGGTCGTGACCGGGGTGCCCATGGCCTCCTGGAGGATCGCCTGCGCGTCACAGACCTCCGCCCGGAGGCGGGGGGGCATGGGGGTGCAGAGTCGCT
>JBGQJI010000030.1:0-24375 GCA_041498975.1 Methylomirabilis sp. (SeqCode)
AGGAGAGATCGCCAAGTATTTCAGGAAAATGTGAGCGGAAGTAGCAGTCACGCTCATCCCGCCTCATCTTGAACAAGGAATCTCGCCTGTAGTGATCCGCGACCGCGATTCCCGCGAAGATCTCCTCAAGGAAGACCTCCGCGCCGATACGCGCCAACCCCCGGCCCATCCGGTCGAACGCACCGTCCGATCACTTCGTCGGGAAAGAAAGAGGGGGTTCCAGAGAGGATCCAGGCGCGAAAAACCCAGCATGGCTGATGTTCTCGAGGGGTTCCTCTGGCCGCCCATGGGAGGGTGCGGCGGTGAGGTTTCCGGCGAGGTATCGCTTTCAATGGCCGGACGTCTGGAGTAGGATACTGCCGATCGGCCCCCTCTTGCCATAGTGGGGGCCTCCATTTCCCTCTTGGTCGGGTCCAATGTCGAGAGCTTCTCCGCACCGATGTTACCGTTTACAGCGGGCGGCTTCATTTATGTTGTCGGGTCTGACCTATTACCCGAACTCAACAAAGCGCTGGAACTGTTCAAGTCGGTCGCGCAGCTTCTCGCAATGGGGACAGGTGTTGGACTGATGCTGCTACTGATGCTGTTGTTGACCGTGCTGGACTGACCTATCATGACAGCTGACCGGTGGCCGAGGGGAGGGAGGGTGTGCACAAGATCGAGGTGCGGGTGAGATTTGGAGAGACAGATCCGTACGGGGTGGTCTATTTCGCCAGTTACCTGGAGTATGTCAAGGCGGCCCTTGATGAGTACCTCCGATCCCTGGGACTGTCGCCTGCCGAGTTTTACCGGAGCCCCAACGGCGGCTGGCCCATCGGCGAAGTGGCCGTCCGGTACGAGTCGCCGGGGCGCTACGATGACCTGTTAAGCGTCATGGTCTGGGTCGCCGAACTGGGCAGATCAACAGTTCGCTTCGGATTCCGGATCGAGCGTATGGGCGAAGGGGTCCGGCTCGCCAGCGGGACCGTCACCTGCGTCGCCATCGGACCGGACTGGCGACCCCGCCCCATCCCATCAGATCTCGCGGCGCTCTTCGAAAGGGAACGCGCAAAGGCGGCCGGATGAGGAAGGCCTGAGGGTTGAAGGGATACTCGCTCCGATCTCATTGGAAGTTACAGGGTGGGGCGCCAGGCGTCGCTACCCATAAGACAGGGCACGTAGGATGAACCGCTGAAGGGAAGAGGGTCCCAACATGAAAAAGTGGCTTGCGACATTGCTGCTTGTGGGGTTGGTCCTGGGGGTTCGGTCTCTGGCTGGAGCAGAAGCCAGGACCATCGTCAAATTCTGGAGCGACATCGTGGTTGAGGAAGGGATGCGCGTACGGGACGCAGTGGCTATTGGCGGAAATGTCACGGTGGACGGGGTGGTTGAGCATGATGCGGTAGCGGTTGCCGGCTCGGTCATCCTGGGCTCGAAGGCCGTGGTGGGCCGGAATGTCGTCTCGGTAGGGGGAGCAATCGACAAGGCGGAAGGGGCGGTCGTTCGCGGCGATCTTACTGAGGTGAATATTCCTGGCATGTCTTCGGTTCTCAGGTCTGTGTCCTGGCCGAGCTGGGAAGAGCTGCGCTGGGTGTTTGGCGTCATCTCTTTCGTCGCTTTTGTCGGCTTTCTCGCCCTGGGACTGGTAATTGTTGCAGTGTTTCCGAAAGCGGTCGGCCTCATCTCTGCGGCGGTGGAGGACACTCCGCTGAGGGTAAGCCTGTGGGGGCTACTGGGAATGCTGCTGATCGTTCCCCTCGCGATATTCCTGGCGGTTTCGGTGGTAGGGATCGTCCTGATACCGCTGGAGATTTTCATTGTCGTCTGCGCGTTCCTGGTAGGCTACATTGCGGTCGCCCAGCTTATCGGGAAGAAGATCGCCACGGCGCTGAAGAGACCCGACCAACCCATGATCTGGGAGGCCTTCTGGGGGATGATCATCCTCTGGGTGATCGGCTGGGTGCCGGTCCTGGGCTGGCTGGTCAAGACGGTTGCCTCGCTGCTTGGCTTGGGGGGCGCGATTGCCGCCCTCCTCAGCGCTCGAAAAAGCTGAGGACGGACTTGGGAAGAGATGTGCTATTGTCGGGCGGCCGCATGCGGTCAGGGCAGGCAGCCTAACGCTTCAATGGCGATCCCAACCCTTAGGATGTCTAGTTCAGCATAGGGGCGGCCCGCGATCTGAACGGCCAGGGGCAGGCCTCGGCCGTCCGTGCCAACCGGAACGACAAGGGCGGGGAGGCCGCTCTGGTTGAACGCGGCGGTGTAGCGGGTGAGAGCCCGATGCACGGGCTCCTTCTGGACTCCAAACGCGACCAGACGGGCTCCCAGGGTGGGTGCGGCCAGGGGAAGGGCCGGCAGCACCAGGACATCGACACGCTCGAACAGGCGCAAGAAGCCATCCGCTACCTGGGAGCGCATCCGCTGGCCCTGCACGTAGTCCACCGCCAGCAAACACTCGCCGAACTGCAGCCGCAGCCGCACGTCCGGGCCAAGTTTGTCCGGGTGCCGGCGCAGGCGGGTGCGGTGAAATGCCGCCGCCTCTGTATGAAGCACCACGAACTGGGCGGCACGGATGACTGACATAGGAGGAGGCTCGATGACCGAGATGGGCGCGCCAGCCTCCCTCAGCCGCTCGAGTGCCGCCCGCCAAGCGCTCGCCACGTCGTCCTGAACCGGATGAAGCCACTCGTCGGGGGGCGTGCCGACCCGAAGCCCGGCCAGCACCTCCCTGACCCTTGCCATGGACATGTCCGGCCGGCAGATGTTCTGCCTCCCATCGTCAAGCTCGCAGGTCGCGCCATCAACGTCGCCAGCGATGGCCTGCGCCAACCAGGCGGCCGCTGTCAGTCCCGGGCCGAGAACGTACTCCTCCCCAGGGGCGAGGGGCCGTCCTGCCAGGACGCGTGCGAAGGCTCTCTCCTGCTCGGAAGGACCGTCCGCCATCACAGCCAGCAGCACGGCTGCATCGGCGCAGGTGAAGGCCAGCGGCCCCACATGATCGAGGCTCCAGGACAGCGGCAGCACGCCCCGTCGCGAGACACGCCCGTACGTCGGCTTCAGGCCCACCACTCCGCAGGCGGCCGCGGGGATGCGAATGGACCCTCCGGTGTCGGTGCCGACCGCGCCGAGCGCGAGATGTGCCGCCACCGCAGCCGCCGAACCCCCACTCGACCCTCCCGCCATATGCTCCGGTCGCCTTGGATTTTTCACTGCCCCGAAGTGGGGGTTCTCGGAGGTGACCCCGTAAGCCAGCTCGTGCAGGTTCACGGCACCCAGGATGACTGCTCCGGCGTCCCTGAGGCGCGTGACCACCTCCGCGTCGGTGGAGCTGGGAGCTTCGTCGAGGGCCCGGCTGCCGCCTGTCATGGCGTAGCCTCGCACCTGCATCAGGTCTTTGATGGCGATGGGGATACCCGTCAGCAGGCCGTCCGAACGTGACTTAAGCGCCTCAAGAGCGGCCTGGGCCTCCCTGCGGGCCTGCTCCTCGAATACCGAGATGAACACATTCAGCTCTTCCGCTCGTCGGATTCGATCGAGGCGCCGCTCCACCAGCTCGATGGGGGAAAGACGTCCAGTGCGAAGCAGCCGAAGCGCCACCGTCAACGTCATTGGCGGTCCCTGTGTCACCCCGGCAACTGAAAGCGGTGCGACCACGCCCGTTTGAGCGCCCTCATCTGATGCTGATCGCATCTCATCGGGGACGTGTGCAGGTCCCTTGGCCGTTGAGTCGAGTCCGGCACCGGGGGCGATAGTATCAGCGGAAGCAGCGAGTCTGGACGGGCCCACAGGGGTGGCCTCACACGCGGGTTCAATAGCGTCTGGGACGGCGCGCGTCTGCAGCAACTCCAACTCTGCCAGGTGGTCTTCGAGGCGCGAGGCCACCTCCTCGACCCTCTCTGGGTTCATCGGGTCAGAGCGCATGCGCCCGATCGCCGATACCATTTCTCGAAGGATGTCGCTGGACACTCGTTTTCCCTTTGCTCCGCCAAAGCCGCTGGTCCGGCTCGCGCCCTATCGCTGGTTGCCGCCGCCACCTTACCATAGACGAAGACGCGGCAACAAACGGAATGCGGTCACACGAGAACCTCCGGGTCGGGACCTGGGCCACGCCCCCGTATCCGGATCAGAGCAAAATCGGCCTCCGCCCCTCAACCACTGGTCGCTCCCCTACTTGACGCCTACAAGAGGCTATGATAGAAGAAACGCACGATGGACACAGGCTAATCCCAGCTCACCGCCAGTCAGGGCCTTCTCTCCGATCTCCACGAGCGGGGCGAGAAGGGAGGACCGATCTTCAGCCCGGGATCGCAGCCCCCAGTGGAAGACGGTCCTCGCTCCCCAGGTTTCCCAGGGCGTCCCTTGGGAATGCGTACGAGATCTTCAAGAGACAAACAGGTCTTTCTTCCGGCACGCAGTACGCTGTCTGCCTTTGTTGAGATTCCGGAGCATGTCCTGAGCCCAGTCGGAGCCTGTCCTGAGGACACTCGAAGGGCCTGCGCTGAGCCCTGAGCGTAGCCGAAGGGTCGAAGCGGGCCTGCCCAGAGCAGCGGCGAGGGGTCTCGCTCCTCGCAATGACGCGGGGGGATTTTCTGGGCGATGACAAGAGAGCAAGCATTCATTGCGTTTGTTCCAGTTTTCGCGCTGCGCTCATCTCGCGGCGCGCTTGGTGAGGCAAGAAGATGAACGCAATGCAGATCTGGCGCCGGATGCGAAGGCGGGGCCGCGCCGAACCAGCGGAGGGACAGCCGCGCTCGGTTGCAGCCGCCGGAACGCCTAAAGATCCGGCGACGGCCGCGCTTCAATCACACCCCGATCTGCTCGCCTCGTGGCTTCCGCGACGGCGCACGGACCTCCTTGCGGCCTGTGCCGTCGCAGCGCTCGCCTTTCTGGCCTTCGGGAACTCGCTCTGGAATGGGTTTGCCTTCGACGATGTGACCATGATCTGGGAAAATTCGGCGATCCGCAACCTCTCAGACCTGCCCGCCGTCTTTGCTTCTGGCTACTGGCCGGAAAGGCAGGACCTGGCCTATCGTCCGCTGATCATTTTCTCGTACGCGTTGAACTACGCTGCGGCGGGACTCGCGCCCTTCACGTACCATCTCGTCAACGTCCTGATCCACGCGGGTAACTCCGCCCTTGTCTATCGCCTTACCGTGGCGCTCTTCAATGCGCGGGGCCTGGCGTTCGCCACAGCGGCCGCCTTCGCCCTGCACCCGATCCACACCGAGGCGGTGGCGAACACCGTGGGCCGGGCCGAGCTGCTGGCGAACGCCTTCCTGTTGCTGAGCTGGTACTGGTATCTGAAATGGGATCAGCCGCCCGCTCGCGCCAAGACTTGCTGGCTCGTTGCCTCGATAGCGGCCTTCGGGCTGGCAATCTTCACAAAGGAACATGCTGTCATCCTCCTCGGCCTCCTCGTCATGACCGACCTGCTCCGCACCTCCGATAGAGGCGTGTCGCTGGGCCGGACCGTCTGGGACAAATGTCGGCGCGCTTACGTCTGGTATCTCCTCCCGCTCGCCGGGTACCTCGTGGCCCGGTTCTTCGTCCTTGGCGGCCTCTTGAGTACGCTGGCTGGGTGGTTGACGAATCCGCTGATCTATACCGACCCGTGGACTCGTTCCCTGACCGCGATCAAGATCCTGGGCAAGTACCTCTGGCTCCTCCTCGTGCCCGTGCGCCTTTCGGCCGACTATTCCTACAACCAGATCCCGCTCAGCAGGTCTGCCCTGGAGCCGGCCGTTCTGGTCTCGCTGATGGCGTTCCTTCTGATGCTCGGCCTTGCGGGCTGGAGCTGGCGCAGGCGGCCGGTAATCAGCTGCGCTATTGCCATCCTTGTCGTTACGATCCTTCCGGTCTCGAACCTCTTGTTCCCGATCGGGACGATCATGGCCGAGCGGGTGCTCTACCTCCCCTCTCTCGGCTTTTGCCTCTTCCTTGCTGTCGCAGTGACGACCCTAACCGCCCGGCCTCGCTGGGGCCTCCCGGTAGCTGCCGCCTTCGGGCTGCTCCTCCTTGGCTACACAGAGCGGACGGTGGTCCGGAACTGGGATTGGCGGAGCAACGCCGCGCTCTTCGCCGCCACGGTCCGGACCAGTCCGGATAGCGCGCCCGCTCATGCTGTGTTGGCAGACATCCTGTTGAAGCGTGGGGATCTTCCCGGCGCCGGTCGGGAGTACGAGCGAAGCCTGCAGGTCTATCCCAATTATGGCAAGGCGCTCACCGGCCTTGGTGTGGTGTTCGAAAGGCAGGGGCAGATCGACGAGGCGATTCGCGTGTACCGGATGGTTGAGAAAGGTGACAGGCACTATGACCGGGCGCACCTCAACCTCGGCTTCCTCGCCCTCCGGCAGGGAAGGCCCTCCGAGGCCTTGAGGGAGTTCCGCGAGGTCGCCGGAGTCCGCTTCCTCCGTGCAACCGAGTCCAGCGAGCTTGCGGAGGGATTCTTTCGCCTGGGCTCTCTCGATGAGGCCCAGGCGACGCTGGAGACGGCCCGGCAGCGCCTCCCAAACATTTTCTTCATCAGGCGAAACCTGGCACTCGTCTATTCGCATAAGGGACGACGGGAGGATGCCCTGCGGGAGATGGAGGCAGCCGCGAGCTTGAGGCCGGACCTTCCTGAGGTGCAGCTCGACCTGGGAAAGATGTATGCCCAGCGAGGGTTTCTCGCCGCCGCCGAGTCCGCCCTCAAAGCCGCCCTCAGCCTCAGACCTCGAGACCCCGATGCCCTCTACCTCCTCGGCGTGGTTCTCGTGCAACAGGCTCGCCCTAGGGAGGCTGAGGAGCTGCTGTTGACCGCCATCCAACTGCGGCCTGGCGATGCTGAGGCGCATTTCACCCTCGGGAACATTTATGTGACAACCGGGAGGCTGCCCGAAGCTCAGCAGGAATTGGAGGCGGCGCTGCGCCTCAAGCCGCAGTACCCATTGGCGCATCGCGCCCTGGGGAGGCTGCTGCAACGACAGGGACGATCGGCAGAGGCCCAGCGCGAGTTTCAGGCCGCCGACCGCCAGGAACAGTCGCTCCGGTCGGCCGGGGCGACGGGACCAGGCCGCTGAGCCTGCTTATTCCAAGGTAGACGTAGAGGGAGGGTTACAGGCAATGCGGTCCGAAGAGATCAAAAAGTATGACGTTGATCCCCTCCTTGTTAGCGGTAGAGCAGATCGGGCAAGTCTGCCATCGAATGGAGGCCTTTCAGGAGATCGTGCGGGCGACTGGGTTGTCCATGATTGCGCCATCCGAATCCTAGGGGCGCTGCTTGCTGAGCCCCTCTTGGGGTGATGGGCCTGGTTGGGTAAGTAGATTGGCCAAGGAGGTTGACGCTTGAATACCCTAACGCCACAACTTGAAATGCCGGTCATGGGAAAGAACAACATCAGCCGGACCTGGAACCTCTTCTTGGCGGTTGGATTCGTCGCATTAGTCAGCCCGGCCAATGCCGATTCGCTTGACGCCTATCCCCTGGCGGCAGTGGTCGGCCAGGTGCGCGAGAAGCTCGCCGCGACGAGCGTCAAGCCAACCGGCTTGAGCCGTGAAGACTACCTGGCTGTGGTCGGTGGCATCGTCAATTTCTTCAAGCGGTTTCAGGAGAGCGATGGACGGATCATCGACCCATTTGCCAGGAAAGAAGTGCAGTATAGCACGCCGTGTTACGCATGGGCCGCGACCGCGCTCATTGTTAGCGGCAAGCAGACCAACCTCCTGGACAGCGCCGCTTCAGCGCTGGACTCCGCGCTGCAGCAACTCGCCGAGGCGAAAGCTGCCGATCAACACGGCAACTTTTTCACGTTTCCCGCCATGCTGGCTTACGAGCATTTGCGCGACCGTGTCCCGAAGGAGCGACGAAACCGTTGGGAAGAATTGTTGCGGGCGATTGACCCGTACCGCGCCTATAAAGGCTATCTGAACCTTCACAACTGGAACGTGGTGGCGCTGGCAGGGGAATTTCTGCGCCAGCAAAACAACTTCACTGACCCCGCCTTCGTCAATAGGTACCTGAAACTCCAGTTGCCTAAGTTCACTTCGGAAGGGCTCTATCGGGACCCGAATGTGCCGATGGTCTATGACCATTTTCCGCGTCACTTCCTGGCCGCCATCCTGCATCGCGGCTACGAGGGAGAATATCGGGAGGAATTGACTGAGTTGTTAGAGCGCGCCGCCTGGACTTCACTATTGATGCAATCACCCATCGGCGAATTGCCCGCTGGCGGGCGCAGTGCTCAGCATCAATGGAACGAGGCGCAACAGAGTGTCACATACGAAATCTGGGCGACGCGCAAGCAGCGTGAGGGCGACACTGTCGCGGCACAAGCGCACAAGCGCGCTGCGCACCTGGCCTTGCAATCGATCCGAAGATGGATCCGGCCCTCGGGTGAGTTGTGGATCGTCAAGAACCGCTTTGATCCGGCGGCGCGCCATGGCTATGAGCGCTATTCTTTTCACTCGCAGTACAATTTGCTTGCGGCGAGCATGCTGGCGAGCGCATGGCTCTTTTCCGACGACGCCATCGCCGAAGGCCCAAGTCCCGCTGAAGTCGGTGGCTTTGTAATGCAACTGCCCGAATTTCACAAAGTCATCGCGAATGCAAGCGGCTTGTATCTGGAATTGGATACCGCAGCGGACCCGGAGTACAACAGCACCGGACTGATTCGCGTTCATCGAACCGGCGTGGAGGCGCTCGTTGGGCCAACAGACGGCAGCGCGATCAAGGATGGGCCGTTGGCGGTTGGAATTGCCTGGCGTGAAGGGGAACAATGGCAATCATTGGCTGGCTTGGGACAGGGAGAAGTCAGGGAAGCGCGCCTGACCGTGCAGGACGCAACGCCGCAGAGTGTTCGGTTTTCGGTTCGCTACGAACTCAACCGGCCGACCGTGAAGGCCGTCGTTGAACACTACGAACTGACTCCCACGCAGGTCCGCGTCACCACAGAAGTGGAAGGTGAAGTGGAACAAATACAGGTCAGGTTTCCGGCATTGGCGTTTGATGGCCAGCGAGCCAGCCGCATCCTTGTGGACGGCGCCCGTGCCATCGTGCAGTTGGGCCACAGCCGGCAGGTATTCGCAGTGGAATCGCCCGGCGCCGTGAAGCTGCGTCGCGCAAGCGGGTGGATTCCCTGTCGCAACGGTTACCTGGAAGCGATTGAAGGAAAAGTTACAGGCAAGCGAGTGATCTATACGTTAAAGGCGTATAATACCATTTGAACGATGTTGGGCTAGTCTTGGGCGACTCCAGCAGGCCAGACTCTCGCAGGAAACCATCATCAACAAGATTGGGATCCCCGGAAGCACCGGACGCAATGCCTTAATGTGTTTGCTGTCCCTACGGGTAGGGCAGGGCAGAGGAAGGCAGCTTTATTATGAAGGGTTGGATCTGTGCGCTTCTGATTCTGGCGACTCTCATCTCCTCCTGCGCGCGACCCTACCGCCCCGTGATCGACCCGGCGATGATTCGCGACCAGGCTAAGTACGAGCGCGACCTCGCAGAGTGTGGGGCCCTGGCAAGTGAGCAGGGTCGATCAGAGCGGGTGGGAACCGGAGCCGTGGGCGGCGGCCTGTGGGGCGCAATCGTTGGAACCTTGCTCGGGTGGATCGGCGGCCGGCCTGGTACAGGGGCCGCCGCTGGGGCTGTCGTGGGGGCCGCGACCGGAGCCGCGAGCGGCGCGGGGGCGGCCTCGCAAGACTACGAAACCATCTACCGTAATTGCATGATCGCTCGGGGCTGGCCGGTCTTGCAATAGGCGACCGGACAGAGTCTGCCGGTCGCTGAGGGTGAGTGAAATCTCGCGGAGAGCTGCTTTCGACGGTCTTGGGTCCCCGATGGTTTAAAGCAGCGGTACAAGGGGCGAGGGGAGGGTGCCAGATAGTAGAAGAGGCACCGAGGCAAGGGGAGGTTTCTACAGGAGGAGGGAACACCATGAAAAAGGCGTTGTCCTCGGTAGCGGTTACGTTGCTCTTGGCGCTGCAGATGGGCGCCACAGCCTATGCCGAGATCCACAAGTCAACCGGGAAGGTAGTGAAGATAAACCCGGCCCAGGGGACCCTTGAACTGGTGGACAAAGGCCGTCACCTCAAGCTGGTGATGGGGAAAGGCGCCACACTCTTTGATGAAGAAGGGCAGCCCCTGAAAGGGCTGAAGGGCATTCAAGTCGGGGATGTCGTCAGCGAGGAGTGCAAGATTCAGACGGATGGACCCTCCATCGCCACAAAGATCAAGGTCATCCAGCGGGGCTGGCAGACGGAGGGAACCCCAGAAAAATAACCAACACCGGTCATTATCGGTGCGCCGCCATTCGACGGGTTCCGAGACTATCCCCTTTGCCTGATGCGACTCCACCAGCAGCGGGAGGGGTCGTTTTGCCAATGCCGTTCCAACTTCTTGCGGCTGATCGCCGACAGGAGCCCTGCTAAGAACTATCGTTTTCCCTCGTGCCGCTCCAATTTGTTCGGACCAATGACAAGGCGTTGCGACCGCCGATCCAGATGCCTGCGGGTCATTGTTACGGTAGGCGGATAACGTTGGAACGGCACTAGCCTCACCATTTTGGCGTAAATTGTTGGGACGGCACTAGTGGCCGGCGACGGTCATGCGGCGGATCTTGATGGTCGGTCCGACGACGCTGTTGCGGAAGGTCAGGTCGTTGCCGATCATTTCGATCCCGAGCAGCATCTCCTTGAGTCTGCCCGCCACGGTGATCTCTTCTACCGGATAAGTCACCTCTCCTTTGTCGATCCAGAGTCCCAACGCCCCTCGGGTGTAATCGCTTGTGACTAATACGAACGCACAAAGTTATGCGTCGTCGCGAGCGAGCGATGTGACCGAAGCGATCTTAGGCGCGGCGAGATTGCCGCGCTCCTTTCAGCCGCTCGCAATGACGATGTAACAGAATCCAGCGCATTCGTAGTAGGTCCACGCTGGGGCCGATCAGCTCGGTGACGTAGAGACCCTCCTCCACCGACTGGATGATCTCCGCGCGTTCGTGCGCTCCCTGTCAGCCATACGTCCGCTCATCACGCTTGCGCACTGCTTCAATCCGTACCTCCTTGGCTTTGTCATCCACGGTGTAAAGGACCCGGTAGTCGCCTATCCGAATGCGGTAGCCCTCCCGCCCGGTGAGTTTTTTCGTCCCTGGCGAGTGTGGGTTTTCCCGAAGGCCGTGGATCGCCGCCACGATACGAAGATACGTTTCATCGTCCAGGCCATCCAGTTCTTTGCGGGCAGAGCGGCTGCGGAAGCGGACCCTGTAGACCTCAGTCACCGACTGCTCTCTTTCGCAGCCCGCTCTTTTTCAGCCGCTCGCGGTGATAAGTGTCAAAGTTGGCCAAAGGCTCGCGGCGGCGCGCCTGGATGATCTTCCAGTCGGGGTCTTCGGGTAGCACTTCCTCAAGAGCGATCCGGCGGGGCTGCTGGAGAGCAGCCGCCAGGAGGCGGTTCACAATCCAGCTCATGCTCCGGTCCCGCCCCTCGGCTTCCGCTCTCAGGGCTTCTGCCACCTCAGCATCTAAGACCACACTGACGGTTTGTTTCTTTCCCATGCCGTTTCTCCTCCTTATTATGAGAATAGATGGACTTCCAAGATAAAACAAGAGGAATCACGAATGCCTCCCTGACCCGGGAGACCGTAGGGGGAAAGCAGATCGAGGGATCGGATTCTGCTAATACGGTAGGATGTAATTGAGAGATGAGGTTGCCGCGCGCCCGTTGGGCGCTCGCAATGACGATAGGGACTAAAGCGGTGCGTTTGGGTTAGTGGCCGGCGATGGTCATGCGGCGAATTTTGATTGTCGGGGCGACGACGCTGTTGCGGAAGGTCAGGTCGTTGCCGATCATTTCGATCCCGAGCAGCATCTCCTTCAGGTTGCCGGCCACGGTGATTTCCTCCACCGGATAGGTCAGCACTCCTTTGTCGATCCAGAACCCCACGGCGCCCCGGGAGTAATCGCCTGTGACGAGGTTCACACCGGGGCCGATCAGCTCGGTGACGTAGAGCCCCTCTTCTACCGACCGGATGATGTCGGCCGGATCGTGCGGGCCGGCTCGCAGGAAGAAGTTGGTCGGCCCGACGGTCGGGACATCGCCAATGCCCCGCACCGCGCTGCCGGTCGGGGCGAGCTTGAGCTTCCTGGCGGAGTAGGTGTCGAGAAGGTAGTTGCGCAGGACGCCGTTTTCGACGATGGCGTTCCGGCGAGTCGGCAGCCCTTCGCCATCGAACGGCTTTGAACCCAAATGTCGCGGGATGGTCCCGTCATCGTACACGGAGACGATCTCTGCGGCGATCCGATCCCCCAGCCTGTCGATCAGGAAGGATGCCCCGCGATAGAGCGAGGGGCCGGAAGCCGCGGAGCAAAGGGTCCGCATGAGGCTGCCGGCCGTCTCGGGATCGAACACCACGGGGACCTCCTGGGTCTTGACTTTTGCCCCGCCGAGGCGCCTGATCGCGCGCTCGGCCGCCTGCCTCCCGATCGCTTCAGGGGATTCCAGGTCTTTCAGGTGGCGGGTGAACGAGTACCAGTAATCGCGCTGCATCGCTCCGTCCGAGAAGGCGATCGGCGTCACGGCCAGGCTGAAGGTCGAGCCGCGGTATTCACCCAGGAAGCCTTGGCTGCTTGCGTAGATGATCCGGTAGAGGTTGCTTGCGAACTCCGCCCCCTCTGAGTTGGTAATCCTGCTGTCGTAGGCCAGCGCTGCAGCCTCGGCTTCCTTTGCGCGATCGATCCGCTCCTTGACTGTGAGGACCTCGCCCTCCGCGTCGTACAGGTCAAGCTCGGGGAAGCCCTTGGCAAGTTCCTCTCCAGAGGGCAGACCCGAGAAGCCATCGTGGGCGGTCGCCTTCGCGAGGACGGCGGTATCCTCCACCAATCGAGTGAGCGACTCTTTGGAGAGGTCCGAGGTGGAGCTGGTGGCCGACCGCCTGCCGAAGAACAGGCGCAGCCCGAGCCCGACCTCCTTGGCGCTGCGGATGGTCTCTACCTCGCCGAACCTGACCTGCACTGTGACCAACTCGTTCTGCACCAGGGCCAGATCGGCTTCCGTGGCGCCTTTCCGCGTGGCTTCCTCTAAGACCTGTTCAGCGATCTTCTGGCTGATCATTGGAGGAAGCCCTCCGCCTTGGGCAGGCTCTGTGTGCCGCCCACGGTAAGCCTCTCGACCTTGATGGTCGGCAGGCCCACTCCGACCGGGACCATCTGACCGTCCTTGCCGCAGGTTCCGATCCCCTCGTCCAGCTTCAGGTCGTTTCCCACCATGCTCACTCGGGTGAGGACCTCCGGGCCGTGCCCGATGAGCGTCGCGCCCTTGACCGGCCGGGTGATCTTTCCGTTCTCGATCAGGTAGGCCTCGCTTGCCGAGAAGACGAACTTGCCGCTGGTGATGTCCACCTGGCCGCCGCCGAAGGTCACGGCGTACAGTCCTCGCTTGACGGACGCGATGATCTCCTGCGGCGTCGAATCGCCAGGGAGCATGAAGGTATTGGTCATGCGGGGCATCGGCTGATAGGCGTAGCTCTCGCGTCGGCCGTTGCCGGTGGGCTGCATCCCCATCAGGCGCGCATTCAGCCTGTCCTGCATGTAGCCTCGCAGGATCCCGCGCTCGATTAGGATGGTGCGCCCGGTGGGCGTCCCCTCGTCGTCCATGTTGAGCGAGCCGCGGCGCAGAGGTATCGTCCCGTCGTCCACGACGGTGACGAGCTCAGAGGCGACGCGCTGCCCGATCCGGTCGGTGAAGGCCGAGGTTTTCTTCCGGTTGAAATCACCCTCGAGGCCGTGGCCGATCGCCTCGTGCAATAGGACTCCTGGCCACCCCGGGCCGAGGACCACGTCCATGGTCCCGGCCGGGGCATCGGCTGCGCTGAGGTTGACGATGGCTAGGCGGGCCGCCTCCTTTGCATACCGCTCGAACCGGTCCTCTTCCAGGAAGAACTCAAACCCGCCTCGGCCGCCCCCGCCGCATGTCCCCACTTGGCGGTTATCACCCTCCTGCGCGATGCAGGTGATGTTCAGGCGGGAGAGCGGCTGGATATCGCCGATCATGACGCCGGCAGAGGTCGCGACCAGGACGATCTTGTACTCGGTGGCGAACGAACCCATCACCTGGGCGATCCGGGGATCTACCTTCCTGGCGACGGCATCGATGCGCTGGAGCAGATCGATCTTGCTCTCCACCGGGATCTCGATCGGTGGGATGCGGATCGGATAGAGATCGTGGGGAGGCTTGGCCCCGACTCTGACCGGCGGAGGGTTCCCGGCGCCCGCCCGCTCGGCGATCTCTTTCGCCCGGGAACCGGCCAGCTCGAGGTTCTCCACGCTGATTTCGTCGGAGAAGGCGTATCCTGTCTTCTCGGCGGCCAGAGCCCGGACTCCCGCCCCCTGGCTGATGTTTTTCGATGCCCGTTTGATCATCCCCTCCTCAAGCGAGATGGCTTCGCTGATCCGGTACTCGAAGTAGAGGTCGGCATAATCGATCTGCTTGCCGAGGGCCGCGCCAAGCCCACGTTCAAGGTGCCGCTCCGTCAGCCCGAATTTTTCCAGGAAGAACCGCTCCGGTTTCACCAGTTGTGTCGTCATCTATTTCCTCGCTCTCTTCCAAGCGCTCGGCGCTCAGCTTTCGACTTGCTGATGGCTGAACGCTGATAGCTGAAAGCTACTGATGCTGATTGCTATTGAAATCGATCCTGCATCGCACTACACTACGGCCGATGCCGCCCCGCAATAATCACTTCCCACATCCCGCCATCAGGCGTAGGTTTCAGCAGCGACTCCTCCGCTGGTATGCGCGTCATCGGCGCGACCTTCCGTGGCGGAAGACCTCCGACCCGTACAAGATCCTGGTCTCGGAGGTGATGCTCCAACAGACGCAAGTCGATCGGGTCATCCCGAAGTATAAAGAGTTCCTTCGGAAGTATCCCACGGTTGAGGAGCTCGCCAGCGCCTCTGTCCGGGACGTCGAGGCCACCTGGCGGCCCCTCGGGTATAACATCCGGCCGGTCCGGCTGCACGCCATCGCTCATGAGGCTATTCGCCGCCACGGCGGCAAGATCCCCGACTCACTCGAAGAGCTTCAGGCTCTCAAGGGGATCGGCCGCTACACCGCCGGCGCGGTGATGAGCTTCGCCTTCCGCAAGGACGCGCCGATCCTCGACACCAATGTCAGGCGGTTGCTGGATCGGGTTTTCGTGGGCCGCGGCGCCTACAGGGGCACCAGGGGCGTGAAACAACTCTGGGACCTGTCAGCCGCTCTGATCCCCCGGGGGAAAGGGTATGATTTCAACCAGGCCATGATGGACTTCGGTGCTCTCATCTGTACGGCTCGCAAGCCGGCCTGCCCTACCTGTCCGATGCAGCCGATCTGCGCCTCCTATCCGTGGGAACCGACTCCGAGATTTCGCGGCCGGCCAGGTCGATCGAAACGTTCCTTTAAGAAAGAGAGCACTTAATGCCGGAGGTTGGGCCGACGGTCGAGGTTGCCGCTGGGCTAATCGTAAGAGAGGGCCAGATCCTGATCGCCCAGCGCCGTACCAACGCCCACCTGGGCGGGTTGTGGGAATTCCCCGGCGGCAAGCGGAAGCCCGGCGAGAGCTTTAAGGCCTGCCTGACCAGGGAGGTGATGGAAGAGCTGGGGCTCGCCATCGCCGTCCACGAGCAAATCGCCACCGCAGAGCACCACGATGCCGAACGCCGGGTGCGCCTCCGATTCTACCGATGCACCATCCTGGCTGGAGAACCGCAACCCCTCGGGTGTGAGGCCTGTCGCTGGATCACCCCCGCGGAGATCACCGCCTACCCGTTTCCCCCGGCCGACGAACCATTGGTCCGCCAGATCGCCTCTGGCGAGATCGGTCTTTCAGCAGCCGGGGGCGTGATGGATCCCGGCCTTCTTTAAGGCCAGCCCAGAAAGCTCCTCGGCCAGCTCCAGAGTCCTGCGGGACGCCCCTCTTGCCCGCTCCTGCTGCTCGTCGGTCAAGGCGTATTTCAGCAGAAGACTCCGGCCAAGCTTGTGATGGTAGGTCTCGTCCGGTTGGATCACCTCGCGGTACAGCCTGGCAGTGACCTGATCCCCTTTCGCCTCGCAGAGCTCGATGAATTGGCGGTTCTTGACGAGCGCGATCGCTTCCCGGGTGAACTGCCCTGCCGCCAGCCTCTCCACCGTGTCGATGAGTGTGGTCAGGTACTGAAATAACTCCCCATACCCGTTGGCGATCGGATTGAATCCGCTGAGATCAACGCCCAGCTCTGTCAGACGATCCTCGATCATCTTGTAGTGTTTGGCCTCGTCGCCCACCTGTCGAGCGAAACCTAACTTCACCTCCACCTCCGGTGTGGTCTCGATCCATCGGGCTGATAGTTCGAACGCCTCCAGCTCGTTCTTCAGCGCGATCTTCAGCAGGCGATCGATCTCAAGGCTCCCGCCGCTTTCAGCGGTAAGCGCTTCGCCGGGCTCCAGGCGGCCCAGCAGCTTATTGTTCTCTTCCTCCAGCTCTTTGATGAATACCTGTGGTTGCATCGCCCTTGCCTCCGGTTGCGTTGTCTTTGCGAGCGACCAAGCTTCGCTGTTCCAGGTTCCGGGTTGCAGGTTCCACGTTACTTAGAACTTGGAACTCGGCACTTGGAACCTAGCACCCTGTTGAGATTGCGGAGCCTGCCCTGAGCAGTGTCGAAGGGGTCACTTCGTTCCCTCGCAATGACGGTTCATTATCGGCTTGCTCTAATTCAAGCTGGCATGGGCCTGGCGCCATTCCCGCAGGCGTGCACGAACCCCCTCGGCATCTTCTGCCTGGGGGTTCACGGTCAAGTAGCGCTCAAGGTCTGCGATGCCCTGGGACGTTTGGTGAAGCTGCATCCGCAGGACCCCACGGTCCCGAATCTCACGATTGAGGCCGGGATCGATGAGCAGGATCCGCTCGGTTGCCGCCAGCGCCCTGCGGTGGTCCTTGGCCGTCACGTAGACCCCCTTGAGGTTGGTCAGTATCCTGATCAGGATCTCACGCTTGGTCGCAGCGGCCAGCAAGCTCTGCCGGAACTGGACTCGCCCGCCATATGAGTGATTCAGCCGACTTTGGCAATCCTCCTGGGTAAGGATCTGGCCCTGATGAAACGGGTCGATGACAATGTCTCCCTCCGGGGAGGAGTGTTTGACCAGGAAGTGGCCGGGGAAGCCGACGCCATGAAGTGGCATCCCAAGGCGCCATCCCACTTCCAGATAGACCGTTGAGAGAGTGATCGGAATCCCGGTCCGCCGATCGAGCACCTCGTTCAGAAAGCTGTTTCGCGGATCGTAGTAATCTTCGGAATTGCCCTTGAACCGAATGTCGTCAAAGACATACTGGTTCAATGCTTGAAGGATGCTGCGGGGACCTACTTCCTTCCGCAAGCGCTTGTCAACCGCATCGGCCATTCGATCCAGCCGATCGAGGTAGCCCGAGGAATCCAGATCGGGGTACTCTTCCTGGGCGATCAGGAGAGCGGCTTCGGCAAGGTTGATCGCCTCCTCGCCCTCGGCCATCATCGTCGCAAACCGTTGTCGCGCTACCATATTCCTTTCAATCACTGATTCCCAGTGCTGTCATTGCGAGCACATTCACGGAGCCTGCACAAAGGGAAACGAATGTGTTCAGTGTAAACTCCGGGAAGCAATCTCGGACGTTATTCCTGTAGCCTGCTTCGGCCGGTGAGATTGCTTCGGCTGACTGTGTCAGCCTCGCAATGACGGATGAACGCCTTCGCTTCTGGCAATGATGATTCTAGTCTGCTGGCCAGGAAAAAGCAAACAGGTGGGCTCGCTGACTCACATTGCTGTTGGCGATGAGGAGCGAGAGTGGGAGAGAGAGTCATGCTGGGCGCCGGCGAAAAAGAGGACGCCTCGTGCCGTTCCAACTTTCTCCGCCTAACATCACAATGACCGGAAGGCATCTGGATCCGCCGTCGCAAGGCCTTGTCATCTATCCGAACAAGTTGGAACGGCACCATGGAAAGCGATAGTTCTTAGCGGGGCTCCTGTCTGCGATGAGTCACAACAAGTTCGAACGGTACTATTGGCTCCAGTAGCGGGCGAATTCCTGAAGATAAGAGAGGGTCTCGAAGCTGGGCATGCGATCGATGAAGACCTTGCCGAGGAGGTGGTCTCGCTCGTGCTGGAGCACGCGAGCGTGAAAGCCGGTGGCGACAAACTCGAGCGGCCTCCCCTGCCGGTCGAGGGCCTTCGCCCGCACCTGGCGGTAGCGGGGGGTGCTCCCCCGAAAATCGATCAGGCTGAGACAACCCTCCCAGTCGTCTTCAAGCTCCGGGCCGAGAGGAGTGACCTCGAAATTGATCAGAACCGTCAGCGGGATGTCGGGGGCGTCAGGATATCGCCGGTTCCCCTTTGCCTCAATCACGGCGATTTGCTTTGAGACGTGGACCTGAGGGGCTGCGATCCCGACTCCGTCGTACTCCCGCATGGTCTCGACCATGTCATCGATGAGACGCTGAATCTCGGGGCTTTGGATCGCCCCGGGCTCCACTGGCGGCGCTGTCTGCCGCAAGACCGGATGCCCCAGGCGCGCGACCTTCAGGATCGACAAGGCTCTCCCCCCCTTTACCAGGGAATCTCTTCAACCCCCGCCTGCCGGTTGGCCGCCCTTGCAAGGGTGAAGAGGAGGTCGGAAAGTCGGTTGATATAGACGATGAGGATGGGGGAGAGCGGCGTCTCCTGGGACAGCGCCACCATTCTCCGCTCCGCCCGCCGGCAAACCGCTCTTGCCAGGTGGAGGAGGGCACCGCTTTCTGTGCCGCCCGGGAGGATGAAGGAGCGGAGCGGAGGCAGCATGGCCTCGTACCTGTCGATAATCCCCTCCAGCTCTCGAACTCGCTCCTCGCTGACGCCCGCCTTTTCAGCCTTCTTTTCAACCTGACCCCTCGGGTCGGCAAGCTGCGCGCCGATGGCAAAAAGGTCCCGCTGGATCCCCAGAAGGGTTGCGCTGATCGTGTTGTCCGTCAACTTGGCCCTGACGCAGCCGAGGACCGCGTTCAGCTCATCGACCTCGCCATAGGCCTCGACTCGAAGCGCGGATTTCAAGACCCTCGCCCCGCCGATCAGCCCGGTCTCGCCCTTATCGCCTGTCTTGGTATAGATCTTCATGAAGCGTTGTCCTTGGGCTTGATCTTAGAGTGGAGGGGGTCAGTTCCGCTTGGTGAATGGGAGTGGAACGATCTCGGCGGCGCTGGGACCCTTCTGCGTCTGCAGTTGCACGATGGTACCGGGCGCCATCCGCTCGCGGCGGACATAGCCCAGTGCGATGGGGCGGTCCAGTGCGGGTGATCGAACCGCACTGGTGATCCGGCCAACCTCTCTCTGCTCGTGAAGAAGCTTCGTGCCGACATCAGGCGCCTCGCCTCCTTCGAACAGCAGGCCGACCAGATGCCAGTTGACATGCCCTCGATGAGCGACTCGCGCCACGGTTTCCTGGCCGAGGTAGCACCCTTTGGAGAAATTGGCGGCCCGCTCCAATCCCGCCTCCTGAAGGAGAATCGTCTCGTCCATGTCGGCGCCATACCAGGGAATGCCGGCCTCGATCCGGAGAATGTTGAGAGCCTCCATCCCGACCGGCCGGAGCTGGTCGTCGCGACCAGCCTTTAGCAGCGCCTCCCAGACCGTCGCTCCGGACGGGATGGGCACCGCTACGACGAACCCTTCCTCTCCGGTTTCGCTGGCTCGCATGACCCGAACGGTGACTCCCTCGATTGTCGTTTCGAGGTGCTGGTATTCCGCAAGCCCCTTCACCTCACCGATCTCCATCCTGGAGAGCATCTCGACACTGGCCGGCCCCTGGAGTGCGACCATGGCGAACTCCGCGCTACGGTCCCGGATCTCCACCCGGTCGGAGATCAGGTGCCGCTCTAGGACCTCACGCACCTTCGGAATCAGTTCCTCATGTAGATCGAGCCAGTGGGCGTCGGCAAGCGCGTAGATCCGCATGTCGGCCACCAGCTTGCCGTGGGCGGTCAGCATGGCGGCGTACTGCCCCGCTCCCGGCTTCAGGGATTTAACATCATTCGTGACCAGCCCGTTCAGGAAACGGGCGCGGTCTTTGCCAGTGAGTTCGAGGATCCCGCGGTAGGAGAGGTCGATCAGTCCCACGCTGTTGCGGACAGTGCGATGCTCGACCGTGGGATCAGCGAACCGAGCCGGTAGCTCCCAGCCGAACCACTCTCCGAACACCGCTCCCGCCGTGCGCTCAATGGCGTGTAGCGTGCTTCGCTTGCTCATCGGACCACCTTCACTTCTGCGATGAAATAGCCGCGCATGGGCAAGTGTATTGAACCGATCACGAGTCAACCGCCCGTTACGTCTACCAAACCGAGCCCGCTCAATCCCCTCAGGTTGTCATTGCGACCGCAGCGATCCCGCCTTATGAGATTGCGCAGCCCGCCCCGAGCCCTGGGATTGCTTCGTCGCTCGGCTCCTCGCAATGACACGGGCGAGGGGGCTCGTCCCCTCGCAATGACACCTCACGTGGTGCCGATGTAACTCGCTTGCGGACATGCAGTACCGGCGAGTGCGAGATGAGGCGCCCGGAGAGGCCTACGGGTGGTACCGGCTACCCCTGGAGGCTCTGGAGCTGCTCGAGGGAGGCGTTGTCTTCAGGGTCGAGATCGAGGGCCACCATGAACTCCCCGATGGCCAGATCGCGGATTCCCAGCCGCTTGTAGGCGAGCCCCAAGTGAAAATGAGAGGCGGCATCATTCGGGCTCTCCGACACAACCTGTGAGAACTCGCGGATCGCCTCATGCCACAGCCGCTTCCGCTCATAAAGGATGCCAAGGTGGTAATGGCAGATGATATGGGTGGGATCGGCCGCCAGGACCTTGTGAAAATTCTGGATGGCCAGGTCCAGCTTTCCCAAGTGGAAATACGACCTCGCAATCCGATAGTGCGCACCGGGGTTATCGGGGTCCAAAGTCAGGACCTTCTGGGCGGCTTCGATGGCGGCCCCGAACATGCACCGCCCGTAGTACCAGAGGCTGAGCTGGAAGTGGGCATCGACGTGCTTGGGATCGAGCATGATCACCCGCTGCAGCTCGGCGATAGCCTCCTTCACCCGCCTGGCATGGTAATACCCCAGCGCGAGCTGGTACCTCGCCTCGACGTTCCTGGGATCCTGCTCAACAGTTTTGCGATAGCTCTCGAGGGCCTCCTCGGTCATTGCATGCTGCATAATCATCTCCTCCCTCACCAGAACAGGTCGCGCAACCGCTTCGCCATTCTAATCCCGGGATTCAAAGGGGTCAAGATTCTTTCAACGCACGTCAAGAGGCCTGGGATGGGGGAGGCAGGCTCTCGATCCGCGTCAAGTGGACGCGATGGGGATAGGGGACTTCGATCCCCTCCTTGTCGAAGGCGACCTTGATCCGTCTCCTCAGCTCCCGCGCGACCTCCCACTGTTTCTGAGGCAGTGTCTTCACCATCACTTGGAGGGTGACCTGGGACTCGCCGAGTGCCTCGATCCCGAGGACCTCCGGAGCTTCGAGGATCAGCGAACCTACCCGCTCATCCACGGACATCTCTTGCCCGACCCGCTTCAGCACGCCGACGGTCCGATCGATGTCCTCACGGTAAGTCACGCCGACGTTCAGCGTAACTCGTGACCACTCCTTTGTCAGGTTCGAGACGACCTTGAGCTCGCTATTCGGGATGAAGTGCGCCGCGCCGGTCTGGGGATCGCGAAGGACCGTCACGCGCAGGTTGAGCCGCTCGACTTGGCCGGTGATATCACCGGTCCTGATCACATCTCCCACTCCAAACTGCCCTTCCAGGATGATAAAGAAGCCGGCGATCACATCCTTGATCAGGCTCTGGGCCCCGAAGCCCACAGCCAGGCCCACCACCCCCGCGCCTGCGATGATGGGAGTGATGTCCAGCCCGAGCTCCCGAAGTCCCATCATCGTGGCAATGACGACGATTGCCGTCGTCCCGACCGTCTTCACCATCCCGGCAAGCGTCAGGGCACGCTTTTCCCGCTCGCCGACCCTGCCGGCCCCACCCTCCACTACCGCTCGGACCACACGATCTGCGCCAAGCTTGAGAAGGTGGACCAACAGCAGGCTCCCCCGGCGATGATCGCCAGCCTGAGCCCGCCGGTCCTAAGCCAGCCAAGAGTCTCTTCGAAGGTGTCAGCGCTCATCTCTAGCAAGTATACAGAGTGTTGTTACGCTGTCATCGCGAACGACCAGCGGGAGCGTGGGAATCCGACACATCGCGTCGCTGCGAGGCGCAGCCGAATGCGCAGGCATCAGGTGAGCTGCACGGTGACCTCGCCCGTCCACCCCTGGCCGGGTTCGAGGCAGAGGTCCCAGGTCGGCATAATGGCCACCCCTTGTACTGTTCGTTCATACCCTTGCTCAGACTGTGACACCGTCGTCACCAGATGGCCGTACACTGTCGCTTGCTGTCCGAGCCTGACGGTCAGGCGATGGGACATCTCCGTGGCGGACAGCGTGAAGCGATCGACTGCAGCCACCGCGACGGGCTGATCAAGCGGCAGATCCCGGCCGTCGATGCTCACGACAGAGCGGCCGAAGGCCAGGCCCGGAAGGAAGAAGTTCAGCTCAACGCCGAAGCGCACGACCAGCAGGCTCCTCCCCTGATTGAGAATGCGGTAGGAGACTGTCAGGCGCCGCTTCTCTGTGAAGGCATACTCCTTCTGGACCTGGAGCGGATGGCTCCTCTCGGAATCGGTGCGGACATGTCCGGACCGGTCGAGAGCGACGCCGCCGGTGGTCGGCCGCCACCCCCATGTCGCTTCGGCGAAATCCCCTCGCTCATCCAGGCGGCCCGACGTCCAGGAGGCAACGGGATGGGCTTCGGCGAAAAAGCGATCGAGGAAGCCGGCGCGCTCCCAGGGATCGTATGCCAGCGCATTCACCAGATCGGCCGGAGCCGGTCGCGCCAGGTCGTGGATGCCGGGGATCCCGTCCTGCGTCTCGCCCCTCGGCTGGACGGCGGCGTGCCGGATGGCCTCGTGATACGCCTCCGGACGGCGCGTCAGGGTATTGAGGAGATTGACCTCTCCCGCGAAATCGGTCCACTCGACCAGGCGGCCTCCGGTGTGCGGTTGCACCTGAGCCGAGAAGCTCTTGCCGTGGACCCAGATCTCGGGGAATCCGTCGCAGTCGAGGTCCGTGGCTTCGACCGCCAGCCTCTGGCGACGGCGGATCCAGGCCTCGGCCCGCGCCAGCCGCCGCCAGATCTCGTGTCTGAGGTGGGGCAGGTAAAGCCCTCCGAATATCCCGTGCCAGTAGGCGTCATTACACTGGGCGGCAAGGAGTTCGTCCCGCGCACGATTGGCCCGACGGGTTGCGGGGAGCAGGCGGCCGAGGGCGAGGCCCTTCTTGTGCGCCCTGTTGGCCTCTGGATACCGGACCAGGAAGTGTTTCCAATGGCCCCCCCGCATGAAGGCGTCGAAGCGGTCCGCATCGGCGCCGAGCCTTGACCTGAGCTCTGAGAACCGCTGCCCCCCCTCTGGGCCGAGAGTCCACTCCTCCATCTCCACGTATGAGCTGGTGGGGAGGTAGCAGAGGCCCGCGGGGGGAATCTCCTCCAACGCCTCCCCGGCGGTCTGCGAGACGAGCCAGTCCGACGCCCCCTCGAGCAGATCCAGGAAGGATTTCAACCATCCATCCTCGTAGACCCACTTGGAGGTCCCCGGCCACCCGCCGAACTTCTCGCCATCATCGGCGGCGATGGCCAGCCGCCCCCCGACCTTCGCAATCCATCGCAGGTGACCCTCGATCTCGGGCGCCGGGCGGAAGGGGATCAGGTACCGGAGCGCCTTGTCGATCGGGAAGACCGCGACCGTCCGCCCATCAGCCTCGGTGAGGTAGTAGTCGTGCAGCCGCTCGGCCGCAAATCCGGAGGCCAGAAAGGCTCGATCGTCCATGAAGGTATAGGCAACCCCGGCATCCGCGAGTGCCGGTATGATCGCCGAGTCCCAGGCCCGCTCGGTCAGCCACAGACCCCGAGGACGGACCCCGAAGCGAGACTTCAGGTGCTCACCCATCAAGATGATCTGGGTCACACGGTCGTCGTGAGGGAGCGCAGCCAGTATTGGCTCATACAACCCTCCCAGCAGCAGTTCCACTTGGCCGCGCTGGACCAGGTCGCCGACGAGATCGAGGTACTCGGACTCCTGACGCTCCAGCCACAGAAGGAGCGGCCCACTGAGGTGCAGTGTCAACTTGAGCGAGGGGCGGGCGCGGATCGCCTCCAGGAACGGACGGTAGGCCCTGTCCGTCAGCGCCTGGATCACTTCGTCGAAGTTGCCCAGCGGCTGGTGGTTGTGAAGAGCGAGGAGAAAGCGGAGCCTGTCCTGAACTTTGTCGAAGGGTCTGTCCTGAGCCCTGAGCTGAGTCGAAGGAGCTTGCCCTGAG
>JBGQJI010000031.1:0-23808 GCA_041498975.1 Methylomirabilis sp. (SeqCode)
GTTGAGCGCCGTGTCGTCCGAAACCAGCGACTCGACGCCAATCAGTATCAGGTGACGACGCAGATTTTCCAGATCACGACACTGAGGGCCGGAGCGGTTACACGGCTTCGGATCGACCCCGTGATGCGCCTGGTTGCCACGGACATCAAAGTCACTCGCGGCCAACTTCCCGGGCCACAGCACATTCGGCGCCCAAGACGGAGGACCGGAACTGGCGGAGGGACTACGGGAGGCCACGTCTTGCGCGAGGTCACGATCAGTAGCGATCCAGACGCGATCGACGTGCAGATCAGCGATACCAACCTCACCGAGGCACTGGCGGACCAGCTCGTCGGCCAGTTCTCTGCCGCGTCCGGCCTGTGGCGGCACGAGGTCAGCATCGATCATCTGGCCTTACCCTTCCTCTCGAAGGGAAAGATCCTCGGGTGGAAGGAGGCTCTTTCAGGGCTTCCTGATGCCCTACCGAATGCGCTCATTTTCAGCCGGCGGCTCGATTACGACGAGGGCACAGAGTCGCCGAGTTTTCGCGAGACGCTCGGCCTCGTTTGGTGGGGGCCCCAATGATCGGACGGACTCGGGCGATCGGCGAACGGGTAACTCCATCGTTGCCCCACGGGTCGCGGCGCTTCGTGAGGCGCTCGAAAACTTGTAAGCATCCTGGCCCGCGCCCAAGCGTTCGCCGCGCTCCAAGCGAGGGTCAGGGAGTTGGGGGAACGTGTCCTCCTCCCTCCACTGGAGCCGACCGGCCAGGGGGGAGAGTGGCAGCTCCCCCTTGGCCGCCGGCTCTGCGTCACGAGCATGAAGGCCCCGTTCAACAAGGAGGTGGATATGACCAAACGAGCCGTTGAGAAAATGCACATGATTAGCGTCGGGTTGTCTAGCGCCGACCGGGACCGGGCGCGAGAGGTTGCAGCGGATGAGGGTCGCACTCTCAGTGGACTCATTCGCTTTGCGGTCAGCACATACTGTCGCCGGTACACAGACGGACGGCCAGCAGATCGCCCGGGCGGTCAGAAGGCTAAGAAGGCGGAACGCCCTGGCCGCCGGGGATCCAGAGATCGGCGTGCAGGCGCGGCGGGTCGATGAGCGAGCCTGTGCGATGTATGAACCACATCGAGAGCGGCGAGGGCGATTTTTTCTGCAAGCTCTCGCACGGCCACGACGGGGATCATGAGGATACTCAGCAAGCCGTGGAGTCAGTCGATGACGTGGAAGGGCAGCCGTTCACGTCTAAGACGTTCCGGGTGACGTGGGGCCGATGAGCAGCCGAGTCGAGGAGCGGGTGTCACCTGGCCGGCCGTCTCTGGCCAGAAAGCCGGGCTGGCCGAAACCGGTTCCTCTCTCGTGGAGCTGTCCAGCCTGTGGCAGCGTCTTCCTGACGCCTGAGCTGAACCCGCGTTGTGCCGCCTGCGGGTTCCTTGAGAGCGGATCATGAGGGTTCAGACCGGCTCTAGGATGCCCTGCCAGTCGCCGGAAAGGCACCTAAGAGCGTCACGTTACACTTTCCAGGATATACGGGCTCTGCCGGAGAGAAACGCCTGCTTGGTGAGGCTGACATGGTAGCCGACAACCAGACGAGTCAGAGGACCTGCAGCGGCTGCGGGAAATCCCTCGAGGGGCGTCGCTCTCAGACGGAGTCATGTTCCGCCGCCTGCCGGATGAAAGCCCATCGAAGGGACAACCCCCACGTCCCGGCCGGGCCACCGCTCCGGGACCTGATTAACGCCTACCGGGAGAAACTCCAGAAAAAGACCCCCAGGGCCAGCGAGAGCTTCGCCAAGATTGCTCAGGCACTCGCGGAGGGGCGCGAGCCGCTCGCTGGCCGGCGGATCTTGACGATTACGGCTATAGAGTGGGAACGGTGGCTCGCCAGGGCGACCGAAGGCATGGCCGACTCAACGAAAGGTTTCTGGCGTCGCTATCTCCACGCGATGCTGAAGGGCACGCCGCACTTCCTGGCCGACCCCGCACCACGGGCACCGCGCTCTCCGGTCGATCGGGCAGCATCTCACGCCGCGCTATTGGCCGGCGGCGCCAGACCCCAAAGAGAGCGCCCTAGACTCGTGGTCGAGCTGGTCGCCCTCGGATTCTATCCTCGGGAGATCCAGACGCTCAGCCTCGATGAAGCAGGCCAGGCCCAGGGCCCTGCCGCGTGGGACCGCCACTCAAGGCCAGAGATTCCGCCGGAGTTCCAGGAGCGACTTCGCGCCTTCGCCTTGGCGAAAGGGATTCCCCCAGGAAAGCCGATCCTCGGGATCTCCCGATCTGCAATTACGGAGGTCGTCAGGCGTACCATTCAGAAGGCGAGCCAACCCGCTTCAGCGCAGGGTTTGGCCGAGAAAGAAGGCTTGACAGGATCGCGGTGACCGATGGATATTGTGAGCGATTTTGGCCTGAAGGGATTGGAAGAAGATTCTCGGATAGGAGCATCCGAAAGTCCGGTACGCCGCCTAGGAGGTAGGTATGCACTGCGAATGGAAGGTGGGGTACGTACTTCGAAAACCAATTCCCATCACCGGAGTCCCTCATGGATATCCGCAACTTGGACTGACCGTCATAGCAGGAACTGACGGCATCTTGGAATACCATCACACATTCTCTGCGCCCGATGAACTACAGCACGAAGGCGTTCTCGCGGAGTCTCAGCGGAGGTTGGCATTGTTTGTGGAGTATCTCGAATACCGTTACGGCATTCCGATAGAGGTCCAGCAGTGGACGACAGAAAAGGTTCCGGTCGATGCGTCAATGGCGGCCAAGAAGACAGGTAGCGGTGGCTTCGACATGGGCGTGGCGTTAGTGCGTTCCGTAGAGCTGCCGTCGGAGTCAATGCTCCTCGATTCTCGCCCCCGACTTCTCAGCTACTTGCGGTTCGCGAATGATGCGAAGCGCGCGCCGGACGCTGATGCCGTCAAGGGCTACTTCATGATCTGGGAAGATTTGCATAGGGGTAAAGACATGGCCACATGGCCACTCGATGCTGTCCGGCTCAAATACTGCCGCCACTTCGTCAGTCATGGAAAACCGCTGGGCGATCCCGGCCTCGTCACATACTTGGAATCTTCGCTCGGAAAGGGTGTAATACAGTTTGACCCTGTCAACGACCAGCATCGCAAGTTCGTTAGGGAACATCGAAGAATGGGACGTGCCCTCATTGAGGCGGAAATCGAACAGTTCATCTCGAAGACCCCAATTCCGGCTGACCTATAATTAGATTCGGAGGCCAAAGAAGCCGCTCCCAGGCGGCAGATTTCACTTGACAACCTGTTCCCACTAACCTATATTCCTTTATAGAAGGAGAGGAGGTAAGCCGTGCCAACCGTCAAGTTGGTGTTCGACATTGACGAGGATCTCCGGAACCGTTTCAAGGCGCAGGTGGCGCTCGCAGGGGGTACGATCAAGGACGTGCTGACGCGAATGGTTGAAGAGTACCTACAGGAGCTGAAGAAAGGAGGGGGAGCAGCCCGACCCCCACGAAGAACGAGGAGCTGACCTGCGCAAACAGGCCAGCCCCTCTGAGCAAGCCCCGCCGGCCAGGAACGCGCCCCGGTCGGTGAGCGACTTGCCTCTGCGGATTGTAGCATGAGCGCGAGAGGAGGCAAGAACCATGAAGAGTCAGATCTCCCGCCAGACTGAAAGAGGCGACCGCCCAGGGGTTGCTCTCGCCCGGATCCAGCCCACCGCTGCACCGACCCAGCACAAAGGCCGAATCCTCACGGCCGAGGAGCGGTACTCCAGGCGGATTGACGCCCTCCGTACCCTCGAGGCCATGCTCCTCCAGTATGCCAACAGCTTGCAGAGTCCGAACGAGAACGTACTCGGCAGCGCGTCGGGCGTCATTGCGGAAGCCTTAGAGACCTTTGAGGAGCTCGAACTCCTCGAACTCATGGGCGACCGTGACGCAGCCAGAGAGGCGCCCGGGTCCGGTGTGGAGGGCTGAGCATGGGGACCTTCACTCCGGTACAGCACGAAGAAGTCCAGCGGACATCGCTACCCGTCCAAACAAATCAATTGGACAGGGATCTTGAGAGCCTCCATAACACGTTCCTGGAATTCATGGGGGCGGAGCGCGGCATCAGCGACCTCACCCTGTATGGCTACAGTACTGACTTCGTCCGATTCGTGACCTTTCTCCGCGAGCGGGCCGAGCCGCTAGAGCTCCGATCCTTCACGGCGGAGGTGATTCGAGACCACCAGCTCGCGCTCTCAAGGCATGTGACGAGTAGAGGCGGCGGTCTCAGGAGGTTATCTCCCATTACCATAAAACGACACCTCGCCAGCCTGTCGAGTTTTGGGGAGTGGCTGGTCATGTCGAAGCATCTCCAGGTCAATCCGGTCAAGAACCCGATTCGGCCCGAACGCCGGGGAACGAACTGGTCTACGTGCAGAGCCGCCCCGCGCAGTTGAAGGCCACGGTGGACGGGCTTAGGTACGGCCAAGAGGCGCCGCGAGCGTGACGCCACGAAGGAGAGAAAGCGCGGTTGTGGCCTGCGGATTGCACCAAAGCCACCCAACGGCGATCAGTGCCGGAGGGAGAGGCTTAGAGATGAGCGAAGCGACGTGTCCAAAGTGCGGCTGGGTAATCGGTGAGGCCAAGAGGTGCGAGCGGTGCGGCTTTCGATTCGATCTCTGGGTTCGCCCTGCCCGCTTGACACAGTCTCCTAGACCGTCTACCCCCCACGCCCAGGACATGACGTGGCCGAAGGCGTTCCGAGCAGCACTGGCCTCCTTAATCCCAAAGTCACTGAGAGGTCTTGGACCAGAGGTAGCTGAAACCATCAGAACACGTTGGTGGGGCTTTCCAGTGCTCCTGCTAGCGTCGGTGATCATGGTAGGGCAATTGCTGTGGCTCTTCGACCCAAGCACTCGCACGTCGTCGATCAGTAGGTCTGGCCGCCCAATCTATTCTGGCGAAAAGGCAAGGTTGCAGATTGAAGGTGTAGAGTCGATTGGAGTGGCTATCGACGGGGAGGCATTCGACGAGCTAATTCAGGCCAGGATCGCGCATGACACCTACGGAATCCTGGAGCTGATGCTCTCAGGCAGAGTGTTCACGATTGAGAATAGCACCATGGCACTTGTGCTTGATGGAGGACTCTTTAAGACGAGGGTAAGAATTTTGAATGGCAGGGGCCAAGGGAAGGCGGGTTGGGTTCCAAGTGAGTGGGTGAGGCAACCGTAGAGGAGGAGTGAATGGGCGCGAGAGTAAAGAAACGAGGCGGGTCCTGGACCGTCTACAGCTACTTCCAGGGCCAGCGAAAGGCGAAAGCCTGTGGGACCAGGGACGAGGCCGAGCGGATCGCCAAGGAGATCCGGCTTGAGCAGGCCCGGGGAGCTTTTGGACTCCATGCACCCAACGAGACAAAGGCCGCCACCTTTCAAGAGGCCGCTGAGGAGTGGCTTGAGCGCTACGCGAAGCGCCACTGCCGACCGAGCACCTACGAGGGCTACGCCCGGCTGCTTCGCCAGCAGGTGTTTCCGCTCTTCGGGGCGACGCCCTTTGAGGCCGTGACCCGGCGCGATGTGGAGACGCTCGCCAACAGCATGGCCGACAAGGGGCTGAGCAAGAGCACGACCCGCTTCTGCGTCGGGGCCGTCAGGGGGATCTACAACGATGCGATTGATCATGGGGCGACGCTCATCAATCCGGCGGCCAGACCAGGGAAGTTCCTTAGGGACAAGGCCGACCGTCGCCTCAAGATTATTCCGTTGACGACAGAGGAAGTCCGTCGCCTCCTCGAAGCAGCGCAGGAGATCGACCAGGAGCGGTCAGAGCGCCAGGTGAAAGAGGTTTCGCCCTCGTACCATCTCTTTCTGCTGACGGACGTGCGAACAGGGCTTCGCCTGGGTGAACTGATGGGCCTCTGGTGGGGGGATCTCGATTTCCACGGTCGCTTCATCGAAGTGAAGCGACAATGGAATCGCGGGGCCTACTCGCCGACCAAGAGTGGGCGCCTTCGGCGCGTGGAAGTGGCGATCGAGGGACGAGAGCTTGACCCGGAGGAGCCGGTATTTCGGAGTAGCGTCGGGGGGCCGCTCCATGAGGTCAACGTGCGCCGACGACTGCTGGCTCCGTGTCTTGAACGGGCCGGCCTCCGGCAGATCCACCCCCACGTCCTCCGTCATACCTTCGCGTCGCTGCTGCTCAGCAACGGCGAGCCCATCACCTACGTCAAGGAGCAGCTCGGTCACGCCTCGATTCAGTTGACGGTCGATACCTACGGCCACCTGATCCCGGGGGCGAACAAGGCGGCCGTGGATCGGCTGGATGAGGCTGAGCGTGTCAGTCCTGCAACCAACAGGCGGGCAACATCCGCAGAGGGGCGTGGCATCAGCGGGGTTGTGCAGGAGGTGGAACCATCGGGATTCGTTGAGCAGGAAGGTGGTGACCCGTCGGGGACTCGAACCCCGGACTCCCTGCTTAAAAGGCAGGAGCTCTACCGACTGAGCTAACGGGTCGAAGGAGTGTGAACAGTGGCGAAGGACGTGTCAGAAAGAAGCTTATCTCAGCACCATTCTTGGGTCAACTTGAAAAGCTCATCGAACGGCGTTAACGCGCCAGGCCCCATCGCCGCATCGCCGGCGTCGGTCGCAGGATCGTCTGGTCGCGTCGGGGTCCGGTGGAGATGAGCCCGACCTCGACGCCGGTCAGCCGCTCAAGCCGCTCCACATACTCTCGGCATCGGCCCGGCAGACGATCGTACGAGGTGATGCCGGAGATGCTCTCGTTCCAGCCCGGCAACTCTTCATAGGTCGGCGCGCACTCCTTCAGCAGACCCGTCTCGTTCGGGAACTCCAGGAGAATCTCGCCCTTCCGGCGATAGCTGGTGCAGATCCGGATCGGATCGAAGGCGTCCAGGACATCCAACTTCATGAGGGCCAGAGCCGAAAGCCCGTTGACCCTGGCACTGTAGCGGACGGCCACTGCGTCGAACCAGCCGCAGCGCCTCGGCCGTCCCGTCGTGGCCCCGAACTCCTGCCCTCGCTCCCGAAGCGTCTCGCCGGTCGCATCGGTCAGCTCTGTAGGGAACGGGCCCTCGCCGACGCGCGTGGTATAGGCCTTGGTCACGCCGAGGATGCCGTCGATTGCCAAAGGACTGACCCCGGTCCCGGTGCAGGCGCCGCCGGCCGTTGCGCTGGATGACGTCACGAAGGGGTAGGTCCCGAGATCGACGTCGAGGAGGGTCCCCTGCGCCCCTTCGAACAGGATGCTCTTGCCGCCCCTGATCAGATCGTGAATGATGAGAGAGCTGTCCACCACGAAGCCGCGGACGCGCTCGAACTTCTCGAGTTGCTCCGCTGCCGTCTTTTCGATATCCAGCTCCCCCAGTGCCTGGTTGTGCGAGAACTGGGCTCGCTTTTCCTCCAGGTTGGCGAGGAGTCGCTCCCTGAAAAGCGCGGGGTTGGTGAGGTCGCCGACGCGGATGCCCGTCCTCGCCATCTTGTCCACGTAGGCCGGCCCTATCCCTCGTCCGGTGGTCCCGATCCGCTGCCCGCCGCGGCGCCGCTCCAGCTCGGAGTCCAGGATCTTGTGATAGGGGAGCACCAAGTGCGCGTTCTTGCTGATGAAGAAATTCTCTTCGATCTTCACGCGCAGCTTGTTGAGCTGCTCCATTTCCTGGGTCAGGGCCAACAGGTCGATCACGACCCCGTTGCCCAGGATGCAGACCTTTCCCTTCCGGAGCACCCCTGACGGGACCAGGTGTAGCACGATCTTCTCTTCCGCCACCACGACCGTGTGGCCGGCGTTGGCACCCCCCTGGTACCGCGCCACGGCATCGAAATGCTCCGAGAGGAGATCGACGACCTTCCCCTTTCCTTCGTCGCCCCACTGTGTCCCGACAACGATCACATTGGCCATCGCCGCTCTCCGCGTTCGACGTCGGCGCAAAAGCGCTCGATCGGGACGCGCTCCTCGACTCCGGAGGCTAAATCTCTGATGATCAACTCATCATGGGAGACGCCCGGCCAGCCCAGCACGATGGCTCTGCCGATCCCTGAGACCTTCGCATACTCGAGTGAGCCTTCCAAGTCCCGCTTGATGATATCCCTGGCAGTCGAGTATCCGCGTTCCCGGAGGATTCGCGCCACGCGCAGGGCGTGTCGTTTGTCGGGGTTGAAGTCGATGATCAGAAACCTGGGGCCGGCCACGACGGGAGCTCCGCCCTCGGCCTCCACGGCCAGCAGGACCTTATCCAGCTCGAAGGCGAAGCCGGTAGCGGGACAGGGGTAGCCGAACTGGCCGATCAGGTTGTCGTAGCGGCCCCCGCGGGAGATCTCCGAGCCCAGGCCATGCGTGAAAGCGCTGAAGGTGACGCCGGTGTGGTATTCGAACGCCCTGGCCTCCCCGAGATCGATGATGACCCGGTCCGCGAGACTGTAGTTCTCCAGGATCTCATAGACCTGGGCCAGGTTCGCCAGGGCCTCCTGCGAGCGCCGATTTTGCGCCCGCTGCGCTGCCCGGGACAAGATCTCCTTGCCCCCGTACAGTGTCGGGAGATCGAGGACGGCCTGCTTGGTCCCATCGTCCGCATCCAGCCCCCCCAAAAGCAGTTCCAGTTCGAAGGCGTCTTTTCTGCCGATCGCCGAGACAAGCTGCCGGCGCTGGTCCGGGCTGGCCCCCAGGGCGTCAACCAGCCCACGGACATATTCGACCTGGCCGACGTCGATCTGGAAGCGCTGTAGCCCGAGGGCCTGGCATCCCTCGACCGCCATGGCCACCATCTCGGCATCCGCCTCCGGCTGCTGCAGCCCGATCAGCTCGACGCCGAGCTGGACGAACTCCCGCTGTCGGCCAGCTTGGGGGGCTTCGTACCGAAAGACGCTCGCCGTGTAGGAAAGACGCAGTGGAAGGGAGCGGTGTCGAAGGGTCGTCGCCACCAGGCGCGCCACCTGCGGGGTAGGGTCGTACCGCAGAGCCAGCAGGCGGCCGGTCTGCCGGTCAACGAACTTGAAAATCTTCTCGCCGCCCCCTTCTCCTGAGTCAGCGGAGAAGACCTCCAAATATTCGAAGGTCGGCGTGATGACCTCCTGGAAGCCCCACCGCTCGAAGACCGAGAGGATGCGGCGTTCGGTCCAGCGGCGAAGCGCCGTCTCCTCGGGCGGAAAGACCCGGACCCCTTTCGGGATGGCCGTCCTGGAATAATAGTCGCGCTCGCTCATGGGCAATAAGCAGTCAGCGTTCAGCTATCAACCATCAGCTTTTAACAAAGGAGCAGGAGAATCAAGCCACAGTTTCTCAACGAGACAGGGATCAGTAAATCAGGTGTTGTTTTTCTCTTATCCTGCTGATCGCTGACTGCTGACAGCTAAACGCTTGTTTTCTGGTCAGGCCTTCACGAGTTTGACGAAGACGATGTTGGGGAGGCGCCGGATCTCCTCCATGACGTGTGCGGGAACGGGGGTGTCCACGTTGACCACTGACACGGCCCGGCCTCCTGGCCGCTCCCGGCCCAACTGCATTCCGGCGATGTTGACCTGATGTTTCCCGAGAAGGGTGCCGATGGTTCCGATGACACCCGGCACGTCGAGGTTGGAAAAGATCAGGAGGTACCCTTCGGGGATAGCTTCCAGGCGAAACTCATCGATCCGGACGACCCTCGGCTCCCGGTGGCTGAACAGCGTCCCGGCGACCTCGCTCGTGCCGCGGTCGCTCCTGACCGCCACGGTGATGAGGCTGGTGTAGTCTGTCGCCTCCTCCATCACCTTGCTCTCGATGACCCGGATGCTGCGCCCTTTGGCGAGGGCGAGGGCGTTGACATAGTTGACCGCATCCTCCATGAACGGGTCCAGCGCGCCCTTGACGACGGCGGCGGTGAGAGGGGCGGGATCGTACCCGGCGATCTCGCCACGGTAATCGATCCGGACCTCGTGCATCCGCCCCTCGGCAAGCTGGGAGGCCAGGCGACCCAGTTTCTCGCACAGGATCAGGTATGGCTGGAGCGCCTTGTAGAGCTCCGGGTCCATCGATGGGGCGTTCACGGCGTTCCTGATGATCCCCTTCTGGAGGTAATCGACGATCTGCTGGGCGATCTCGACGGCGACGTTCTCCTGGGCCTCCTCGCTCGATGCCCCGAGGTGCGGCGTGCAGATGAAGTTGCTCAGCTCGAAGAGGGGCGAATTCGTATTCGGTTCCTGCTCGAAGACGTCCAGGGCGGCGCCCGCGACCTTGCCGGCCTTCAACGCGTCGTACAGGGCGCCCTCGTCGATGATCCCGCCCCGCGCGCAGTTGACGATCCGGACTCCCGTCTTCATCTGGGCGATCGCGCTCCCATCGATGAGATGGTGCGTCTCCGGGGTCATCGGGGTGTGGATGGTGATGAAGTCCGCTCGCCGGAATAGATCCGGCAGCTCGACCAGTTCAACCCCGATGGCGGCCGCCGCCTCCTCGGAGATAAAGGGGTCATAGGCGATGAGGCGCATGGCGAAACCCTTGGCGCGTCGAGCCACCTCGCTCCCGATACGTCCCAGCCCGATCACGCCGAGCGTCTTGCCCGCCACCTCGACGCTGAGAAATGCCTTCTTCTCCCACCGGCCGCTTTTCAACGAGGCGGTGGCCTGAGGGACGTTCTTGGAGAGGGCCAGCAGGAGCGAAAAGGCGTGCTCGGCGGTCGTCAAGGTGTTGCCGCTCGGGGCATTCATGACCAAGATCCCTCGCGCCGTCGCCGCCTCGACGTCCACATTATCCACCCCGACCCCCGCCCGACCCACCACCTTGAGACGCCGGGTGGCCTGCAGGACGGGCGCGGTCACCTTCGTGGCGCTCCGGACGATGAGGCCGTCGTAGTTGTCGATGCAGGCGTGGAGGGCGTCAGGTGTCAGCCGTTCGCGCACATCGACCTCGAACTTCTCGGCCTGGCGAAGGACCTCGATCCCTCGGTGGGACAGACCATCGGTCACAAGGATTCGCATTCGTCTCCCTCAACTCGGCTGGTTCGTATCGGTAATGGAGAGAGGCAAGGCGCCGAAAGCCTACTCAGCCTGCCCGGCTCAGGAGTTCCTGAGCTGCCCGCAGTCCCTCGCCCAGCTTGCACGGATAGCCAAGGTCGTAGAGTGTCCGTTCGAGGGCCGAGAGGCAGACAACGACGTCGGATTCATCGGCGTATCCCAGGTGGGCGAGGCGGAAGATCTTTCCCTTGACCTTGGTCTGCCCGCCCGAGATGGTGATTCCGTGGGCCGTCCGGAGCATCTTGACGATGGCGCTTGCCTCGATACCTGGCGGGACCGTGACAGCGGTAAGCGCGGGGGTGGGCCGTTCGGCGAACAGTTCGAGTCCGAGCGCGGTGACGCCGGCGCGTGTGGCCCTGGCGAGGCGGTCATGCCGGGCAAAGACGGCGGGGAGACCCTCCGCCCTGATCGCGGCGAGCGACTCGTGCAGCGCCACGACCAACGAGACCGCCGGCGTGAAGGCGTTCTGGTTCTTCTCCAAGCTCTTCCGCTCGGCTTTGAAGTTGAAGTAGAACTTCGGAAGGCGGGAGCGGTCCACCATGGCCCAGGCCTTGTCGGAGACCCCGCAGAGGGCAAGGCCCGGCGGGATCATCAGCGACTTCTGGGAGCCGCCCACGACGACGTCCACCCCCCAGGCATCCATCGGCAGGTCCACGACCCCGAGGCTCGTAATGGCGTCAACGACCAGGAGGGCAGGGGTGGTCCGGACGATCCGCGCGATCGCCTCGGCGTCGTGAAGGACGCCGGTGGAGCTCTCGCTGTGGGTGGCGAAGACCGCCTTGATGGTGGAATCGGCCTTCAGCGCCGCCGCCACAAGGTCGGGGTTCACTGCTTTGCCCCACTCCACATCGATATACTGGGGCTGGAGGCCGTAAGCTTCGCAGATCTCCCCCCAACGTTCGCCGAACTTGCCGCCGCGGATCACCAGGGCGCGATCCCCTGGGGAGAGGGTGTTCACCACCGCGCCTTCCATTCCACCGGTGCCTGAGGAGGCAAAAAGCAGGACCTCGTTCTTCGTTTGGAAGAGGATCTTCAGCCCCTCCCGAACCCGAGCCAGAAGCGCTTCATACTCCGGACCGCGATGGTAAATGATCGGCCTGGCCATCGCCAGCAACGCCTCCGGCAGGACAGGAGTCGGGCCGGGAGCCAGGAGATGTTTCTTTTTCATGAGTCTGTCTCGCTTTCGTCGTGGGGCTTGCGATGTCCCTAAGAACGCCCGCTGACTATATCGAAAACGACGCGGTACTGTCAAGGTGAAAGCGGCCCCAGGCGGTCGCCGGATGCTCCTCCGGCGGATCCAGGCGGGTCAGTTCAGGTGGCGGGCGACGGATCGGATCAGGGGATCGATCTGAAGGGGACCAAGGCCCAGCTCGACGGCGAGGCGCTCCGGCGTGGGAGCCTGTCCCTGGCGCCAGAGGTCCAGGAGGAACGGGCCGGTCCGGTCATTCCGGTACCACTCCTCGTCAAACCGCTCGTACAGCTCTTCTCTGAGCTGGGCCTCGAAAATCCAGGCTCGCAGGTAGCGGGCGACGTAGAAGGCCGGGTCCACGTCGCACAGGTACAGCTCGGGCGGGAACTCGGCCCCGGCCGCCTGTGAGACCAGATTCCGGTATGTCTCGGCCGCCTGCGCGTGGGGCGGCCCGTCGTACAGGGCACGCTCGTAGGTGAGCTTGGCGGAGTACCGCCGGATCATGTAGAGCTTGTGCAGGGCGACCAGGCGGAGGACGTCGCGGTCCCGCGGGATTGCGAGGAACCGTCGCACGAACCCGGGCTCCAGCAGAAGCCCTTGCAGCAGAAAAGCGAATGCCTCTGTCAGGGAGGGATCGCCCAATCTGCGGAACTCCACGGCGAGGGCGGGGTCGGTGTTGGCGAAGTGTAGCGCATGTCCCAACTCATGCAGATAGGCGGAAGCGTCGCCCCACCCCCCACTGGGCCGCACCACCAAGATCACCCGCTGGGGGATCTCGATCGGCGCGACAAAGGCTCGACCCGTCTTTGTCTGACGCGTTTCGGCGTCGATCTGAATGCGCCCCCCCGCCCTGTAGTCGATTCGCATGCTATTCGAGGCCGCCTCGACTGCGGTACCGATCCCGCCAGGAGGCAGAAACCGATCGAACTCTGCCCCCCGGAACAGTCGCGCAAGGTCGTGGCGCTTGGCCTCGGCGTGCGGAACGCCGAGCACGCGCTTCAGCATCCACTTCAGCACGTCGGTGTACATCTCCTCGGTCCGGGCAAGCAGGGTGTGGCCCAGTTTTTCGAGGTCATCGAGGCGGATTCCTGAGAGCTCTTCCCAGAACGCGGGGTAGCTCACGCCGCCGAGGCGGGCGATCGTCTCCTGCAGGCGGGCCAGCCGTTCCCGCCGCAAGGGGTTCAGCCGGTCGATGACCTGAGCGTGGGCCCGCTCGAGTCCTGACCGGCGGGCTCGGTCTGCCTCATCCCGGATGGCGGCCTCGGCACCCCTGAGGGGAATCGTTCTCTCCTCGACCGAGACGAAGGCGCTTGCCTCCTCGCTTAGGATGCGGTCGGTCACGCCCTGTACTTCGGCCTCCAGAAAGGCGTGGGTCAGGAACTCCAACAACAGCCGCCGCCCATTCGTAGCCCCACCTTCGGCGGCTGCCGCCCGCGCCTCTTCGAGTCGAGTCGAGTCGAACAGATGCCGGTTGCGGTCATAGATCGTGGCGAGCTGGCTCTGGAGCTTGAGCCCAGCCTGATGAAGGTACTCTTCCTCCGCCAGTTGCAGCAGGAACGATTCGATCTCTTGCCGGAGCGGATCAAGATCCACGGGCTCGTCCTCTTCGGATTCCCAGATTCATTCCCTGCGAGATTGGGTGGTCTTTTACAAACGCATCAAGTACGGTATCATTGCGAAGGAACGAAGGGACTGAAGCAATCTGACCTGAAAGGCATGCCCTGAGCTACGTCGAAGGGTCATTCCGAGCGCATTCACTCCGTTCAGTGTAAACTCCGCGAGGAATCTCAGAGAGATTGTGCAGCCTGTCCCGAGCACTGCCGAGGGAGCTGCGCCTCGCAACGACACTGCGTGTCGGATTGCCGCGTTCCCGTTGGTCGCTCGCAATGACAATCGAACAACATGTAATGCGCGTGCTTTAGTCCTCGATCTCAGCCCCTTCGCCGGCCGCCCCTTCCTCCATGGCTCCTTCCATCATCTCATCGAAGTCTTCGCCGACGTCCTCTCCCATCTCTTTCCCCATCCGCTTGGCCCAGCGGGCGACACTCTTCGGGTCGTTCTCATCCAGGTCGCCGAATTTGCTCGGATCGGCCATCTTTTCCAAGCGGCTCTCTTCGGACTTGACCACGGCGAACCGGGAGAGGAGACGCGTCAGCTCCCGGCCCCCGCAGCGGGGACAGACCGGCTTGGGGGGAGTGGTGATAGTCCGGATCAGCAGGCTGACTCGTTTCTTGCAGCCGCCGCAAGAGTATTCATAGATCGGCATCGTGCGCCCCTTTTCTGTCAGGTCTCGGCGTGATAAAGCGCCAACAGTTCTATCGCGACCCGTCGTAGCTCTATGCGAAGGGCCACCGGTTCGATGACCTCTACGGCGGGACCGAAGGAGAGGAGCCAGCCCAGAAGTTCCCGCACTCCGGATGCTTGGCTCCTGAGCAGGAGGATCCCGCCATCTCTCTCGTCCACCTGTAACCCATAGGGAAGGTCGCCGGCAGGGGCGAGGGCGGAAACCGGGGGGTGGAGTCTCACCTTGACCCTAAGGGCGGTCGCCGGGAATGCGGCCGCCTTTTTCCGACGGGCAGGTCGTGAGCGGCCGCCTTTCCGTTCGGAAAAGGCGGCCGACCTGATCTGCTCCAGTCGGATCGTCAGGCTTCTCGCCTTGGCCGCATCGTCTGCCAGCAGCAGCCAGCCGTTTTCTCGAAGGCTCAGGTGTCGGGGGTTCACCTCGATCGATCGCGGCCGGCTCCTGTCGCTCTTGGCGTACTGGATCGTAAGCCTGCGGCCCGTTGCCATCGCCTCCTGCACGAGGGAGAGGATCTGAGCCGCTCCGGTCGAGGGCGATGGAACCCCCGGTAGAGCTAATGGCATCTGTCCCTCCAGGATTGGCGATGCGGGGGCCAGCCGCAGGGCCAGCTTGGACTGGGCGCTTTGCAGAGCTCGCGCCATCGGACCTTCCTGCTCGACGACGCGACTCGCCGCGACTCGAAGCGCAAGCGCTTCTTCGCCCGTCAGGTAGATCGGGGGCAGGAAGGTCGGGGAGGGGAGTCGGTAGCCGCGATCGAAGTAGACCGGCAGGCCGAGTGTCTGGAGCGTGTGTAGATCGCGGAATATGCTCCGCTCCGACACCCGGCAACGCGCCGCCAGATCGGCAGGCCGCATGCCCGGAGAGGTCTTCAGAAGGGAAAGGATCTCCTGGAGGCGCTCAGCTCTCGCCATGGGAGGGCGCAACCTCCTGCTGACGTATGCTGTTATCAGATCAGCCCGCGCCTGTCAAGTGCAGACGGCTTTCTCCTTGACCGGGCTGCATGGTTGTGGTATCTGAGCACCGGAAGGAGGGAATCAGCCAATGCGCTGTCCGACATGCGGCTACGTGAGCTTCGATCACCTGGATGCCTGCAAGAAGTGCGGGGCCGACCTTCACAAAGGAAAGCAGCGCGAGAGTATTCCGGCATTCACCGCTGTCCCGGCCGGTCAGCGGCCGGGAGCTACCACGCTCGCGGCCGGGCCAAGCCCAGCCGGTCCGCCACAGAAGTCGGACGTTCGAGCACAAGAGATCGACGCCCTCTTCGCCGGGCTCTCTGATTCACCGGGATCTGCGCCGGCGTCCGGGCCAGAGGAACAGGAAAACACACCCTTCCATCTGCCGCTTGAGACGCTCCCGCCACTGCCTCCTTCACGCGGCGGCGTGGCCTCACTCGCAGACGTGCAGGCTGATATGGTAGGACCTGTCGGGATAGACATCCCCCCAAGGGCCGGGTTCTGGATCCGAGCGGCGGCGTGGATCGCCGACATGCTCTTCCTGATTTTACCTGTCTTCATCTCGGGCGTCCTGGTCTGGGCAACGGTGATCCTCGGGGGATGGCTAGGGGGCGAGATCAACGATCAGGTGAAGGCCTTTGCCGCGATTTCAGGTGCTGCCATTGTCATTGTGAGCGGATTTCTGTATTTCACCCTGTTTGTAGGGGCGTTCGGGCAGACCCCGGGGAAGATGCTTTTCCGCCTCAAGGTCGTCCGAACGAACGACCAAGAGATGACGTACGGCAGAGCAGTTCTTCGATCGTTGTGCTGGATTCTCTCGCTGCTGCTTTTCAGCGTGGGCTTCCTGATGATCGCCTTCAACCGGCAAAAACAGGGGCTGCACGACATGCTGGCGGGGACCTACGTGGTCTACACTCAACGCGGGAATTGAACCGGCTCCACTCCTTGACAAAACAGCTTCACGGTGCTACAAAGAACGGGCCTTCCTAGAGTATTTGACCCCCTTTCCGAGTTCGGGCAGGTAGCTCAGTCGGTAGAGCACAGGACTGAAAATCCTGGTGTCGACGGTTCGATTCCGCCCCTGCCCACCACCTCCCTTCGCGTGCTTGGGTGCCCGCCTAACAATCCATAGCAAACGTATTAAGTGGTGTTGCATTGTCACTGCGAGCGACCAACGGGAGCGCGGCAATCCGACACGGAGTGTCGTTGCGAGGCGCAGCCCCCTCGGCAGGGCTCGGGACAGGCTGCGCAATCTCTCTGAGATTCCTCGCGGAGTTTACACTGAACGAAGTGAATGTGCTCGGAATGACCCTTCGGGTCAGATTGCTTCGTCCCCTTCGCTTCGCTCTGGGTCCTCGCAATGACACTTTGCCAGAGTCACATTTTCTTGAAGTCGTAAGCGATCTGCCAGATGTCGTAGGCGTAGACGCGCACCCTGTCGCCCACCCCAATCCGGGCCGCATCCAGAGCTTGCCGCCCCGTTGAGCTCAGCCGATAGGTGTAACGCCCTGTGTCCTCGCGGAGCGTGACAGTTGTACTGCTGATCTCCACGACCTGTCCGATCCTGACAACTTGGCTTACATCCTCGGCCCGCGCCTTTTCCAATAGCTGAATCATCGAAAGGCCAGCCGTGAGGAGTGTCGCGATTGCGGCCGCTGCCGTGAACCGTCGGATGTTTCGCATGCTCTTCCTCCTTGATTTGGTTAGAATTCTAGCCGAGCGCCGCCCTGGATGGAGAAGGGCGTTCCGATCTTGAGGATGCCTCCGCCCTTGTCGGTGTCGTACTGGCTGTCGAAGAGGTTCTGGATGGCCAGGAAGACCTGCCCTCCCTTGAAGGTCGGCAGGAACGCGAGCGGTGGGATCGGCCGGGAAAGGGTGAGGTCGACGACGGCGTAGCCTGTCAACTTGTCCTTGTTATCGGCGTCCTCGAACTTCTTTCCCTCCATTCGGACCTGTACGAGGGCATTGAACAGGGCCGGGTTGGTGTACCGCACGCCTATCGTGCCGGAATTGAACGGGACCTGGGTCAGCCGTTTGCCTTCGAGGTCCCGGTCCTGGGGGGCGTCAATGATGTGCGCCTCGGAGTAGAGGTAGCTACCTAGCAGACTCCACTGAGAGTTCAGTCGGTACTCCACGTCGGCCTCGATGCCCCAGATGCGTGCCAGGTCAAGGTTGACCGGCGTCCGCACGTCCTCCCCCACGGTGGTGATGACGTCGCGCAGGTAGTTGATGTAGCCGGTCAGCCGGGCCGTGAGACCGGGAACTCCCCAGTAGTCAAACCCCAGCTCGCCTCCGTCGAGGAATTCCGGGCGGAGGTTCAGGTTCGGGAGAAACACGAGGCTTTCTATCGATGAGATTCGAGTTTGCTCGGCGAGCGTTGGAGCCCTGAATGCCTCATAGCCTGCGCCCCGCACCGCGAGGCCGTCGAGAAGCTCATATCGGAAAGTGAGCTTGGGGCTTACGGCGGTGTCATCGCGGTCCGGGACCTTGGTGACAGTCGTGGGCTGGCCCGTGAGCGTGTCGGTCACACTGAGGCCGAAGTTCTGAAAATAATCGACTCTCACCCCGAAGGCGATCTGGAGCTTTGGGATCGGCGTGTAGACATCCTGCACGAAGAACCCGAAGAAATTTTGCTGGCCCTTGCTGATCCGCCGCTCGGAGACGGCGCCTGAAGGATCGACGAAGGTGTCATGAGTCTCTCCGTCTATCAATCGGAAATCGGTGCCTGCCGTCAGGAGGTGGTCCGTGAAGAATCGCCGTGTCCAGGTGAGGGCTCCTCCCACATCGGTCGACGGGACCTGCTGGATCTGGCTGACGGATTCAGACGTTCGCGCGCTGAGGATCCGCGAGAACTGTTCGTTGAACGTGGTCAGGTGGGAGAAGACATTCAATTGCCAATCGCTGCCGTCTGCCGTCAGAAGCCTGCCACCCCCCACGATGAATCCGCGGTCTGTGTCGCTGATTCGTAGTGGTGTTCCAAGGTTTTTGTCCTCGGTGTAGTAGGCGCCTCGGAGGTACAGGGAGAGATTGGAAGCAGGGGAGTATTCGAGGCGTCCATTGAAGGTTTTGTGCTCGGATCCCGAGTCCTGATCGATCGGCCCACGTTGATTCGGGGCGATGATGTTGTACCCGTCTGTGTGAAGGAAGTTGCCAAACAGGCCGACGCGAACAGGGCCGAGCACGTCGGTGTAGGAGAGAGCATCGTCTGTCGTGCCCAGATTCCCGACGGAGACCTTGGTCTGCACCTCCCGCTTCTCGGGAGACTTGGTGATGATATTGATCACCCCTGCCTCGGCGAAGTTGCCCCAGAGGTTTGAACTGCCCCCTCGCACCACCTCAATCCGCTCGATGTTCTCCAGCGGCAGCTCTCCCCAGTAGAGGAAGCCTCCGAAGCCGTCGTTCACCGGGATGCCGTCGAGGAGCACCAGCGCCCGACTTGCGCCGCCCGGGCCGATGCCCCGAAGCGTGACCCCCTGGGCCTCCGGGTCCTGCTGGGGGGCTGTGAACAGGCTGCTCGACCGTCTGAAGGTATTGAAGCCGGGAATTTGTCGGAGCAGGTCGTCCACCGCCACGGCGCCCGACTGGGCGATCTCTTCCTTTGTTAGGACGGTCACGCTGGCCGGGACCTCCTTCACCTTCATCTCCGTCCGGGTCGCCGTCACCACAACCGGCTCGAATTCAATGGCCTGTCCCGGCGGTTTGGATGGCGCGGTCGATTCCGGTGGGCTCTCGGCCGCCATGCCGAATGGTATCGGCCAGCAGGCGATGATGGAAACGAGCAGGAGTCCAACCAGGATCTTGCGCCGGCTTGCATGATTCATGGCATTTCCCTCCATTGGGTAAGGTGGAACACTGCGTTGCTCGACACTGCCAACCTCGAATGGGACTCCGGAAAAAGAAAAACGCCTCGCAAGGGATACGTAACCTCTGCGAGGCGTCGTGGCCTCTGGGAAGAAGGCGAAAGGGCCTTCTCCCCGAATCAGCTTCTCAAGCTAGCAACGGATACTATTGAGACCTCGGTCGGTTGTCAAGCCTTTTTTCGGGCCTCTCCTTTTGAGGGGTCCAAGGACGAAGATAGTAACGGTGAATACTTCGAAAGTCCCGTCGCGTCATTGCGAGGAGCGGGACCCCTCGCCGCAGCTCGGGGCAGGCTGCGCAATCTCTCAGTCTTTCATTAAGACTACGGTGAGATTGCCGCGCTCTCGTTGGTCGCTCGCAATGACAACAGATGAATAAAAGGGCTGGATCGTCCTACACTGTTGTTGAAAGGGGGAAAAGGGGGAAATTTCTTGACAGGCACCGTTCAATCTTCCATCGTAATACGCCGGTCCGCATCGGCGGCGCGGTTCTTTCCGGGTCGATCTGCTCCCTTCATCTCCCAGGGCGCGGAGAAGGCTCAAGGGGCGGACGGAATCGGTTCTTGCGAAACGGAGCACTGGTGGCGGAACGTCATATGAGCGACACCGAGGCGGGAGCAAGCTACCTTCAGGCTGGGGTCGATACAACTCGCGAGGAGCAGGCCCTTTCGAGAGTCATCGCCGTGGCCAGCCAGACGTTCGCCTTCGTGCGGGGCATCGGGAAGCCGGTCCTGCCGATCGGCTTCTTTGCGAACGTCATCGACATCGGTCATGGGATGGGGCTCGCCCTCTCGACCGACGGGGTGGGGACCAAGATCATGGTCGCGCAGATGATGCAGAAGTACGACACGCTCGGGATAGACTGCGTGGCCATGAACGCCAACGACGTCCTCTGCGTGGGCGCGCGCCCGATTTCGTTTCTCGATTACATCGCCGTGCAGGAGGCCAACCCCACCCTCCTCGACCACCTGATGCAGGGGCTCAAAGAGGGGGCCCGCCGCGCGGGGGTCGCCATCTGCGGTGGGGAGATCGCGCAGGTCCGCGAAATGCTCGCCTCGGAGCGGGAGGGGTGGGGATGTGACCTGGTCGGGATGTGTGTCGGCCTTGTGCCGCTGGACAAGGTGATCGTGGGCAGGGCGGTAGCGCCGGGCGATGTCATCATTGGCCTGAGCAGTAGCGGGATCCACAGCAACGGTCTGACACTGGCCAGACAGGTCTTGTTCAAGCAGAATAAGTTCACTGTGGACGCCAAGTTCGAGGAACTCGGGCGAACGCTGGGGGAGGAGTTGCTCGAGCCGACTGCGATCTACGTGCCGGAGGTGGTCGAGGCGCTGGACCGATCGCTGGCGATCAAAGGGCTCGCCCATATCACGAGCGACGGGTTGCTCAACTTGTTGCGACTGGAGACGACGCCAAAGGCGGTCGGGTATGTCATCGATCGGCTCCCTCCGGTTCCGCCCATATTTTCCCTGATCCAGAAATCGGGGCATATCCCGGATCACGAGATGTTCAGGGTCTTCAACATGGGCATCGGCTTCTGCGCCGTCGTCTCCGAAGAGGATGCGGGGACCTTTGAAGAGATCGTCAGGAGTCACGGCAGGGAGGCCCTCCAGATCGGCCGTGTGGTCAGCGATCCACAACAGAGGGTTGTCATCCGGCCCTACGGATTGGTCGGCAAAGGGAGTGCATTCTTTAACGCCTAACAGGCGCATCCATCGGCCAGGGTCCCAGGAGCTGAGACGCAAGCGGTTCGGGAAGAGGCGATCTGAACGCCTGAGCGCGGCTTGACGCCGCCACTGCCGGAAGGTCGAAAATTTCATTAGCGGCTAGCCCTCGGATGAGGTAAAATGCAGGTTCAGGTTTACGCGCACGGGGATGCCCCTTTCGCTAGGACGAGGCCCAATGGGGCTTCTACGCCACCGGAATAGCCCTTACCGACAGGACACATCCAGCACGGTATCAGCTAACCCAGGGCCAGCGGACTACGCTGATCCCGAGGGAGGAAGTTAGATGCGGAAGACGCTGTTTCTGAACCCCCCTTCGTATGCTGGGTTTGATGGGGGGGCCGGGTCCCGTTACCAGGCTCGTCGCGAGGTCCGATCGTTCTGGTACCCCACCTGGCTGGCCCAGCCGGCCGCCATGGTGGAAGGGAGCAAGCTGATCGACGCGCCACCCGATGGGCTTGGCGTGGAGGACGTGGTCCGGCAGGCCAGGGACTACGACCTGGTCATCATCCATACCAGCACCCCCTCTCTGAACAACGACGTGAAGGTGGCGGAGCGGCTCAAGCAGGAGCGTCCAAGCGCGCTCATCGGCTTCGTGGGAGCTCACGCCTCAGTATTGCCCGAGGAAACCCTTCGCGCCTCCGCGGCGATCGACTTCGTGACGCGCGATGAGTTCGACTATACGATCCGGGAGATCGCAAGCCGGGACCGGCTCGATGAGGTGGCGGGCATCAGCTTCCGGAAGAACGGGCATACCGCGCACAACCCCGACCGCCCGATCATCCAGAACATGGACGATCTTGCCTTCGTCACCGACGTGTACAAGCGGGACCTGACTGTTGAGAACTACTTCATCGGATACCTCCTACACCCCTACGTCTCGCTCTATACGGGGCGCGGATGCCGGTCGAGATGCACCTTCTGCCTCTGGCCGCAGACCCTAGGCGGGCACGTCTATCGGGTGCGCGGCCCGGAGAACGTCTTCCAAGAGATGAAGCTCGCCAAGGAGTATTTTCCGCAGGTGAAGGAGTTCTTCTTCGACGACGATACCTTTACCGATAACATCCCGCGCGCCATGGAGATCGCCCGGCGCTTGAAAACTCTCGGCATCACTTGGTCGTGCAACGCCAAAGCCAATGTCCCGTACGACGCCCTGAAGGTCCTCAAGGACTGCGGCTTGCGCCTGCTCCTGGTCGGGTATGAATCGGGCAACCAGCAGATTCTCAATAACATCAAGAAAGGGCTCCACCTCGAACAGGCCCGAAGGTTCACGCGGGACTGCAAGTCGCTCGGCATCCTCATCCACGGGACGTTCATCGTGGGCCTGCCGGGTGAGACGCCGGAGACCATAGAACAGTCGATCCGCTACGCCTGCGAGCTCGATGTGTACAGCATCCAGGTCTCGCTGTCGGCCCCCTATCCAGGGACCGCGCTGTACGAGCAGGCGATTCAAAACGGGTGGCTTGCCAAGGACAAGCTGGTCAATGACTCGGGCGTTCAGGAGGCGACACTGGAATACCCTGGCCTGTCCCGCGAGGCGATCTTCGAAGCGATGGAGCGCTTCTACATGCGGTTCTACTTCCGTCCCAAGCCGATCCTTCGCATTGTCAAGGATATGGTGAAGGACCGCGAGGTGATGGTACGACGGCTCCGCGAAGGCCGCGAGTTTCTCACCTTCATGTTGACGCATAAGAGTTCGGCGGCATGAGCGACAACGGGTCGCAATGCACGACCTCTCCCTCCCAAGTTCTGGTGCCGACGAGCCCGCTCGGAAACCGACTGCAATCGGTCAAGCAGGCCTTCCTCGAAGGCGGCCCCGGCTTCTGCCAGTTTGCCATCAATAATGCCTGCAATGCCGCCTGTGAGTTCTGCAGCTTCAGCCTGGATGCCCTGCCGAAGGAAGATTGGATCTTCGCGCCTCTGGCCAAGTCCAAGGAGGCGATCGACATCCTGGCCAGGCACGGCGTCCGGTACCTCGTCATCACCGGGGGAGAGCCAATGCTCCACCCCGACTGCTTCGACATCATCCGCCACGCGAAGGGCCATGGGATGGTCGTCATCCTGGTCACCAACGGATCTCGACTCGACGGGACGAACATCCATGCGCTGAAGGAGAGCGGGCTGTCGAGCGTCATCATCTCCATCGATGCCGCCTCGGCAAAAGCACACGAGGAGAACCGCAGGCTGCCGAAGGTCTGCGAGAAGATCAAGAAGGCGAACGAGCTGCTGAGGCAGCTCAAGATTCAAAGCACCGCGTCGGTTACGATGAACCGCCTCATCGACGACTACACCCTGCTCCCCGCCTTCCTGAAGGGCCTCGGCTTCGAGAGCGTGACCTTCTCGTACCCGTTGACCACCCTCGGCTCCAGCTTCCTGGGTCACGCCAATTCCCACCTCGTCAGCTACACCCCCGATGAGCTCCTGCGTGTCTTCGACGAAGTGAAGAAGCTCAAACGCCACCTGCATGTGGTCAACCCGACCGCCTCGCTCGAAGAAATGCAGCGGTTCCTGCGCAAAGAGCCTCAGCGGTTCGAATGCCTGGGCGGATATAAGTACTTTTACCTCGACTGGAACTTTCTCATCTGGCGGTGCCACTACTGGGAAGAGCCGATCTGCTCGATCTTTGAGTTCGACGATTCGCGCCGCATCCGGGACGGCTGCACCAGGTGCATGATCGATTGCTACCGGGATGCCTCCGTCATGCAACATGTGGCCGTGTCTGTCAGCGACTCCATCGCTCAGGCTCGACAGGGGATGTGGCGCGGCGCCGCCAAGAGTCTCTTCAATCGCGACAATCTCGCCTCGCTGAAGTCGGTGTTCGAGGGGCTGGGATGGATCA
>JBGQJI010000032.1:0-22410 GCA_041498975.1 Methylomirabilis sp. (SeqCode)
ATATCCCGTTTGAGGGTTGTGAACACTCGATGCTCGCGACTCAGTTTCTGACGCTAACGGTCTCGTTCAACTCTTGCAGCAACTGCTCAAGGTTCACGCCATGGACCCGGGCGCCGTGGGCGATGTCGTCGTATTCGGCCGCCGAGCATCCCAGACAGCCGACGCCGTAGCGACTAAAGACCTCGACGGTCTCCGGGTACTGTCGCACCACATTGTCGATCTTCATCTCCGCGGTGACCCTCATCATCCTGCCTCCTTTGAAGAATCCCTCCAGTAAGCTGGGGGGGGATTCTTCGAACCGAGTGGAACCTAATCGATCTGCATTCGTGCGCCTTGCCTCCCCAGCACGCTGGGGAGATTACGGCGCGCTAGGCGTTTTCAGAGGAACCACCGGTCTGGCTCGCGCTTGACGCTCACAACCACGTGCGGACACCGCGAGCTCGGAAAACTTTCGAGCGGTAACTACCGATCATGATAGGGTCGACCGTGACTGATGGCAAGGGAATTTTTCTCGTGGAGTTTGGTGTTGACTTCCGGCCCTCGATCCGATAGCCTCCAGTCGCCCACCTCTTACCCGCATCGGGAATGCGAGCATCAAGATGCCCTCAACCACCCTCATCGGCAAGATTCATTCAGCCCTGGAACGCCATTACGGCCCGAAGCGGGCGGGCAGGGCTCGCCGCAACCCCCTCGATGAGCTCATCTCTACGATCCTTTCTCAAAATACGAGTGACATCAACAGCCATCGAGCGTTTCAGATGCTCCGCCGGGTGACGCCCACATGGGAGGAGGCGCACCGGGCCTCGGAGCGGAAGGTGGCCGAGGCGATCGATTCAGGAGGATTGGCCAAGTTGAAGGCCGCGCGCATCAAGGCGATCCTGAGCCAGATCCATCGGGAACAGGGCCACTTCGATCTCACCTTCCTCCGAGACCTGAGCGTCGAGGAGGTGAAAGCCTACCTCTCCCGCTTCAAGGGGATCGGTCCCAAGACAGTCGCCTGCGTCTTGCTGTTTTCGCTCGGTAAACCGGCCTTCCCCGTTGACACGCATGTCCGTCGAGTCGCGAGCCGCCTCGGCCTGGTGAGCGCGAAGGCCAGCCCCGATAAAACCCAGGCCTTGCTTGAGTCGATGGTACCGCCTGCCCTCTACTATTCCATGCACATGAACATGGTGGAGCACGGCCGGAAGACTTGCAAGGCTCGGGCGCCCCTCTGTCACGCCTGTCCGCTATTCAAGCTCTGCGCCTACGTCCGATGAGACCGGGCTCCCTCCTCGGGCCGGACGAGCTACGGCGCGACCCATACATTCGGGCCGCGGAAGAGGCCGCGGCTGCAGGCGGGTTCGGCCCCCTCTACCTGGTCGGGGGGTACCTGCGTGATCTTCTGCTCGGCCGCACCAGTGCGGCGCGGATCGACCTCGATCTGGTGATCTGGGGGGAGCCGCAGGCGTTCGGCCGCGCCGTCGCCAAGACCTTCGATGGAACTCTCCTCCCGATTGATCTCGAAACGGTCCGGGTGCTTGGCCGCCGCGCAGGAACGCTGGTCCGGGTGGATATCGCCCGGCCAAAAGGCGGGACGATCGAGCTCGATCTCTCCGCCCGCGACTTCACCGTCAATGCCCTGGCAGTCAGGATCGATCGGTTGGGGTCGGACACCACAGCGGTCATCGTCGATCCATCGGGTGGGAGGGAGGATCTGAGGCGGGGGTGTCTCCGGGCCCTCTCGCCATCGGCATTGGATCGGGATCCGCTACGCCTGTTCAGAGCTGTCCGGCTGGCTGGTGAGCTCGCTTTCACCATTGAAGAGGGCACGAGGCATGCGATCATCGAGCGGGCATCGCTTCTTGCCGCCGTCGCCGGGGAGCGTTTGCGCGATGAGGTGTTCAGGGTCCTCGGGATGCTCCATGCGGCGCCCTCCATCGAATGCCTCGACACCCTGCGGCTTCTGGGCGTGCTGGTCCCGGAGGTCGAAGCACTCAAGTCGGTTCCGGCCAGCCCCCCGCATCGTCTTCCCCTGTGGGAGCACTCCATGGAGACCTTGCGGTCCGTCGAACTGCTCTTGAGTCACCTCGGGCGATTCTTCCCCGAGGACGCCCCCTGGCTGAGAGATCGGCTTGACCGGGAGATCGAGGCAGGGGTTACCGAGGCGGCGATCCTCAAGCTGATGGGGCTCCTGCACGACCTCGGCAAGCCGCAGACGCGAAGCATCCACCCGAATGGACGAGTCCGGTTTCTCGGGCATGAGGAGGCGGGACTGCCAATCCTCGAACGCCTGTGCGAACGCCTTCGCTTGGGCCGGCAGGCAACCACCCTCATCGGGCAGATCGAACGGCATCACCTTCGACCGCTCCACCTGTCGCGCGAGGCGGCGGTGTCCGCCGGGGCCAAGTATCGCCTTTTTCGGGAGTTGGGCGATGCCGCTCCTGGTGTGCTGCTGCACTCCTGGGCCGACCTGCGGGCCACAATTGGGGAAGATGCCGAGGAGTTCAGCCGTCATCAGATCCTGGTGGGGGAGCTGTTCCGCTTCTACCGAGGGGAGTATCTCGGGAGCCAGGCAACCCCGCTCGTTCGTGGAGACCATCTGATGCAGACCTTCGGGGTTCCGCCCGGCCCGTTCCTGGGAATGGTCCTCGATCGGCTCCGCGAGGCACAAGCAACAGGGCTCATCATGAGCCGCGAGGAGGGGCTGGTCTACGTCCAGCAACACCTCGATTCTTGGCGGCGAGCCTTCGAAGAATCACCCGCATCCCGCTCACCCGCGCGGGGCGAAATCGATTGACAAGCTACCTTGGTTTTGCTAGACAGAAAGGGGCGCGGGAGTAATTCAGTGGCAGAATGTCAGCTTCCCAAGCTGAACGTCGCGGGTTCGAGTCCCGTCTCCCGCTCCATAGTAAATCACTGGGGTCGCGACGCCTTCGCGACCCCTTTGCTGTTTATGGGACGAACCTTTGGCGAGAATGCTTGATGCCTCGTGGGTATGGAAGTCACGCGGACTACATGCTGTGGGTCAAGAGCGATGCGGACCATCGTCAAGCTCTTATAGAGCAAGCTCTTCGGCAAGGTTTCTCCGACTTCATAGAAAGGCGAGATGTCGATGTGGTAGTTTTTTCTGGAATGAGCGCCCTCAGCCTGTCAAAGGCTATTCTTGCTCAACCCTTAGTCCTAAAGGCCCTTCTGGCATCATGCAATATCGCAGCCCGCGCGATCGAAAGGGATCTTGGGATCAAGAACGTCGACACCTATAGTCCCAGGGTTAGTAGAGACGAAGCGAAGGTACTGGCTGGATACATCAAGCCTTTCCTGCCCGCTTATCTCGAAATCCCCACCCTTGCTTGTATCGACCGTGTGGCTTTCATCGATAAAGAGATTCGGAAAGGTAAGGGGAGATGGGAACGGAAAATCGTCGAGGCGCTTAACAGTTTTGCACGATTGCGATTCAGAAAGCGATCCTTCACCGTGGGCGGCGAGCGATTCGAATTGGACGCGGCCGCCCCGCCCTCTGGGGATATTGAGTTAGGGATTGACGTAAAGCGAATAGAGGCCAGGAGGGACATCCACAAGCGGTGTGATGAAATCGTGAACAAGGCGGCGAAGTTGAAAGCTGCTTTTCCAATGAGCAAGTTTGGGGCGGTAGTGTATTATCCGTTTATAGATGAGCAGGTGAATATCCAGAACCGCCTTCGATCTGGTAATATCGACAGCATAGTCTTCGCTTCTCAGGAAGACGAGTCGATAGAGAATGCTGTGCGGATGTTGCTTTCAATCTTGCGTGGCTCAAGGAAATGAACGTTACAACAACTCACCATCGGCTCATTGAAGGGGATGCACGCGACCTTTCTTTCCTGGCGGATGAAAGTTTGCATTTGGTAGTGACGTCGCCGCCGTATTGGACCCTGAAACGGTATCGCGAGACCCCGAATCAGCTAGGTCACGTCGCCGATTACGAGATCTTCATCGAGGAACTAACGAAGGTTTGGCGCGAGTGTTTGAGGGTTCTGGTCCCCGGTGGCAGGCTAGTCTGTGTCGTCGGCGATGTCTGTCTCTCTCGCCGCCTGCATGGGCGTCATGTTGTAGTCCCGCTTCACGCCGACATCGCCGTGTCGTGCAGAAAGATCGGGTTCGATAATTTGAATCCGATTATCTGGAATAAAATATCTAATGCCAATTACGAAGTGAACAGAGGATCGAAATTTCTCGGCAAACCATATGAACCGAATGCAATAATAAAAAATGACATAGAGTTTCTTTTGATGCAACGTAAACCGGGAGGGTACCGAAAGCCGACTCAGGAGCAGCGCCGACTGAGCATGATTGAGAAGAAAGAGTATGAGAAATGGTTTCAGCAGTCGTGGAAGCTCACTGGTGCTTCTACCAAGAACCACCCCGCTCCGTTCCCTCTTGAGCTCGCGTATCGGTTGGTCCGCATGTTTTCATTCTACGGAGACACAGTCTTGGACCCGTTTTGTGGCACGGGGACCACTATGCTAGCGGCGATGAAAACCGGTAGGAACAGTATCGGGGTAGAGATCGACCCGAAGTACTGCGAAATGACCTTACACCGCTTGGGTTTGGAGGCCACCGGACTATTCAGCATGGAGGAGATCGAATTCGCCAGGGCCGATGACTTGACTTCGAAGCAAACAGAAGCCTTTCCGGGAGCCGTTGTCCGTTCTCCGTCAGTTAAATGGAAGAGCAAGGGAAAAGCCAAAAGACAAAAGAAGTAAACATGCGTCTTCTCTCGAACTCGCGGGCGTCATTCTCACCTGCTGCGCCATTGCATTAAGGGGTGCCCTAGCCAATTCCGACCTCAGGTTTCGATCCCGTAAAACTCGAGCAGAACTAATGTCGAGATATTGGAAGGGGATCACCAGCCTGGGACGTGAAATCAGGACAATGCCTAGTTCTTCATGAATTTGGTGAAGTATAAGCAAATACACAGTGTAAAATCGGAAACTGGAGAAGCGGACGGGGAACATCAAAAATGGATGTAGAAACCGTTTCCATCCTTCGGTGTCTCTGGGATCTTGCTTGCATCAAGCAAAACTCGGGGGCATTCAATGTCCTCTTCGCGGGTACTGTTGCCGTTTCTACTGTTTTCTATGCAATCTTGACCTTCGTACTTGTTTGGGAAACGAGGAGATTGCGCAAAGTTCAAACTGAGCCAAAAATTTCCGTTTATATTGAACCTGAAGAGCGATGGTTGAACCTGATCGATTTAGTTATTAAGAATATAGGCCAAGGACCTGCCTATGATCTTAGATTCACATGTCCTGAAGATTTTAAGCTGAGTCCAAAACGCGAAAAGACCCTCTCATCTCTCTCATTCTTAAGAGGCATCGATTACCTTGCCCCCGAACAGAGGATTCGAACTTTCTTGACAGATGCGGTTTACATTCTGGGCCAGCAGACGGCCCGATCCTTTCAGATTACTGCCACATACCGCAACGCCCCAAATGGAAAAGGCAGAGGATTTCAGGAAACTTTCAACATCGATTTTGATCAACTGAGGGGTTTTGAAGTAATTGGAGAACCTCCACTGTACTCGATTGCAAAAAATGTCAAAGAGCTGAAGGAGGTAGCAGACCTAATCGCGTCTGGCTCGACCCGTATTAAGGTCGAGCTTTGGTCGCAAGAAGACTTGGCTGAGGAGGAAAGGGCTCGATTAGAGAGCTTTAAGCAGCTTGAGAAGGAAATGGAAAAGCAGGAGGGCACTTCTACCTAAAGTCTTGAATCATAACCCTAGAAAGTGCTGACGCTTGGGGCATTGAACGAGCTTGGTAAAGGCGAATGATGCACCGCCTGCTTCCGGCCAAATAGAAACGAGGAAGCATCATCGGTTGACACTAGGCGCTGTTGCTCGTAAACTGAATCTGCAAACGATTTCAGGCGTCCTTGTTCTCATGCAGCAGCATTCTTGCTGCGTCCAAAGGGAATCTCATGAAAACGCTGGCCATTCTGGTTGGGGGCGGTCCTGCGCCGGGCATTAACGGCGTCATCGCTGCTGCGACCATCCAGGCGCGCAATCGAGGGGTGCGCGTCCTCGGGTGCTACGATGGGTTCAAGTGGCTTGCTCGAGGGGACACAAGCCATGTGGTCGATCTGGAAATCGCCGAGGTCTCACGGATCCATTTCGATGGGGGGTCCATCCTGCGAACATCCAGGGAGAATCCGACGAAGTCCGCCGATGCGCTTCGGAATGTGGCTGAGGCGCTCGCCAAACTGGAGGTCTCGCACCTGTTGACGATCGGGGGAGACGACACGGCCTTCGCGGCGTTCCGGCTTGGGGAGCTGGTGAAGGGTCAGATCACCCTCGCGCATGTTCCGAAGACGATCGATAACGATCTCCCCCTCCCGCCGGAGGTTGTGACATTCGGCTTTACGACGGCGTGCAACCTCGGCAAAGACATCGTCAAGAACCTGATGGAGGACGCGGTGACCACGGACCGTTGGTTTTTCGTCACCGTAATGGGGCGACGGGCAGGTCATCTGGCGCTTGGGATCGGGGCCGCCGCCGGGGCCACGTTGACTGTCATAGGTGAGGAATTCGCTGAACAGAAGATCCCCATCCAGGCGCCGGCCGACATCCTGGAGGGGGCGATCATCAAGCGCCGCGCCTCGGGGAAAGGGCACGGGGTCGCGATCTTGAGCGAAGGGCTCGCTGAGAAGCTCGATCCCGCCACGCTCGGGCCGGTTGAACGGGACAGTTATGGGAATGTCCGCCTCTCGGAGCTCGAGCTGGGGCGGGTGCTGAAAGACCTAGTCGCCGGCAGCCTTCGTTCGCGCGGCGTGGATATGACGATTGTGGCGAAGGATCTTGGCTACGAACTTCGGTGCGCTCCACCCGGAGGGTTTGACATCCAGTATTGTCGGAGCCTGGGCTACTGGGCCACCCATTTCCTTCTGGACGGCCACACGGAGGCCATGGTGACCATCCAAGGGGGGAAGCTGATCCCGGTCCCGTTTCAGGAAATGTTGGATCATCAAACAGGCAAGATCCGTGTCCGTTATGTCGATATCGACTCAGAGTCGTATCAGACACTCAGGGCCTACATGATCCGGCTGGAGCCCCAAGATTTTCAGACGCCCGGCCAGGCTGAGATGCTCGCGCATGCCGGGCACCTGAGCGAAACGGCATTTGTGGAGCGGTTCCGCTATTTAACCGAGGGCAGGGCTTCCGCCCCACAGCAGGGAAGAACATAATCGATATCCTGTGTGGCGCCCTTCGACCACAGGGCGGGTGAGGGGAACCGAGGGGCGAAAATGGTCGCGTGTGCTGAGGCGGTGTGGATTCATCGGGGATAGGAACATCGCAGTGTCTGATTGATGGGCAGGCCGCCGGAGGGCCGGGTCATGAACCTTGATGGGCGCGCTGGATGGGCCGAGTACCCGGAGTTACAGGAAGCTGCGGAATTTGGCCCAATGACGTTTTATCATTACGTGACGATGAAGGGTGCGACGGTGACGATTTCCGTGATCCGGCTCGATATCAAGCAGGGAAAGCCGAATCACCGTCACGAGTACGTCGCGCGGGTGAGCAAGAAATTGAAGGGTCGGCAGATTGAGGGATATGGGCCGACGATTGAGAACGCCGTGGGCATCTGCATTGCCCACCTGGGGAATCCTGAGCCCACAGACCTGCAGTGACGGATCGCGGGCATTCTCACAAGGAAATGGGTCATCTGGATTGGATGGGGCTGTAGTGGGAACCAGCCCGACCGCAAAGGAGCCATCAGAATGAGACGATCAACGCGACGCGCGCAAAACATCCTCTTGGGCCTGGTTGCCATTCTGGTCTCCTTCGCGCTCTCGAACGACTCTATCTATGCGCAAGAGGTCATCTTCGTAAAGTCGTTGGAAGAGGCAGAAAAGGCGATCGAGGAGGCCAGGGATGCCCAGGCCGACGTGTATGCGCCTGACGACTACGCCTTAGCCCTGTTTTATCTGACCCAGGCCAAGGATGAGGCGGGGGCTTACAGGGCGACGAAGGACAAGCAAGATACTCACTTGTTCAGTGCCAGGAAGTCGGGGGAAGCGGTCAATCTGCTTGCTGAAAAGGCGAAGCACCAGGCCAAGGTGGCCACAACCAAGGGGATAGAGGTCAAGGTCGATCGCCAGATCACCGCGGTCAAGGCGCAGATCGTCGAGAGCTTCAACACGGATGTGAGTCGGAGCTTTACGCCGGGGCGGGAGGATCTCCTGGGGGAACTGAGTGTAAGGGAAGCGGAAAGGAAGGAAGCCCGCAAGGCGCGGGAGCAGGCCGAGTCCGAACTGAAAAGGTTGACGCTGGAAGGAGAGGCCAAGCCAACACCTTGATGAGGCGGGGGCGGACCTCTACGTGGAGCTTCCGTAACTCAGATCAAGCAGGATGCCATTCGAGCGCCTTCCCTCCTAGACCGGGCCACCGCCCGACTCGACGGTGGCTCACTCTTTTTGGCGGGGCTCGTCGCCCTGTTCCGCCAGGAAGAAAGGTGAAGCGCTGGCTGTGGATGATCCTAGCGGCATGGTTTGCCTTGGGCGTAGCGCTGAACTTCCGGATCGCTCGACCTGCTGGCCCCAAAACCGTCTCCCTTGTCTCACAGGCGGCCGCAGTTGATCGGGCTCCCCCATCATCCGCTGGGGCGAAGGAGCCAGGCGAGGGCGTGCTGAGCTTCGATGTGGAGCCCGATGACGTGGAAATCTACCTGGATGACCACTACCTGGGTCGGGCCGACGAGCTGCGCGGACGCTCGATCGAAGGAATCCTTTCTGGGAACAGGTTAGTCGAGCTGAGGCTGGGGGTCGAGCGGACCTTCTTGCAGATCGTGGTCCCGGTCCACGGAACCAGGACCATTCAAGTGAGTCTTGCTCCGCCTCTACTAGGGGGTTCCGCGCCAACTCGTTATAGTCCGCCGGAAACCAAAGAACCCGCTCCGGCGCGGTCTTTCTCTCCGCCAACACGATCGGGCGCTTCAAGTGAATCGCTTGAGGGGGGACCCCGATATGCTGTCCCTTACGACGAGACATTAGGTAGGCAACTTCTGGTCTCAATTGAGCGGGGTAGGCATTACGATGTACTTGAGCTGTTGGGCAGGGGCGCAGACCCGAACGCAAAGGATCCTGATGGCAGAACTGCATTGATGTACGCCGCGATTAATGGACAAACGGACACAATGGAAGTCCTGATCGAGAAGGGAGCCGAAATCAATGCCAAGGATAGAGCAGGCAATACGCCCCTCCATTGTGCGGCCATGTTCGGAGACCCGAACGCAGTACAGCTATTGATCAACAAGGGTGCCGATCTGAACGCGAGGGGTGATTTGGGTTCCGACACAAGAAATGTAACGGCGCTGAAGTTGGCGAAAAAGCGCTATCAGACGGCTCCCGCTAAGCGTATGTCGGATGTGCTTGCTAGGGGTCGCCTGATACTGCATGCAATCAAGAGCGACTTCGAGCGGATAATGGAGATGCTAGAGAGGGCAGGGGCAGTTGAATAAGGGTGAGATATGACGCAGCCTAACCCGCCTCCAGGGGACGCACTAAAAGCGGTACGCCCCTGGGCTTCGTGGTTGGGTAGGCAGTTTTAGTTGGCCTCGATGAACGGCCCCTGGCAGGTAGAAGTCGATCAAGTTCGATGCCGTTGGCCAGATTACAGACATTGAGGTCGTTGCATCAAGGTTTGTGGTTCGGGTGCTTCTATACCTCCCCAAGGTCTATGGCCGAGGTCGATGGCGCAAGCTGAAGGGAATCGCCCCTGTTCACCTCCATTTACTGGGGGGTGAGCGATGGATATCATCCTTGCGAAGAGTCTCCTCGCGACGCTGGCCTTTGCCCTCGCCCTCTTGAACCTCTTGGTCATGGGGCAGCTGTACGGCAAACTCCGCCTCTTCCCCCTTGGCCCCGAGACTCTCAGTCGCTGGCACCGTCGCCAGGGGGATGTCATCCTGCTGCTCTGCCTCTTCGTGGCCTACCATTGCCTTACGGGAGCGACGGTGGATCCCAAAGACTGGCGTGTGCTTGCCCACGCGATCTTGGGGGTCACGCTCCTCGCACTGATTGTTTTCAAAGTTGTGGTCGTGCGATTCTTGCCGCGGGTCATGACGTACATTGCGATCATCGGGTCTGCCCTGTTTCTCTCGACCACCGGAGTCTTTCTCACAAGCGCCTTCTGGTATTTTCTCACCTGGTGGCAGAAGGGGGCATGGCCAACGTACTGAACTCCCGTTTCCCTTCTTGCGAGGTCCGTCGACCCGCCCAGCGGCTGTCTCGCCAGTCGGCCGGTAGCCCCGACAGGTGATCCGAGCAGCCACCTCTCTAGTTCTTCATCGCCGATTAGCAGAGCTGAGCCATGTCAGAGTACTAAAATATAGTCCGGGTAAGGGCTAAAGCCCCTGCAGGCGCCTCCACTGCCATGCCTTTCCTGTGGAAGGCCGCGGCCGACATCGGTCCCTTCACCATTGACTTTGCGCCGGCCACGATAAGGGGCGCAAAGGCAGGGCACTAAGCTGGAAAGCTGAAGATTATACAGGATGCTGGGTCCGTGCCTTCTGCTGTGGCCAAGACACTACGGGTATTTCAAGTTCAATACGGGATGGGATAACGATGCTCCTCGAGTCTGGCCCCATCTCTAGAGGGGGCCCTGATCAGCAGACCCCCCCCGCGAGGATCGAATGCTCCGAGGTTCACGACAATGCCCGTGGTGTCACCAACGATGATCCCTGATGCTCTAATCGTTGTCTTGTACGTACCTTCGGGGTTAATAACAAGATCCCCCCATGGGGTGAATTGCGCCGTAGCGAATCCTTGGACGTCGAAAAGGGTAAATTCCCCTCCCGTGTGGCCTGCTCCCGTGCCTGCCTTAAGGCGTGCCAGGATTTTTCCATCCGGCGTTTTGAAGGCAAGCCCGCCGGGGGTGGCAGGCACCGTTATCACCTGTTCGCCTGATGAAGGTGAAACCTGCTGGATCTGTAGAGGCGCCGACGGTGCTCGCTGAACCGGGGCGGTCTGCAGTCTCTCTCGCGGTGTCACCTGAGCGAGGACGTCCGGTAGGGCCGTGAAAATCCTGTTCGACGTCACTCCACCTGCAAAACTCGCCACCACGCACAGCGCCAACATCCATCCGTACTGTTTCGCGTTCATCTGAGACCTCCTTGTCTCTTTGCATCGACACGGCCTCTGCTGGACGATGCTCCCCGGCCCGATGCGCGGACCACGGGGTCTTGTCGCTGGACGGTCGCGTCTCGGCTCCGGGTCCTTCCTGGCTTTACAATTTAGACGAAGCGCTTGGTCGCTTTATTCGATCACGGTTACAAGACCCAGGAGCTCAGCGATCGATGGCTAGGTTCCAACGTCAATGAATCTCTGTCACTTGCTCTTGCCCATCCAGTTTTATCTGAACAAGTCCTGTTCGCGCGATCGCAGGAGCATCGAGGCCCGACCCTCCCCCTGTGAATAGCGGTACCCCCGGATCAGGACCGCGGGGATCCGTTCGGTCTTCCCCATGACCAGTTCGGCCGCGGCCGCCAGTTCGTCGGCGACCGCGATGATCGTAGCCTTCAAGTGGCGGCCAAAGTCGTCTGCCGCCTCGCTATAATCTTTCAGCGGGAGCAAGCCGCTCACGCCGATGGCGACGTTGGTCAACCCCTCGCGCCAGGGGCGGCCGAAGGTGTCGGAGATGAGCACCGCGACGTCGTGACCGCACACCGCCAGGATGTGATCCCGGATCCCTTTAGCCGAGCCGTCCGGGTCGAGGGGGAGGAGCGCGGCCGCCTCCTGGTCAGGGAGATTCGATCGGTCAACGCCCGCGTTCGCGCAGATGAAGCCGTGCTGGGTCTCAGCGAGCAGGACCCCGCGGTCCATGCGGACGATGCGTCGCGCCTCCCGAAGAATCAGCTCGACGAGGCGCGGGTCCTTGGCGAGGAGGGCGGCCCAGGAGCTGGCAAGCGGCGAGGGCGTTGCGTCGCGAAGGGAAACCACCCGCCCCTCGGCCTTGGAGACGACCTTCTGGGTCACGACCAGGACGTCGTCAGGCTGGAACATCAAGCCTAGGGACGCGGCAGCCTCGACGATCAACTTGCCCAGATCATCCCCGGCCCGGATCTCGGGGAGACCGGTTAGGCCGATCAGGGAGAGTTCAGGCGCCTTCCCCAATGCCGAGTCTCCTCTCAACGCCGAGTCGGCGAAGCAGCGCGTGCGTCCGGGTCTGGCCAGGTTGAATCATGAAGCATCGGAGGTCTTCGATCTCGTCGATGTCCAGCGAAAGGTTGGGCAGCTCGCAGACCTCGCACGGAAGCCCCCTCGACTCGGCCTCCCGCCGGTGGGCCCGGAAGCTGTCATAGCCGAAGCGGAAGGGGATCGCCTCGGGCGGCCGCGCGAGCAAGGCGTTGGTGCCGAGCTCGTCGCGTGACGGCACCAGCACGATGCCGGGGGACGCGGTCTCTTTCTCAACGATCCAAGCGAGATCTGCAGCCGTGATCCGGGGGACGTCGAGCGGCAGCGTCAGCATCGCTTCAGCCCCCATCTGGCGGCAGATCGCGGCGGCGGCATTCACCGACTGGCTCTGCCGCACTTGGTGCGCCTCCTTGATGATCCCGGCACCATACTGTCGGGCACACTCGGCGGCCTCGGCGTCCGAGGTGATGACCAGCACGCGATCTAGCTGCGGAGAACTGGCCACAATGGAGAGCACGTCCTCAAGCATGGTCTTGCAGAGGAGATGGCGTTCCTGGACCGTCAGCACCGGTTGGAGCCGCTGCTTGCCTCGGGCAAGCTCCTTCACCGGGATGACGGCGACGATCATTCGATCATGCAGGTCGGAAAGAGGCAAGACACGAAAGGGCCTCTTTGGCCAGGGAGATCTTGACCTCGAGGTTGCGCATCACGGTCTCGGCCGTGCTTGTCTTGACCGATAAGGCCTCTATGGCAGGGAGGAGCTCGGCATCGAGTCGGTCGATGATGAACAGGTCGAGGAGGTCCTGGTAGAGGCGCGCCACAGAGAGGGCCGAAACATCGTGGCCGAGGCCGGCCAGGCACTTGTCGGTCGGGCCTTTCAGGGAACGGCCGCCAACGATCGGGCTGATCGCCACAACAGGCGCCCTTGTCATCCTCAGCGCATCGCGGATACCCGGAACGGCGAGGATCGGCCCAATGCTGATGACCGGGTTACTGGGGCAGAGGATGATTCCCTCGGCTGCCCCGATGGACTCCAGCACGCCCGGCGCGGGCCGCGATCGCTCGACGCCCACGAAGCTCACCCCTCGCACATTGTCGCGGGCTCCATCGCGGACAAGATACTCCTGAAGCCGTTGCGGTCCCTGGTCGGTGAGGACGATCGTCGAGACCGGCTCGTTCGCCATCGGGAGGATGCGTGGCCGAACCCCAAGGGAGCGCCTGATCTCATCGGCGGCGTCAGTGAGGGTCAATCCCTGGCGAAGCAGGGCGGTCCGGTGCAGGTGGGTGGCGAGGTCTCGGTCCCCTAGATTGAACCAGACTTCGCGGCCATATCGGCCAAGCCAACTCAGGGCATTGAAAGTATCGCCATCGAGTCCCCATCCTCTCTCCTGATCGGCCAGCCCCGCCAGGGTATAGGTGACGGTGTCCAGGTCGGGGCAAATGGTCAGGCCGTGCAGGACGAAATCATCTCCCGTATTGACGATGATTGTCAGCTCGGCCGGATCGATCACCTGGCTCAATCCAAGAAGCAGCTTGGAGCCGCCGATCCCTCCGCCCAGTGCGACGATCATGCCTCGCTCTCCGGAAGGCCGGTGATCCTGATGCCCGCCTCCTTGGTCTTGTAGCGCCGGTTCAACTCCAGGAGCAGCGGGGTCAGTCCCTCAACGGTCCTTGCGTGCCGCGCCGATCCGGCATCAATGGCGCGAAGTCCGACCTTCGAGACCAGCGTAAGGGCGAGTCGCTTTGCGTGAGGATCATCCCCGCAGACCAGAACATCGGAGTCGATCACCTTCTTCGGATCCCTCAACAAACGATATGAGATATTTTGGAAGGCTGCCACCACCTTGACGTCTGATCCCAGGAACTCCTGTGCCTTCTCGAGCGCAGATCTCTCGTTCGACAGAACCAGTCGGTCGGGGGCTTGAGGATCGAGCGAGACGGTGGTGTCGATGAGCAGTTTTCCGTGCAGGGCCTCTTTGACCTCCTCCAGCGTGGCGAGGTGGGCGGCGTAGGGGACCGTCAGGACCACGATGTCGGCCTCTTCGGCGGCCCGTCGATTCGACATTCCACGGATGATTGCTTTCCCCAACGTTCGATTCAAGTGATCGGCCGCCGCGGCTGCTCGCTTCTCGTCTCTCGACCCGATGATCACCTCCTCGCCGGAGTCGGCCCAGCGTAGCGCGAGGCCTGTTCCTTCCCGGCCGGTTCCTCCGATGATCGCGATCTTCATAGTAAACCAAAGAGTGTTCGTAGTAGAACGAAAAGCGTTCACAGTTCATAGCCAGAAAAAGAATCTAAGGTTGCACTAACTCTGAACTCTGAACCCTGAACTCTGAACTGTTACGTCTGTACCGGAACCTGTCAGAGGCGGTCAACTTCTGGTACGAGCCGAAACGCTCCTCCGGATCATCGATCCGATCGAGGGGCCCTTCCTCCTCTTCCGGGCCATCGTACACCTGCAGGAGTTGGTATGTCGTGCTCCGTTGCGCCGGGACGCGCCCCAGCTCGCGGATCATGCGGCGGAGCTCGATCGGCGGCACAAGTTGACCATACGGCGCGCCGGCCGACGTGGAGATGCTCTCGTTGATCAGGGTGCCGCCGAGATCATTGGCCCCGGCGGTGAGGAGGTACTGGGCGAGCTTCGGCCCCTCCTTGACCCAGGACGACTGGATGTTCTTGAAGGTGAATCCCAGCATCAAGCGCGCCAATGCGTGCATCTTGACCACCTCGCTGCCGGTCGCACCCTGGCGCACTCCCTTCACCAGCTTGCGCCGGTACATCGGCGCCTCCTGATAGACCAGGCTCAGCGGCACGAACTCGGTGAACCCGCCCGTCTCCTTCTGGATATCGCGTAGGAGGACCATGTGCCTGACCCAGTGGATCGGCTGCTCGACGTGGCCGTACATGATCGTGGAGGTGGTCGGAATGCCCAGGGAGTGGGCTGTCGTGATCACCTCGATCCACTGGCGGGTGGTGATTCGGCCTCGGGAGATGATGTCGCGGACCTCATCGTCCAGGATCTCGGCGGAGGTCCCGGGGAGCGTGCCGAGACCCGCCTCCTTGAGTGCCATGAGGTACTGCGGGATGGGAATCCCGGACCGCGTGGACCCATACAGGATCTCCTCCGGTGAAAAAGCGTGGATGTGGATCTGTGGCACCTCCCGCTTGATGGCGCGGCAGATGTCGATGTAGAAGTGTCCATCCAGCTTCGGCGGGAGTCCGGCCTGAATACACACCTCCGTTGCGCCCAACTCCCAGGCCTCCCTGGCCCTTCTCACCAGTTCTTCCAAGGGCAGGAAGTAGGCCTCCTCTTCCCGGTAGTCCCGGCTGAAGGCACAGAAGGTGCAATGCTTGATACACGCATTGGTGAAGTTGATGTTGCGGTTGATCACGTAGGTGACGATCTCTCCCGCCTGGCGCCGACGCATTTCGTCGGCCACGATGACCAGCGCCTGGAGATCCAGCCCTTGCGTCCGGGCGAGGCGCAGCCCCTCTTCCGATGAGAGCTCTCGCCCCTCAAGCGTGGCCTCTAACGGGCGCGCGACACTCGGTTCGATCCGACCAAGAAGTCGGCAGAGATCCTCATCACGTGCGGAATGCTGCTGTCGCCCCATGCTGTCTCTCCTCCTTGGGATATCCGCCCTCGTCCGCCAGGGCCATGATCCTGGAGGCCAGGGTGGAGGGGATGAATCCCTCCTTGTGGACGATATACTCTGGATAGATCGTGAGCCGCTCTCTCAAGCGGTAGCCGAAAGATTCGGTCCCCTCGCGCAGGGCTGCGATCTGCGGCCAGGGCGCCTCTGGATTGATGAAATCCTTCGTCAGCGGCGAAATCCCACCCCAGTCGTTGATCCCCGACACCAGCAGAAGCGGGTAGGCGTCGGGCGTCAGGTTTGGCGGGGCCTGAAGGTTCATCTCCGGGCCCAGGATCAGGCGCGCGACGGCAACCGTCCTGAGCATGTCGAGCAGGGTCGGTTCCGGATGGGCCCGCATCGGAATCGTCGGTTTCGCCCGGAAGTTCTGGATGATCACCTCTTGAATGTGGCCGTGCGTCTCGTGGAGCGCCTTGATCGCAAAAAGGGACTCGATCCGCTCCTGAAGCGTTTCGCCGATCCCGATCAGGATCCCGGTGGTGAATGCGATTCGGAGGCGTCCCGCCCCCTCGATAGTCCTCAGGCGAAGGAGGGGGTGCTTGTCGGGCGCGGGATGGTGCGGTCCGCCCGGCTGGGTGAGCCGCGCGCTCACCGATTCCAGCATGAGCCCCATACTGGCATTTGAGTCCCGCAGCATCGCCATCTCCTCGATGGTCATCGTGCCTGGATTGGCATGGGGCAGGAGCCCTGTCTCTGACAGCGTAAGCTGGCAGACCGATGCCAGGTACTCGATCGTGGTCCGACAGCCGCGCGCGGCCAGAAAGCGTCTGGCTTCCGGAAAGACTATCTCGGGCTTCTCGCCAAGGCTGAAGAGCGCCTCCTTGCATCCAACTCTGGCGCCGGCGGAGGCGATGGCCAGCACCTGCTCGGGGGTCATGAAGCCGTCCTCCGGCTCGCCGGGATCACGGCGGAAGGTGCAGTAACCGCAGCGGTCCCGGCAAAGCCGTGTCAGCGGGATGAAGACCTTTTTCGAGAAGCTGACCGTCCGCCCCTTTCCGTCGTCGCGGAGGGCGGAGGCCAGATCCAGCAAATGGAGCAGGTGGCGGCCTGAAGCACGGAGCAGAGCGGCGGCGGTCTCTCGCGCGAGGGGCCGGCCGGAGTTCGCCTCTTCAAGGGCAGCCTCAACGGCTACCCTTCCCGGCCCTGGGGCCGGCTCGCGACCTGGGAGGCCCAACCGCCCGAGGGCGACGCTGGTGGAAGGGGACATGCAACCTCCACATAGATCACAGTTCACGGTTCACGGTTCACGATGACCGCAGTTCACCGACGGTGCTGAAGACCTCTTTTATTAGTAAGTCTCTTGCCTCTGCTGTGAACTGTGAGCACATTCCGTTCTATTCTGAACGCTCTTTCCTATCTGTCAACTGTGAACTGTCAACTGTGAACGCTCTTACTCGAAGTTGCCCCAGGAGACGATCTTCGTGGGGGTGATGGCGATCACCGGATTCACGCCCTCCGCCAGGGCCATGTTTCGGTACTGGGGATACTTCTTGCGGAGCAGGTTGACCGCTCGCTTGTGGTCCGCCCCGGCGGGCTCGATCCCCGCGGTTCCATGAATGATGACGAAGCGGAGGCGACTCCAGTCCTCGTCATACTCGTCGAGGATGAGGCAAATCCGCGGGTTAGCACGGATATTCACGAGCCGTCGCAGCATGTCCGGTCCGACGCGTTTGGGTTTTTCGTCCACCGCCGAAAAAAATCGGGATCCATCGTACGCGTAACAGATGGGGACGATATGAGGGCGTCCAGCAGCATCCACGGTGGCCAATCTGGCCACGCGGCTGCTCCGGATGAACGCCTCGATCCCTTCCGCGAATGTCACGGGATCGCTCCAATCTGATGGGACGGCACCATGGCAGGCGAAACCGCGCAGACATTGACTTTATAGCATCGGGCGTGTAGAGTCGTCAACAGCAATGCTGAGCGAAAAGGGTTCATCGTTTGCCGTTCAAGGTTTGCAATAATACGTCGACCCCGAGATGTCTTCTTCTGCTATGAACTATGAGCGCTTCTCGGCTCACGCTGCGCGCCTTCCGGAGGAATGATGGTCACTCCTGACAGTCCACAATACCCTCGATCGTGTGGAGGCCGGTAGACCCGGAACGCTGAGCATGGCGCCCGGCACTTGGGACTCGGAACCCGGAACGTACCTTCGTGGGCCATTTGCGGGAGGAGAGAGATGCCTGTAGCGAAGAGACTCGTGATCGGCCGCCGTGCGCCGGATTTCACCCTTCCTGCGACGGGGGGAAAGTCCGTTCGCCTCAGCGACTTCAGGGGGAAGAAGCAGGTCGTGCTGGCCTTCTACTGCCTTGATTGGACTCCCGGCTGAGCGACGGAGATCCCTTCGTTGCAGGCGCGGCTCGCCGACTTCGACGGGGTGGATGCCCAGGTGCTGGGCATCAGTGTGGATAGCGTTCCATGTCACGAGGCCTGGGCTGCCTCCTTGGGGGGCATCTCATTCCCGCTCCTGAGCGATTTCCACCGGCGGCTGAGCGCGAAATATGGCCTGCTCTGGAAGCTGCACAATATCGCCAGGAGGGCGGTTGTCGTTATCGATAAAGACGGGAGGGTTCGGTACATCGAGATCTTTCGTAAGGGGCTTCCAGATCCCGATCGGTTGCTTGCCGTCCTGCGGGCCACGGGCGCTTCTGCGCCGAACAGAGGTCGGGGCATCGAATGACGCCGGACGCGGACGGCGTTATCGAGGGGTGCCCCCGGTGCGGCGGCCCGCTGAACGTCAAGGAGCACGATCTCAAGCCCGAGCTCTGCACCCTCTACGTCAAGAGCGGGCCAGGGGCCAAGGCGTATCGTCGCCCCCTCATCGCCTTCTGCGAAAACGAAGTCCTCATGACCTGTCCTGCCTGCTCGTACTGGGTTGCCTTCCCGATTTGCTGATGCCGTTCCAGCTTTATCCGACTACCATCGCAATGGCCCGTACGCATCTGGATCGGCCGTCGCAACGCCCGATCATGTGTCCGAACAAGTTGGAACGGCACGAGGGCAAGCGGTAGTTCGTAGCACGACACCTGTCGGCGATTAGCTCCAACAAATTGGAACGGCACTAGCGTGATGTATCGTCCCACTTCGGATCAGATCCGCACTGCTCTTGCGAGACGGCCACGAAAGGAGGTTGCGGACCCGCGCCTCAGGAGGGCGGCGGTCTTGATGCCCGTGTATGATGACGCGGACGGCCTTCACGTCTTGCTCACGCGGCGAAGCGAAGCGTTGCCGCAGCACAAGGGGCAGATCGCCTTTCCCGGGGGCACCCAACAGCCCGACGATCAAAGCCCGTTGGCGACTGCGCTGCGGGAGAGCGAAGAGGAGGTTGGGCTTAAGCCGTGCGATGTGCAGATCCTGGGCGCCCTGGATGACACTGTGACTGCGACATCCAACTACGTTGTCACCCCGTTCGTGGGCCTGGTCCCTCATCCGTACTCATTCCGGGTGAACCCAGGCGAGATCGTCGAGCTGATTCCGCTCCCCCTGACTCTTTTGTGCGATCCTTCCTGCTTCAGAGAGGAGTTGTGGGACCGTGAGGGCGTGACAGTCCCTGTATACTTCTATATGGTCGGTTCGCACGTGATCTGGGGATTGACCGCACGGATTCTCAAACAGTTCTTGGAAGCCGTTTTTCCCGCCGGCGTGGCTCCCGTCTAGTAGTGTCCTTGGCCCCGTGCTTTCAGGTGGTTTTCCTTGCGCATCCCGACACGCTTCTTTAGAATGTTCACGGTAACCAAAGACGTTCACTGTTCACAGTTGACGGTAGGATCTCTACCATGGGCGCCCGCTCTTGCGGTGAACCGTGAACGGTCAACCGTGAACGCTTCTACCCCCCCGTGAACCATGGACCGTGAACTATGAATGCCTTTGCCTGGCTCTCGGCATTTGGTTGGGCGCTCGTGGCAACGGCCTGGGTCGTCCTCCTGCTGCGGATCGACGGGAAAGGCGCCGGCGAGCCTCACGTTGGCCTCATCCCGAGGTGGGCCATTCCGGGCCAGCACCCGCTTGTCTCCGTCATCGTTCCGGCGAGGAACGAGGAGCAAAACCTTCCCCGCTGCCTCGACTCCCTCATGGCGCAACGGTACGATCTGTTCGAGATCATCGTCGTCGACGATGAATCCACCGACGGGACCTACGCCGCCGCAATGGAGCGCGCCCGGCGTTCCGACCGCATGCGAGTGATCGAGGGAGACCCTCTGCCTGCCGGCTGGACCGGAAAGAATTTCGCCCTGACGGAAGGGGTCAAAGCGGCCGAGGGGGAATGGCTCTTGTTTACCGATGCCGACACGGTGCACGACTCTGCAGCCTTGCCGCAGGCGCTTGGTTTCGCTCTCGCCCACCGGATCGACCTGTTGAGCCTCACGGGCCTCCAGGAGTGTCGCGGCTTCTGGGAGCGGGCCGTCCAGCCGCTGATCTTCCAGCTCCTTGAAGGCCGCTATCGCCTGAGCCAGGTGAATGATCCGTCGAGCAGGGAAGCGGCGGCCAACGGACAGTTTCTGCTCATCCGGCGGGATGCCTATGAACAGATCGGAGGCCACGGAGCGGTCGCGGCGACGCTCCTGGAGGATGTCGCTCTGGCCCGCACTGCGAAGGCTGCCGGATTCCGCCTCTATTTCGCCCATGCGCCAGAGCTCCTGGCGATCCGGATGTATACCTCCTTGCGCGAGATCTGGGAGGGGTGGAGTAAGAACCTGTTCGCCCTGGCCGACCGGAGTCTATTGCAGATCTCGGCCGCCGCCGCAATCGTCGTTGGCAGTGCGCTGCTTCCCAGCCTCCTGCTGGGCGTCTCCCTGGTCAACTGGTTAGGCGGGGGTGCTGTCCAGCCGCTCGAATGGGCACTCCCTGGCGTGACCGGGGCGTTCGTGCTCCAGGGTGTGATGGCCCGGCGCCTGGGCTTCAACCCCCTTGCCGGCGTCTTGGCCCCGCCCGGGGCGGGAGTGGTGTTCGCTGTCCTGTTCAATTCGACGACCAAAGGCTTGCTGGGCAGGAAAATTATCTGGAAGGGGCGGAGTATCCGGGCGAGCGGGTGGCGTGGGAACAGGTGACGTCGTGCTCTATCTCACAAAGAGGGTCGAATTCTGTGCCTCTCACCGCTATCACAATCCGCAGTGGAGCGATGAGGAGAATCGGCGCGTGTTCGGAAAGTGCAACAACCTCCACGGCCACGGTCACAACTACGTTCTCGAGGTGACGGTGGCGGGTGAGCCGTCGCGCCAGACCGGAATGGTGATCGACCTCGACGTGCTCCAGAAGCTGATGACCGAAGAGGTGCTGGATCGGTTTGATCACAAGCACCTGAACCTGGACTCGCCCTATTTCAAGGAGCGGATCCCGACGTCTGAAAACCTTGTCCAGGTCATCTGGGAGCTGCTGGCAGCTCGGGTCCACGGGTGCCGGCTTCATCGGCTTCGGCTGTGGGAGGACCCCACACTCTATGTCGAGTACTTCGGAAGCGCCGCAGGGTAGCCTCCATTCGGCCCAGGGATGCAGGTGCGGCATGTGCGTTCGTCCCCTGACAAGCGTCGTTGGGCTGACAACCGGCTAAGGAGAGAGCATGATCATCAGGCTAATCAGGGACCTGTTGAAGGAGATCGGCGAAGACCCCGATCGGGAAGGTCTGCTCAAGACCCCGGAACGGGTGGAGCGGATGTTCGCATTCCTGACCTCCGGATACGGTAAGCAGGTCGAAGACGTCCTGAATGGCGCCGTTTTCCAGGAGAACTACGACGAGATCGTCCTGGTGAAAGATATCGATTTCTACTCGCTTTGCGAGCATCACCTGCTTCCCTTTTTCGGCAAGTGCCATGTCGGCTATCTGCCAGATGGCAAGATCGTGGGGTTGAGCAAGGTGGTCCGGCTGGTCGAGATGTACAGTCGCCGACTCCAGGTGCAGGAGCGCATGACATCCCAGATTGCGAGCGCGCTCTTGGAAGCCCTGCGGCCACGGGGGGTAGCCGTTGTCATCGAAGCCTACCACCTCTGCATGATGATGCGCGGCGTGGAAAAACAGAATAGCAAGGCCGTGACCTCATCCATGCACGGAATTTTCCGCGAGCGACTGGAGACCCGGACAGAGTTCATGCAGTTGATACGGCGACACGACGCATGACGCTGGAAGGCAGGGTGGCCATCGTCACCGGCGCCTCGCGGGGAATCGGCCGCGCGATCGCCAGTCGTTTTGCGAGAGCCGGAGCGAACCTGGTCCTGGTCGCGAGGGGGGAGCGGGGCTTACGCGAGGCGGCGGATGAAATGACGGCCCTGGGGATCGAGGTGGAGGCAGTGCGGGCGGACGTGGCGAGCCCGGCTGCCGTGGCGACAATGGCCCGACGCGCCCTTGCCCGCTTCAAGAGAATCGACCTGCTGGTCAACAACGCTGGCATCGCAACCTTCGCGCCGCTTCTGAAGGTCCGTGTGCCCGAGTGGGATCGGATGATGGCGGTCAACCTGAGAGCCCCGTTCCTCTGTACGCGCGCCGTCCTGCCGTCGATGATCCGTCGGCGTCAAGGTTCCATCATCAATATCGCTTCGGTCGCCGCAGTCAGGGGATTTGCGGACTGTTCGGGGTATTCGGCCTCGAAGAGCGGCCTGCTGGGGTTCAGTCGCGCCTTGGCGG
>JBGQJI010000033.1:0-21873 GCA_041498975.1 Methylomirabilis sp. (SeqCode)
ACCGAGACGGTGTCGGAGCCGAAGTTCGCCACGTAGGCGAAGGCGCCGTTGGGGGTGATGGCGATGCCGGTGGGGCTCGACCCGACCGGGACGGTGGCGATCACCGTGTTGGTGGCGGTGGCGATGACCGAAACGGTGGCGGAGCCGAAGTTCGCCACGTAGGCGAAGAGCCCGTTGGGGGTAATGGCGACGCCGGCAGGGCCATTTCCCACGTCAACCGTCGCCACGACGGTGTTGGTCGCGGTGGCGATGACCGAGACGGTGTCGGAGCCGAAGTTCGCCACGTAGGCGAAGGCGCCGTTGGGGGTGATGGCGATGCCGGTGGGCCCCGACCCGACCGGGACGGTGGCGATGACCGTGTTGGTGGCGGTACGGATGACGGAGACGTTGTTGGAGCCCGAGTTGGAGACGTAGGCGAAGAGTCCGTTGGGGGTGATGGCGACCTGCTCGGGCGTCAGCCCGACAGCGATGGTGGTGGCCACCAGGCTGGTTGTCGTATTAACGACGGAGACATTTCCCGAGCCCGCATTCGCCACGTAGGCAAATGGGAGGGCATCCGCGGCATTCAGTACCTGGTACAGCGTCAAGGCGACATACAGGATACCAGGACGAACGGCGCGCCGCAGGCGTAGGGGAATACCTCTCGGGAAACCTGATCCCCTATCCGTAACCGGTTTGGTTCCGCCCATCGTGAGCCGGGCACACCCCTATTGCCATTGGCAACCCCCGCTGCCGCGTCGCACCAATTCTCGAAGACAATAGTCGGGCCGGCCACGGTATGTCAAGCGAAATCTCTGCCGCAGGCCGCCAGACGCCCTTATCTGATAATCAGCCCCGCATACCCGACCACGCTGGAATAATCTTTGGTGACGTCAGCGGAGGTGGCATAGCTGACCAGCTCCCCGGAAGCGGCCCCGAGCTCTCGCGCCGCCACCAGCATCGCAGCAGTCGGGTGAAACCCGCACATCGAAATTCCCTCCCTCCTCACGACCCGGTGCAAGCGCTCTGGGTCCAACGCCAGGATGGCGTCTATCGCCTGCTGATCCTTCAGCTTGGCCTGCGCCTGATCGATGTAATGGCTCATGTCGCTGCTGGCCACCACAAGCGCCCTTCGATCCGACCCTGCGATCGCCTCGGCGATGGCCAATCCGACGTCCTGACAGGCCGCATATTCACTGCTGAAGAGGCAGACCGGCACAAAGCAGAAGGGGAGGCCAAAGGCTTGAAGCAATGGCAACTGAACCTCGATCGAATGTTCGCGCTGGTGGCCCAGATGATCTTCCTCAAGGATGCGCGAACACCTCTGGATCGCCCTGGCAAGGTCTGTGTCGATCGGGACCTGTCCCAGGGGAGTTTCCCATGCGCCGTAGGTCATGATCGCTGCCCCTGCCCCCAGTCCTGTGTGGTTCGGTCCCACTATGACGAACACGTCGGGAAAGGCAAGTCGGGCATAGACCGCTCCCGCGACCTTCCCGGAATAGAGATAGCCGGCGTGGGGGACGACGGCTCCAACCGCATGCACCTTCCCCTCATCGCTCTTGATCAGATCAGCGGTCTGGGCCCTCAGCCGCTCTCTGGTGCCGCCGTAGAACGAACCGGCCACCGCTGCCCGTCGGATCATCGTGCACCCCGTGGAGCCCTCAGAGCCCATGAGCGGGGCTGACGCTCCGCCGAGCCCATTCGATCTGGTGGGCCAAGCCCTCCTGCAGAGTCACCCGAGGTCGATACCCCAGCAGGCGGCCAGCCAAGCTGACATCAGCGAAGGTGTGACGCACATCGCCCTCCTGGGACAGCACGTGGCGCCGGCGAATCTCTTGACCGACGAGACGTTCCAGGAGGGACAGGGCACCGTTGATCGTGATCCTCGCCCCGCCTCCGATGTTGAACGTCCGACCCTCCGCTTCCGGCCTCAGCGCCAGGAAGTTCGCCTCTACCCCATCCGAAGCGTAGGTGAAATCCCGCGTCTGCTCGCCGTCTCCGTAAATCACCACTTCCTCTCCTGAGAGGCCGGCCTGAATAAATCGTTGAAACGCCATATCCGGTCGCTGTCGCGGGCCGTAGACCGTGAAATACCGCAAGGCGACGACTGGAAGGCCATAGTTCAGATGATAGAGAAGGCAGAGCTGTTCCCCCGCGAGTTTTGTGACCCCATAGGGCGAGAACGGTCGCGGCACAGCATCCTCAGACAAGGGGAGGGTCGGCACGGCCCCGTAGACCGAGGAGGATGACGCATAGACCAGACGTCGGATCCTCCCCAGATGACCCTTCGCCGCTTCGAGGAGGCGCTGCGTGGCAAGGATGTTATTGGCGAGATACTCGTCAAACCGCTTGCCCCAACTCCCTCGGACCCCGGGTTGGCCCGCCTGATGGAAGACGAAATCGATCCCGTCGAGGAGCCCAACCAGGTCCGCCTGCAGGAGATCGGCCTCAAGAAACCGGAACTTCGGCCGGGAGCGAAGGCCAAGCAGGTTGGCCTCCTTCCGGACTCGGGGGTAGAAATCGATGAATGCATCCAGGCCGACGACCTCGTGTCCCTCATCGAGGAGCCGTTCGCACAGGTGCGACCCGATAAACCCGGCGGCGCCGGTTACGAGAGATCGCGGCGTGTCCGGCACCTGTTCCCCCTGGCCAGGATTGTCGAGGCGGCTATCGCTACCTCCTCTTCAGATATCGAGCGCATGCACAGACGCTCCTCCCTGATCTGGCACCGGCGTTTCAAGCATGGGCTGCAGGGAAGAGGCACGCGGAGGACCGCGCCGTCGTTCCCGTAGGGACCATTGAGACGCGGATCGGTTGGGCCGAAGAGGGCGACCAGGGGGGTCCCGAGTGCCGCTGCCAAGTGCATGGGGCCGGAATCCACGGTCACAAGGAGGTCGGTGCGCCTCAGGAGGGCGATCAGAACCCTCAGGTCCGTCCGGCCAGCCGCCACGAAGGGGGTAGGGTTCATGCCGGCTGCCAGACGGCAAGCCGCCGGACGGTCGGACAGTGATCCGATCACAAGGATCCTGGCGTCGCAACGGCTGGCCAGCATCTCACCAAGGCGCGCGAATCGCTCCTCACCCCAGAGCTTCGTTGGCCATCGCGCCACAGGATTCAGGGCCACGACCGGCTCCCCGGGCTTCACCCCTGCCTCTGACAGGAGGGCCTCGGCCCTCACCCCATCCGCGGGTCCGGAGGGGAAGATGAACGATTTCGACGCGGGGTCGGCGCCCAAAAACCTGGCTGCCTCAAGGTACCGATCTACCGCATGAGTCGGCGCGGAGGGAAGCGGTACCAGGTGGGTCAACACTCGCTGGCTTCCCTCCCTACCGTTGGCAAAACCGACCCGATACCGTGCTCCGGCGAAAAGCACCATCAGAGCGCTCTTCAACAGGCCCTGCAGATCCACGATCATATCGTACCGCCCGCCGCGCACCTCTGCGATGAGCGCGCCGATCTCCCGTAAGGCAGACGGCCAGCGGGGGGGCACCAGGAACTCCCGACCCCACCGCCTGCGTCCTGAGACGATCACCCGATCCAGGAGGGGATGGCCGAGGAGCAGGTCCGCTGCCTCCTCCTCCACCAGCCAGGCGATATGCCGGTCCGGATACCTCTGCCTGAGCGAGGTGAGGAACGGGAGCGTGTTGATCACATCTCCCAGCGAGCTCGGTTTAATGATGAGGATCCGCTTCACTTCGTCCATCGGCGGGGGGCCGTTCGGAGGACACGCGCTCATCGTGCGCCCTCTCTTCGCAGCATCCACTCAGCGGCGGCGAGCAGGTCCGGCGCAACGTAGTCCGGCCCATGGCCCCCCGCTTCCTGAAGGCAACCCAACGCCTCGCGCCCGAATCCGGTCAGCACCAACACCGAGGGCAGGCCCAGTCGTCGAGCCAGCACGAGGTCGGTGACCTGGTCTCCGACCACATACGACCGCGTCAGGTCTACCCGCTGCTCGAAGGCCGCCTGCTGGATCAAGCCGGGGTCAGGCTTTCGACACAGGCAGGTGCGTTTATATGGAAATCGCCCCTCTTCAGGATGATGCGGGCAGTAATAGAACGCATCTGTGTCTCCCCCATCCTCCCGGAGCAGTTGAAGCAGCCGCTGGTGAGTGGCTTCGACAAGCTCTTCCGTCGCTTCACCGCGGGCCACTCGCGACTGGTTGCTCACCACGATCCGAAGAAAACCCGCCGCCCCAAGGCGCTTCAGCGCGATCGCCGCGCCCTGAATCGGCTTCATCAGTTCAGGGCGTTGCACGCGCCCCACTTCCTCGTTGATGGTGCCGTCCCTGTCGAGGAAGACCGCAGGTGTCCGCGCGCCGTGCCCGTCATCGCGAGAGGACGGTCCCTTGAGGATCGCCTCTGCCGCGGCCACCACTTCTCCCACCCCGAGCCCACGCATACATCGGTGGTCGATCGGGCAGTCGCGGTAGCGACAGGGACTGCACGCTGGCGGGTTGTGAAGCACCCGATGGTCGGACCCCAGAGGTCCCGTGCGGCATGGATCCGTCGGACCGAACAGCGCAACACACGGGACGCTTAAGGCCGCAGCCAGATGCATCGCACCCGAATCGTTCGTCAGCAGGAGACGGCACCGGCCGAGCAGGCTCGTGAAGGCTGCGAGCGTCGTCCTCCCGCCGAGATCGATGGCCTTCCCTCGCAGCCGATCGCGGATGACCCTTGTCAATGGGGCCTCCATCGGCGAGCCAAACAGAAGGGCGGTCGCCCCCAGGCGATCGGCCAGAAGATCTGCGGCTTCCGCAAATCGCTCGACCGGCCAGCGCTTCGCGGTCCCATAGGCCGCCCCCGGGCTAATCCCGACCAGCAGGGCGCCGGGCCTCACCCCTGACGCGGCGAGGAGCCCCTCGGCCTCCGCGTCGCTACCTGCCGGAAGCGTGAGATGTGTCGGTCGTTCCCACGCGTCCCATCTCAACGCGCGCAGCAGGCCTAGGTAGGAGTCCATCTGATGCGCCGACCGCCTGCCAGAGGCGCAGATTCCCACCGTCAACAGAGGCCCTCGCCGATCGGTGAGATATCCGATCCGGTGCGGAATGCCTGCGAGCGCACCGATCAACGCTGCTCGGAAGCTGTTCGGCAACAGGACAGCCACTTCAAAGCGCCGTCGCCTGAGACTGGTCGCCGCCCAGGACAGTTGATTCCGAGCTGGCAGCTCGAGAAGCTCATCGACAAACGGCGAGGGCCGAAAGAGGTCGCCTATCCATGGCTGTACCAGGAGGGAGATCCTCGCGCGAGGAAATGACCGCCGGAGGTTGGCCATCGTGGGGATGGCAAGGACCGCATCGCCCAGCCAATTCGGGCCGCGCACCAGAAGAGATTGAACCCGGTCGGCCTCGAAAGTCCGCCGCACGTGAAGTCTCACGAAATCGGCCTCCTGCTCTCGCCCAGCGGGTTGATCGGCGCCGTGGCCGGCCACGGCGCGGGCGGGGTGGCCGGCGATCGAGACTCCCTGGAGACCCAGCAGACCTCACCCGCTACGCGGCATGTCATGCGCACGGCGTTGGGTACACCGCGGGGAGGTCCCAGGGGACGCCTCGGCCCTACAGGGCGCCGATCGGGCCGGCACAAGCCGCTCCCTCCGTCTGACGCCGGGCGTGGAGCGGCTGCGTTTTCCACCTGCGATGGACCCAGAGCCACTGGGCCGGCTCCCTACGAATGAACCCCTCGATGGCCCGTGTAAAGGCGGCAGTGTTGGCAACCAGGTCTTCCTTCAGGCGCCCGGTCCTGATCAGGGAGATCTCTTCCCCCACGACGATCCGGTGTCGGTCCCGCCGCCGCCGGAAGATGGCGACCGGAAGGACCGATGCGTCGGTCCTCAGGGCCAGGAGCGCCGGCGCCAGGGGCGTACATGCCGGCAGCCCGAAGAAATCCACGAACACCCCTTCTTCCCAGGTGGTGTTTTGATCCATGAGGATCCCGATGCTCTCCCCGCGATGCAGCGCCCGCACCAGCGTCGGCATCGCCCGTTTCTTGGCCAGGACCCTCGTACCCCAAGCGGCCCGCAGGCGGTTGATGGCCCTATCGAGGTATCGGTTATCCAGCGGCCGCGCGACGATATAGAGCGGCTCGCCCATCAGCGCCGACGCGAGAGGCAGCAATTCCCACGGACCAAGGTGCGCAGTGACGTAGATGACCCCCTTTCCACGCTCCTTGGCCTTCAGAAAGTGCTCAAAACCCTCGATCTCGATGAATTGCCGGAAGTTCTCCTGATCGATCTTGGGGATCCGGCAGGTCTCAACAACGGTGCGGCCAAGGTTGACAAAGGTCGAGTGCGCCAATCCACCGATGGCTCCAGGAGAGAGCCGGCCATCGAAGGCCCGACGCAGGTTCTCCTGCGCAATTACCCGATGTTTGCGGTCCAGGCGATAGAGGAGCGCCCCCAGCCCCTCCCCGGCCGAATAGGCCACGGAAGATGGCAGGTGAAGCAGGCTCTTGGCGAAGGCCATCGCCAGCAGGTACTGGAGATACGCGATGATGTCGATCCGGTCCCTCTGGTTCATGAGGCGCTTGGTCCGATGAGGCCACTCAGCATGCGGTCCAATACCTTCAGGCCGTCCACCAATTCGAGCGAGATGGACAGGGCGTACAGGGGCATGGCCCCCTCCCCTCGGTTCAGGCGGGCCAATTTTACCATATCTTTTTCTGTGGTGACCATCATCGAGGCACCCGCTCGCCTCCCTTCCGCCGAGAGGGCCTGAAGATCCGCGGCGGAATAGACGTAGTGGTCGGGGAAGACGTGGTGGGCCAACACCACGGCCCCAAGCCGAGCGAGCGTCGTCTCAAAGCCTCTCGGGTTGCCGATGCCAGAGAATGCCACCAGTGGCCGGCCAGAGAGATGTTCGAGGGCCAAGCGCTCTTCGCCCTCAGGGCCGATCAGGCCTACAGGCCGATGGGCCGCAAGCGCGATGGGGGCCGTGGGTGCGTACTGCCGGATCATCTGTGTGATCGCGCCCAAATCGCCCCGGCCGTCGGCATGCGTAATCACCAAGAGGTCGGCGCGTCCGAGCGCCTCCGGGCGTTCCCGCAACAATCCGGAGGGAAGCAACCGGCCATATCCCAAGGGATTCCCCGCATCGACCAGCACGATGTCCAGATCGCGATGAATCCTCAGATGCTGAAACCCATCATCCAGGACGATGGTCCCGCATTGCAATTCTTCGATGGCAACCTGGCCGACCCGGAACCGATCCGCCCCGGTTAAGACGGCGACGCCTGGAAGATGCCGGGCCAGCAGGTACGCCTCGTCAGCCGCCTCGGGGGGTTCACGAAGCAGCCGCGTGCCGTCGCAGATGATCGTCGGCTTGGTGGAACCCCCCCGATACCCCCGCAGGATGATCGCGACGCGGTGACCTCGCTCGTGGAGCCGGCGGGCCAGCATCTCGACGAATGGCGTCTTTCCGCTTCCGCCAGCGATCAGGTTGCCAACGCTCAGCACCGGGACTGGAAGCCGCCGTACGACGGCGACGCCTCTGGCAAAGAGCGCCGCGCGGAGAGAGACCAGCGCGCCGTATGCAAGCGCGGCCGGACTCAGGAGCGCCAGCCAGGCGCGAGCGGTCCACTGCGTCTGGGCGACTTCCATGCAGCGGAGGGTCCAGGCGGACAGCGCCTCGACCGTCTTCATGCCAAAAGCCCCTCCAGCAGGGCTACCGTCCGGTCGCACGCCCCCCGATGCGCGGCCAGGGCCTCCAACGCCGCTTTTCCCATCCGATCCCTGGCGACCGGGTCGCCGAACAGCATCGCGAGCTCGCGGAAAAGCTCCTCGGTATTGTCGACCTGGACGGCCGCCCCCCGCTCGACAAAGAACGCGCTGGTTTCAGCGAAATTCTCCATATGCGGGCCAAACAGAACCGGGCGACCATGCAGTGCGGGCTCGAGCAGATTGTGGCCCCCCTTCGGGACGAGGCTTCCGCCTACGAACGCAACAGTGCCGATGGCGTAAAGCGTCGAGAGCTCGCCCATCGTGTCGAGCAGGACGACCTCTTTTGCCCCGCCACATCCGCCGGCCATGGCACTGCGTCTGACCACAGCCAAGCCGTTGCTGGCGACCGCCGCCTCCACCGCGGCGAGCCGATCGGGATGGCGGGGAGCCAGGATCAACAGAAGGTCCGGGAACTGCCGGCGCAAGCGGATGAACGCTCCCAGCAAGGCCTCCTCCTCGCCGGCATGAGTGCTGCCCGCCACGAGAACCGGCTGCTGCGTGTCGATCTTCAGATCCCGACGCCACTGCTCTGCGCGAGAGAGCGCATCGGTCTGAGGCGCGGCGTCGAACTTGAGGTTGCCCACCACATGGACCCGCTCGGGACTCGCGCCCAGCGCAAGGATACGTTCGGCATCTGTCCGGGTTTGCATGCAGAACAGGTCAATGCAGTGAAGGACTCGACGAATAAACGGCCGGACGAGACGGTAGCGGCGAAATGAGCGCGCTGAGATCCTGCCATTGATGATGGCAACCGGGACCTGCGAGGTCGCGCACCCGCGAAGGAAGTTCGGCCAGATCTCCGTCTCCGTCAGGAGGACGAGGCGAGGTTTCACGGCCGCCAGCGCCCGGTGAACGATCATTGGCAGGTCAAGGGGGAAATACACGACCCCCGCGGCCTGCGGCAGAGATCGTCGTGCGACCTCGCGCCCGGTGGCGGTCACCGTGGAGACCACGAACGACAGCTTCGGCCGACGCGCCGTCCAGAGATTGGCAAGAATGGAGGCCGCGCTGACCTCACCCACCGACACGGCATGGATCCAGACGGGCTGAGTCTCGCGGATGTGGGAGAGAAGCGGTTCAGGGTAGAAACCCAGGCGCTCCCGCCACCCGTCCCGGTGGCGGCGAATTCCGACGGCGCCTAGAAGGAGGGATGGGGACCAGACGAGCAGGACAAGACTCACTAGCAGGGAATACGCATGATACATCCTTGGACACCGCCTGTCACCGACTCGTTTTGACGTAGTCGTCAGCCTGTATTGACAGGAGATCAAGGCGCTCTGCGAGGATCTCCTGGTATTTTGAAACTTCCTCCTTCTTCGCCGTCGACTCTACATAGATCGGCTCGCCCCAAATGTAGACGGCACGCGAGAACGGAAGGGGCAAGAGGAAGGCGTCCCAGCTCTTCAGGAGGCGGCGTCGTGACGCGCTGAAGCTCACCGGCACGATAGGAGCTCCGGTGAATTTCGCCAACTCGATCACGCCGGACTTGACCTTCCCCCGCGGCCCCTTTGGACCATCCGGTGTGATCACCAGGTGACACCCTTCCCTCAGGGCCTTGATCATCTGCTTAACCGCTCGAACCCCGCCTCGGGTGGCAGAGCCACGGATCACCCGTGAACCCAGGATCCTCGCTATCCGGCTGATGTACTCCCCATCCAGATGCTGGCTGATGAGGATCGTCCGCGGCTGATCGGCGTAGAGAAACGGCATCATCAGAAGGCGCCCGTGCCAGAAGGCGACGATGACCCGTTCGCCCCTTGCCAAGCACCCGTCCGGGTAACCTCGATCGATCTGGACGATTCGCAGAAGGCGATGCAGGCCGAGCAACAGGCCGGCGGCAAGCCAGGGCACGATCCGCAGGACGAGAGGGTTCTCCCTGAGCGCAACGACGGTTCGGGCGAAGGCTGACTTGGCCACTACCCCCTCCGGACCACTGTCTCCGCCCCGGCTCCAGGCTGTAATAACTCAAGGATGGCGTCCGCCGCGCGGGTCACCGCCCCCGGCGGACCCAACCGATCACGCACCTCGGTGAGTTGCTCCTGCATCCGGCGGCGGCGATCAGGCGACTCCAGCAAGCGCCGCGCTTCTTCGGCGATCCGATCGGGCGTTGCCTCGAACTGGATCAACTCAGGGGCGATGGCCTTTCCAGCCACCAGGTTCACCATCCCTATATGTGGGACCCTGATCAGCAATCGGCCCACCAACCACGAGACGAACGCGAGACGATACACGATGACCATGGGGGTGCCGATGATGGCCGCCTCCAGGGTCGCTGTGCCCGACGCAACGAGGATCAGGTCCGAGGCAGCCATGACTTCGTGGGTACGACCCTGGACGACCCTGGCCGAACTGGACTCCTGCTTCAGGTACGAACCGACCAGATCCAGGGGCAGGCCATCGGCCGCGGCAACGATGATGCGAAGGTCCGGCCTGGTCATCAGGAGCTGCCGCGTCGCCCTGAGCAGGAGCGGGAGATGCTTCACAAGCTCACCCATTCGGCTGCCGGGCAACAGACCCACCACGGTCGCTGTTTGCTCCAGCTCCAGGTGGCGCCGGGCCTCAGGCCTCGACGGCGAACCCGATAACCGATCCAGCAGCGGATGGCCGACGTACAGGGCCTCGATCCCCCAGCGGCGATAAAACGCCTCCTCGAAGGGAAAGATGACCAGGAGCCGACGGACATGCCTCGCGATCGAACGTATCCGACCGGTGCGCCACGCCCACACCTGCGGGCTGATAAAGTAGAGAACCGGGATTCCAAGCCGATAGGCCCTGCGGGCCAACAGCAGGTTAAAGTCTGGAAAGTCGACGAGCATCAGGAGATCAGGGGGTCTCTCGCGAAGAAGTCGGACCATACTGCGGTATGCCCGCCACAGGGCGGGCAACTTGTAGGCGACCTCGACCAGGCCCACCACCGCCAGATCGCCGGCATATGCATGGAGACGCACACCCGCCTGCCGCAGCCTGTCTCCCCCGATTCCCTCTACGGTGAGGCCTGGTGTGCGACGCAGGAGTTCCTGAATTACACTGGCGGCGTGGAGGTCTCCTGAGGCCTCCCCCGCCACGATCAGAATCCGGCCGTTCGGCATCTGGCCTACAGTCTCCAGCCAGCTCTGCCTTGGCTGGTCGGCTCTGTGCCGATCCAAGAAACGAGCCGGGTACCTGCCGGAGACGGGTGCGGGCGCGGCACACGGGGCCGCCCCCGCTGCGCGGGGACCCGGCGTACGTCATCAGGTACGTCGCAGGAAGTGCCCCGTGGTGAAGCCTCACCGCGAGGCAAAGTTAGTTGGAACGGCACTACAGCCTCTCCACGATCTGAGAGGCGACCCTCAGGGCGTCGCGGCCTTCCTCTCCAGAGACCAGGGGTCTCTTCCGGCTCCGGACACACTCCATAAAACTCTCCAGCTCAACTCGCAGCGGTTCCGCCTTGTCGATGAAGATATCCTCCTTCACGATCCTCGGGTCTACCTCGGCAGCCTGACCCGCCTCCGGCGGAATGCGGTGGTAGATAGCGATCTCTTGCTGGGAATAATCAAGGGAGATGAAGGTGTCACGCTGAAAGATGCGTATCCTTCGGACCCTTTCCACGCTCACCCGGCTGGCCGTCAGATTGGCGACGCAGCCCGACTCGAACTGGAGCCTTGCGTTGGCGATGTCCACCTGATCTGAGATGACGGGAACGCCGACAGCGGTCACGGCAATGACGGGCGACTTAATCAGATTCAGGATGATGTCGATGTCGTGGATCATCAAATCCAGGACGACATCGACATCGGTGTTGCGGTGGGCGAACGGGCCAAGCCGATGGCATTCGATAAACCCGGGGCTCCTCACGATGTCCTCGAGCGCCTTGACCGCTCCGTTGAAGCGTTCGATATGGCCAACCTGGAAGATTCGATCGTCAGCCTTGGCGATCTCGACTAGTTCGTCCGCCTGGGCAAGCGAACGCGCGATCGGTTTCTCCACAAGAACGTCCACACCGCACTCCAGGAATTCCTTGGCGATCGGGTAGTGCAGGAGGGTTGGGACCGCCACGCTGACAGCATCTACCGTTCCCAAGAGGTCGCGGTAATCGCGACAGAGCTGGATCCGGTGGCGCGTCCCCAACTCCTGCAGACGCGCCTCGTCGATATCAACCACCCCGATAAGTTCAACACCCGGCAACTCCGAATAGATTCTGGCGTGGTGCTGCCCCACATAGCCGACACCCACCACTCCCACGCGAACCGGCTTTCCGTTATTCATGCGGAATCTTCCTTGGCTTAAGCGTTAGTATCAAACAAGTAGCGGTCAGCATTCAGCTCTGATTTTTTTCGCTGATCGCTCAATGCTGATGTGCTACTAGTCGGCAACAATCGATAGCCCCAATCGGTCAGCGGTCGCCACGACCTTCTCCTGATCCAGCATTAACGTCTGATCGGCATCAAGGGCCAGGACTGTGGCGCCCGCCTCTTCGAGGGCTGAGATCGTGTCCGGACCCACCACTGGAAGATCAAAGCGCATATCGTGATCAGGGCGCCCCACCTTGACGACCACCACGCCGCCCTTCGCGAGCGCCCCGCCACGGCGAATGGTTGCATCAGTCCCATCAATCGACTCCACTGCGATAACGGTGCGCCGCTTGACGACGACAGTCTGGCCGATCTTGAGAGCTGCGATCGCCCTGGCGATCTCTCGACCGAAGGTGATATCTTGCTGTTCCTCGAACGTCGGCGCGCGCGCCGTCAGCAGTCCTTTGCGCAAAATGACCGAGGTGAGAAAGCGCCGACAGTCGTGAAGGATTATCCCTTCCTTTGTCAGCACGTCTCCTAATGCCGCGAGGATTGAATCACCGCGTCGGTCCTTGAGTCCCAGGTAGAAAAGGATCCCCGTCAGATCGGCCCTGACACGAGAAAAGTGGGGCAGCGGAACTTTTCCCAGCATCACCGCATCTGCAACGCGCTCCTGCTTGAGGGTCGCGATCAGCCGGCCAAGCTGCCCGGCTCCTACCCAGGAGATCGCGTCTGCCTCGTCCGCGAGTTCGGAAGAGGCGGCCTCCTCAACAGCCACTGCCACAACTTTCAACCCTTGAGCGCGGGCCTCCCGCGCCGCGATGATCGGGAGCGGACCTCCTCCGGCGATGATGCCGAGACGTTCCATTACAAACCGGTTCGGGGTGCGGGGTGCGGGGTGCGGGGTGCGACCGCGAGCCCGGCCTGACTCAAGACAGCGAACTTATCAGCCACTTCGCACTTCGCACTTCGCACATCGCACTTGGCACCTCGCATTTTTTTCAACGGGCGATCCCGCGCGAGGACGTCTTGATGAAGTGAACCAGGTGCTCGACCTCGGGACAGGTTCCAACTTCCGCCGAAATCCTCTCCAGAGCCTGGGAGGTGTTGAGCTTAGATAAGAAGATCAATCGATAGGCTCGCTTCAGTCGCAAAACCGCCTCTTCGGAGATGCCGTGCCGCCGCAGGCCTACGGTATTCAAGCCATAGCACCTTGCGCGATTCCCGTGGACCATGATAAAAGGCGGGGCATCTTGCGTCACCGCCGAGCAGGCAGCCACCATGGCGTACTTCCCTATCCGGACAAACTGATGGATTCCAGCTTGGCCGCCGATCACTGCTCGCTCCTCGACTTCCACATGGCCGGCCAATCCCGCTTGGCTTGACACCACCACCTCATCCCCCAACACACAATCGTGGGCTACGTGGGCGTAGGCCATGATATAGTTCCGCCGCCCCAGCACTGTGATCCCCCTGCCTTTCGAGGAGCCTTTGTGCACCGAGGCGAATTCCCGGATGACTGTCTCGTCGCCGATCACCAGACTGGTCGCCTCGCTCCTGTCCTCGGCTATCTGGGGCTGGGCACCCAACACAACGTGAGATGAGATTTGACATTCCTCCCCGATCTCCGTGATCCCATCGATGACAACATGCGAACCGATGGTCGTCCCACGACTTACAGTGACACACGGTCCGATGACCGTATAGCCGCCAACAACCACGTCTGAGGCCAGCTTTGCCTCTGGCGAGACAACGGCCAATGGATGAATGCGAGTCACTACTCTCGCACCGTCGGCTCGTCACCAGGGGAAAAGTCCTGCGGCCCCTTGTTAACGACCACACATGACAGCCCCGCCTCAGCCACCAGCCTTCCCTCCACGTAGGCACGCGATCGCATCTTGCAGTTGCGGCCCCTGAGCTGGACAAGTTCAACCTCGATTCTCACTTGATCTCCCGGCAGCACTGGCCTTCGAAACTTGGCCCGGTCGATGCCTGTGAAATAGAAGAGCTTCTTCTCAGGCCCTATATTCAGGGTCTGCATCATAAGAATCCCTCCCACCTGGGCCATTGCCTCAATCACCAGGACGCCCGGCATGACCGGTTGTCCCGGGAAGTGACCTTGAAAAAAGGCCTCATTGATCGTCACATTCTTGAGGCCGACGACCCTCTTGCCGAGCTCGATCTCGAGGATCCTGTCAACCAGCAGGAAGGGGTAATGATGCGGAAGTATCTCCTGAATCTGCCGAATGTCCATCAGCCCGATCCCCCTTCCGGCGGCGGCCCAGAGGAACGTACGCCGCCTCTCCGTTCTCCAAGAGAGTCCTCAAGAGCCAGAAGGCGGGCCTCGATCTGCTGCATGATCTTCAGGAGTCGCGGGAGCCGATTCACCATGGCAAGGCCGCGCTTGAATTCGAGATGCGGCACGGCGGGAGAGCCCAGCCAGACCGCTCCGGGCGGAATGGTCTTGGTCACCCCGGCCTGGGCCCCTACCGTGACATCGTTGCCGATCTCGACGTGATCCGCGATCCCGACCTGGCCGGCCACGGTCACGCGATCTCCGATCTTCGTGCTCCCGGAGATCCCGGTCTGGGCTGCAACCACCGAATCCTCCCCCACCGTGACATTGTGGGCGATCTGAACCAGGTTGTCGATCTTGGAGCCACGCCTCACCAGAGTCGTCCCCATGGTGGCCCGGTCGATCGTAACGTTCGCGCCGATCTCAACGTCGTCCTCAAGGATCACCCGTCCCACCTGCGGGATCTTGATGCGGACTCCCCGGCGATCTCTCAGATACCCGAAGCCATCGCTCCCGATCACAGCCCCGCTGTGGATAATCACCCGATCCCCGACCTCGACACCCTCCCGGATCATGACCTGGGGGTAGACCCGACAGTCCGCGCCCAGGCGAGACCCCCTCCCGATGTAGACCTGGGGGCCGATGGCGCTCCTTGGGCCGATCACCACCCCTTCCTCGATGTATGAGAGCGCCCCGATCGCAACCCCCTCCGCAAGGCGAGCCCCGTCCCGCACAATGCTCGACGGATGAGCACCAGGGGTTGGGACGTCCGGAGGGTGGAAGAGACGAAGAGCCTGAACGAAGGCCATGTACGGATCGCTGGCCAGCAGGGCCGGCTTGGAGCACGCTGCCCCTTGCTCCCTGAGGATCAGGGCGGACGCTCGGCTCGCCCCCAGTCTCTGAAGGTCGCGAGGGTTGGTGACAAAGGCCAGGTCTCCCTCGCCGGCCTCGTCGAACGGGGCGAGACCACGCACCTCGACCTCCCCATCACCCACCAGCCGGCACCCCAGCTTTTCAGCCAGCTCCCGCAGTCGCATCGGAATAGCTACTTTTTGCTCGAACGCGCGTTGAACCGCTCCAGGATCTCCTTCGTGAGGTCGGCGGGTTCGCTGCCGTAGATCACCCCGCCCTGGCCCTTCTCGACGACGAGCGTGAACCCCTTCTCCTTGCCATAGTCCCGGATCACAACGGCCACATCCCTGAGGAGATCGTTGACCAACTCGCTTTCGCGCTTGGCCAGGTCGCGGTTGAAATCCTCGGTCAGTCGCTTGAGGTCGCGAAGCTTCCGCCGGATCTCCTCTTCTCTCTCCTTTTTCGCGGCGTCGCTCAGGATGGGGCTCTGTTTCTGGAACTCGGTGTCCATCTGTTTGATCTCAGCCTCTTTCGCGCTGATTTCTTTCTGCTTCTCCGCGGCTTCGGCCGCCACCTTGCCCCTCGCCGCCAGCCCCTCTTTTGACTGCGTGATGACGGCCTGGATATCGACGAAACCGATCTTCATGGCAGGATCGGCCGCCCAACTCCCGGAAGCCGCGAGCATTCCCACTATGCCCGCGCAGAGAAGCCACCCCCATCGCCCGGCGCGATGCGATCCCACCATCAGCGATTCTCCTCCATGCTAGCGCTCCTCCAACAAGAATTCCGCCCTAATTTCGATGGGCACCGTGGCGGGCCAAGAAACGAGCATAGCAAGGCGCGGACCCAAGGGCCGACCGAGGCGTACGTCCTCAGGTACGTCGCAGGGAGCGCCCTGGGGCCCAGCAACGCCGCTAAGCGACGTTAATTGGACCGGCACTAAAAGACCGATCCGACCGTCAAGTGCGCCGCGCCGCGCGGCTCCCCAAGCCGTCTGTCCAGGTTCAAACCATACTCGACCCGGACTAACCCAAAGGGGGTGGCCACCCGAAGCCCGGCCCCGGCGGTCGGTCGCAGTTCGAACGAAAGCGCCTCGTCCACGTCGAACACATTCCCCGCATCGAAAAAGAACAGGCCCTTGACCCCTAACGGTTCATAGATCGGGAACAGCACCTCATTGTTGAAGAAGATCGCCTTGTTGCCGCCGATGCGGTTTCCATTCACATCGACCGGGCTCAGGGTGAACGTCTTGAACCCGCGGACCGTGTTGGTGCCGCCGAGGAAGATCCGCTCCTGGGTCGGGAGGGGCTTGTCGCCGAACGGCTCAACGATGATCAGGTCCCCCCGGACATGCCCAACGAACTTCCAGAACAGGGGGTGGTAGTAGTTCAGATCGAGGCTGAACTTATTGAACTCATTATCCCCTCCAAAGAACTTTGCGGCCAGAGCGTATGTTGCGGTGCCGGAGAACCCGCGCGTGGGATCGCGGCGATTGTCCCTCAGGTCCACCGACAGGCCGAAGCCAACGCTGCCAGTGGTGGTCGTTCCCTCTTTGATCGATGCGGTGGGGCTGGTTTGCTGCTGGATGAGGGCGTCAGTCAGGTTGAAGATCCGGACCTGCTCGAAGCGATAAGAAATCGACCCGAACAGCTCCTTGTAGACCTGCCGGCCCAAGGTAAGCGACCCGCCCTTGGCATCCTGGTCGAAGCCGGTGAAGCTCTGGAAGAGCAGGCGCTGGTTGTACAGCGAGAGATCAAAAGAGGCCTCGGTGTCGAGGATATGAGGATCCTGGAACCGCAAAACGAACCGATTGGCATTGCTGCCGAGCTGACCCGAGAAGGAGACCCGTTGCCCCAGCCCCAGAAAGTTATTCTGGGAGATGGAGCCCGCGCCCAGGACCCCATCTATCGAGCTGAAGCCCGCGCCGATGGCAAACGACCCGGTCGGCTTCTCCTTGACCGTCACGTCGATGTCAACCCGGTCCTCGGCTGTGCCACGTCTGGTGTCCACCTTCACGTCCTCGAAGTACCCGAGGTTGTTCAGGTTCTGGCGGCTGCGAGCCAACAGACGGCTGTTGTAGAGGTCGCCCTCAATCAGCGCGATCTCCCGCCGGATCACCTTGTCACGGGTCTTTGTGTTGCCGGAGATCTCGATCCGCTCAACAAAGACCTGCTTCCCCTCGCTGACCTCCAGGCCGACATCGACGATATGGTTGGCCCGATCGGTATTGATGATGGGCGCGACGTCGGCGAAGAGATACCCACGCTCCGAATAACGGTCTGTGACGTTCAGGATGTCCCGCTGGAGCACCTCGCGGCTGAAGATCCCCCGCTTGGCGATCTGCAGCGGCCGGAGAACCTCGTCGGTGGCAAAGACGGTGCTTCCTGTGACCCTCACCTCTCCCACGCGGTACTGGGCGCCCTCTTCCACCCGGATCGTGATCTCCAGCTTGCGCTTCTGTTCGATCACCCGGATCTCCGGCTCCTCCACCTTGATGTCCAGGTACCCGTTGTCCAGGTAGAAGGCTTTGATCCTGTCCAGATCACGCTGCAACTCCTCCCGTTTCAGTGTGCCGTAAAAGAAGAACAGGAGCAGCTCTCGCGTGGCGATGTGATCCTTGATGTCTCTCTCGCTTAGCCCTTTGGCCCCCACGAACCGAATGCTGGAGATATTGAACTTCCCTCCTTCGTCGATCTGGAAGACGACCGAGACATCCCCTTCGGCCCCCTTTTCCACTTGAGGGACGACCTTTGCCTGGTAGTACCCCTCCTCCTCGTACAGCAGTCGGACCTTTTCTGCGTTGCTGGCGATGGCCTGCGGGTTGAAGACGCCTCCCTCCGTCAAGGCGAGTTTCTCCTTGACCTTGTCAGTGGCGATCTGCTTGTTGCCCTTGATCTTCACCTCACGGATGGTCGGCTTTTCGGTCAGGATGAAGGTAACCTTCAGACCTCCTTCGAACACCTCGGCGTCCACGGCCACGTCATCGAAAAAGCCCAGCCGGTAGAGCGCCTTCACATCGTCCCTCGTCTTGTCCAAGAAGAAAGGCTCCCCAACCTTGGTTTTGAGCTTGAATCGGATGGTCCCCTCATCGATCTTCCGGCTTCCCTTGATATCGATCTGCTTGACCATGGCACGATCCTGGGCCTGCGCCCTGCCGAATGTGAGCGCCAAAAAGAAGAGGAGGAGCGAGCTGACGGCGACAACCTTGACGCTTTTCGCAGAAGTGTGCACCTGACGACGTCGCTCCTCGAGTCTACACGTGCCACAAGCGGTCAAACTTGCGTCAGGACTGTACCACCTTTGCCAGGGAAAGGCAAGCGAAAGTCCACCAGGAGCGTGGCAAAATCGAGGGGTTATGGAGTAAAGGGGGGTGAGGCTACTTAGGGGCTTCGAGGAGGCTGACCTCCTCGAACGTCAAGGCATCCCCCTCCAGCTTAACCCTGAGGACGCCTCCCTCCGGGAAGCGCCCCTTAAGGACCTCTTCGGCCAGGGGGTCCTCGACGAACCGTTGGATGGCACGGCGAAGGGGCCTGGCACCGAGGGTCGGGTCGTACCCTCGATTGATCAGGAAATCCTTCGCATCGTCATCGACGGCAAGCGAGATCTTGCGTTCCCCGAGCTGAAGCTGGAGCCGGTTCAGCATCAGGTCGACGATCTTTCGAAGGTCGTCTTTCCCCAACTGGTGGAAGACGATCACCTCGTCAATGCGGTTGAGCAATTCCGGGTTGAAGACCTTTTTCAGCTCGCTCAGGATGGTTTCCTTCATCTTATCGTACGTCACTGCCTCGTCACCTCCCTTGGCGAAGCCCAGCGAGGTGTGGAGCCCGATCTGGCGGGCGCCGATATTGCTCGTCATGACCAGGATCGTGTTCTTGAAGTCAACGATCCTTCCATAACTATCGGTGAGACGGCCATCCTCGAAGATCTGGAGGAGGAGATTGAAGACCTCCGGGTGCGCCTTCTCGATCTCATCGAGGAGGATCACAGAGAACGGGCGACGGCGCACCTTCTCTGTAAGCTGACCCGAATCGTCGTACCCGATATAGCCAGGAGGGGCGCCGATGAGGCGGGAGGTGGAGAATCGCTCCATGTACTCCGACATATCGACCCGAATCAGCGCGTCCTCCGTCCCGAAGAGGAATTCGGCCAACGCCTTGGCCAGCTCGGTCTTCCCCACGCCGGTCGGCCCTAGAAAGATGAACGATCCGACAGGCCGGTTCGGGTTCTTGATCCCCGCGCGCGAGCGACGAATCGCTCTGCTGATGCCTTCGATCGCCTCGATCTGTCCCACCACCCGCTTGGCCAGCTCCTGTTCCATCCGGATCAGCTTGGCCGACTCCTCCTCCTCGATCTGGTACAGGGGGATCCCTGTCCACTTCGAGACGATGTAGGCGATCTCTTCGGCCGTGACGACCGTCCTCTCCTTCGCCCGGGACTCCTTCCAGCGCGCCTTCTTCTCTTCCAGGTCGGCCCGGAGCTTGCGCTCCGAATCGCGAAGCCTGGCCGCCACCTCGAAGGCTTGAGTTCGGATGGCGTCTTCCTTCTGGCTGCGGAGGCGCTCGACCTCGTTCTCCATCTCACGGAGCTCCTGGGGCAGCATCAACGTTTTGAGTCGCGCCCTCGAGCCGGCCTCGTCGATGACGTCGATCGCCTTATCGGGGAGAAAGCGATCGGCGATGTAGCGCTGGGACAGACGGACCGCGGCGGTCACCGCCTCGTCCGTGATGACGGCAGAGTGATGCGCCTCATACCGGTCTTTGATCTCCCGGAGGATCCGGATCGTCTCGTCCACGCTGGGCGGCCCGACCTGGATCGCCTGGAACCGCCGCTCCAGCGCCCGATCTTTCTCGATATGGCGGCGGTACTCATCGAGGGTGGTCGCGCCGATGCATTGCAGCTCTCCGCGCGCCAGCGCCGGCTTCAGCATATTCGACGCGTCGATCGCCCCCTCTGCCGCACCTGCCCCCACGAGGGTATGGAGCTCGTCGATGAAGAGAATGATGCTTTGGGTCTGCTGAATCTCTTTGACGACGGCCTTCAACCGCTCCTCGAATTGGCCACGATACTTGGTGCCGGCGACCATGCCGGCGAGGTCAAGCTGGACCACTCGCTTCCTCAGCAGGGTCTCGGGCACATTACTGGCCACGATCCGCTGGGCCAATCCCTCAACGATGGCGGTTTTCCCGACGCCGGCCTCCCCGATCAGCACCGGGTTATTCTTGGTCCGACGCGAGAGGATCTGGATGACCCGCTCGATCTCCGATTCCCGCCCGATGACCGGGTCCAGCTTGTCCTGGCGCGCCATGGCGGTCAGGTCCACGCCGAACTCATCCAGCGCCGGCGTCCTCGTCGAGGTCGTGGTCTTGGAAGCCTGCTCGCCGAGTAACTCCTGGGCCTGCGCCTTGGCCGCGGCCACGCTGACGCCGAAGTCCCTCAGGACCAGGGAGGCGATCCCCTCACCCTCGCGGATGAGCCCAAGCAGGAGGTGCTCCGTCCCGATATAGTTGTGCCCCAATGACCTAGCCTCGGAGATGGCGTATTCCAGGACCTTCTTGGCCTGTGGGGTAAAGGGGATCTCCCCGGCAGGGCTGAACTCAGAGCCAGCCGAGACGATCTTCTCGATCTCCCCTTTCACCGCGGCGATGTTCACGTTCAGCTTCTTGAGGATCGCGACCGCAAGTCCGTCGCCTTCACGGATCAGCCCGAGCAGCAGGTGCTCGGTGCCGACGAAGTTGTGCCCGAGACGGATGGCTTCCTCCCGGGCCAGGATGATCACCTTGCGGGCTCGCTCTGTGAATCGCTCGAACATCTGCTCGCTCCCTTTTCCTTAACGGCTGATATGAAGGACCATCGAGTCCCGCTCCAACTATGTCCGCCGAACCGTGAGGCTTCGGTGAATCACACGGATGTCCTGCGTATCACCCTGCCATTCGCCGCAAAGAGTTGGAACAGTTCTAGTATACCCGATGCCACGGGAAATTCAAGTCCTCTCCACAATTCGGCCGTCCAGCATGGCGACGATTCGGTCCGACCGGTGGGCCAACCCCTCGTTGTGCGTCACCATGACGAAGGTCAGGCCACGCTCCCGGTTCAGCCGCTGCAGCAGCTCGAATGCCGCATCGCCTGTCTTCGTGTCCAGATTCCCGGTCGGTTCATCCGCCAGGATGACCTTGGGTCCCGCCCCCAGGGCCCGCGCGATGGCCACCCGCTGTTGCTCTCCGCCGGAGAGTTCGGGAGGCCGGTGATCAAGCCTCGGCTCGAGCCCCACGTCCTTGAGCAGGGAGGCGGCGATCTCCTGGGCCTGCGACCTCTTCCGGCGCGCCACCAGGAGGGGCATCATGACGTTCTCCAACGCGGTAAACTCGGGGAGCAGGTGATGGAACTGAAAGATGAAGCCGATCGTCTGGTTGCGAAAGCTGGCCAGTTGTCCATTGTCTAACCGTCCCAGGCTCACACCGTCATAGGAGATCTCACCCGCTGTGGGGCGGTCGAGGGCGCCCAGAAGATGCAGGAGTGTGCTCTTGCCGACGCCGGATGGGCCCACGATCGCGACGAACTCGCCCTTCTCGATGCTGAGATCGACACCTTTGAGAACCTCGACGGTTCCGCTGCCGACCCGGAACGACTTGTGGACTTCCTTTGCCTTGATGAACTCACTCATAGCGGATCGCGACGATGGGGTCGAGCCTGGCCGCCTGCCAGGAGGGGTAGAGCGTCGCGAGAAAGCTGAGCAGCAGCGCCGAGGTGGCAATCAACACCAGG
>JBGQJI010000034.1:0-20912 GCA_041498975.1 Methylomirabilis sp. (SeqCode)
ACCACTATATCGGTGACGGTTCCTGTCAGCGTCCCGCCGGGGTCGCCCTTCGCCAAGTCCTCAGGCTTTGGCCCAGTTAGTCCCTTCAGGTCCTGGTCGGTGATAGGAACCGGGGCTGGAGGCGGGGCAGGTTTGGTTTCAGCGGCCGGTGCGAGGGCCGGGGCAGTCTGGCCCCAAACAACAGGGGTCACGAGCGTCAGACCCATGAGAAGCAAGAGGATAGTCGGCGCAATTCGCCGTCTTTTCTGATTTGACATCAGGCTCCCTCCTTTTTTCATGTCTGTGCGAAGCTGCGTTTCTGTGGCCTATCTGAGGCGTGACTGTTTCCAGATGGCTGTCTTAAGGTGCGCCTTGTTCAAGAGACCGAGCAGCCCGTATAGGATGATGGTGATGCCGATGATGGCCAAGGCAAACCTGCCACCGACGCTACCGACCTGAAGGGCTACCACCGTCGCGAGAAGCCAGCCAACGATCATGGTCATCAGACCTGTAAGTTTCATTTTTTCCTCTCCTCCTTGCGATTAGGCCAGTTCGGCCGCCAATTCTCCGCGAACGAGACTGCCGCAGGTGCCCAACTGGATTAAGCCGCCGGCGACTTGGCCTTGACATCCCGGACGGAGCCAGCGGCGCGGTTGCCCTCCATTCCCTCGTGCTCTAAAGGCTTGATCCTATAAAAGCCCGTGCATGAGATCACGATCAGGACGGCCCCGGCCAAGCTTCCAAGGGTGGCAAGCATCCCACTGACCCCCTCAGAGAGACCCGCCAAGCCTCCCACCAACAGAGTGAATCCCATGAACAGCCCAAACGTGCACCAACCTTGCTGACTATTTGCCCCCATCGCTTCTTTGCCTCCTTATCATCCTTATTCCCCATGTTTGTGACGACGTTGCAAAAATCTTCCACCTTGCTTTGAGACGACCTCTTCAGATTCAGAACTGGTAGACCAACTCAAACGCGATGGTGTCCTGCGAGTCTGACTTCTTCTGGATCCCGAAGCTGTCGAGCCCACCATCGTCGAAGACCTGGCGACCGTCCGTCGCCTCATCGTGGCGGTACTCAACACTCGCAAAGAGATGATCGAGGAGCTTATATCTGCCTGTCAAGGTCATCTCCCAGAGGTTCACGCGTAATGGATTTCCAGGGTTGGTGGGATCGGCGCTGGCGAAGCCGAGCCGGAACCCCTGCTCGTCCACGAAGTACTCGCCCCGAAGGCCGACGGAGAGCTTGTCGGTGAGGTCATACTGCGCATATCCGGCCACACCATACCAGCTCGCGCTCTTGAGCTCGCCGGTCGCGACATTCTGGAAGACTCCCTTATCCTGGTCACCATAGTCGAAGTTCAAGCTGAGGGTCAGGGGCGGGATCGGCTTGTATGTCGCAACGAGGTCGAACAGTCCTCGTTTCGGCCCGTTGGCATCGTCCCCCGCGAATCGTGCCTCGGCCCCCCAGGTGCCGCCGATGGTGAACGTCAGGTCTTTGATAGGAGTGATCGTCACCATGCCATGGAACGACTTGTCGTTGTTATTGTCGTCCGTGTTGTCCCAGCCGTTCACGATGCCTCCCGTCAGCGTGAGCCAGTCGTTGACGGCGTAGGTCGCCATGATGCCGGTGTGGGTGAAGGGAATGGCGAACCCGAATAGCAGGGAGCGTGAGACCTGATAATCGCCGGTCCGTCGGATTACCTCGGAACCGTGGAGAGTGACGAACTTGCCCACCTTCAGGTCAAGGCCATTGCCGATTGGAGCCTTGTAGGTCACGTAGGCCTGGGTCAGGTCGAACACGTCGGACTTGGTGGCATCGTCCCCGGCGCTGATGCCGAGCCCCAGCGAGTGGATCTTTTTCGCATCCCTGCCAATGACGAAGTCGAGGCCAAAGCCGATCCGAGAAGCATCGCTGGTGGGTTTCTCGATCCACAGCTCAGCCTGGTTAATGTCAAACTGGTTGGCCTTGTCATCAAACACTCGAAAGACATTGTTCCGGCTCTTAGGGTCGTTGAAGTTGTAGTTGTAGGATGTGGCGACATGCCCCCCGAACTGCCAGTCTTTGATCACGGAGAAGAGGGGCGTGCTCTTGATCGCATCTTCCAGGCTCTTGATCCGGTCGCCAATGCTCTGGGGTGCTTCGGCCGGCGCGGCAGGGGCCCCCGGCGCGGGCGCGGCTGCCGGGGCTGGCGCCGCTTCTTTCTTGACGCCGAGCTCCTTTTCCAAGCGATCCAGGCGTTCTCTCATCTCCTGGATCTCCTTGTCCTTTGCGTCTTGCGCCCATGCCGACGGCACGCCCAGCGCGGCGGCAATAAGCACTGCCCCACCGAGCAGCAACCTGGCAATCGTCAGATGCGCCAGCCTTGTAATCATGGTCGATTTCCTCCTTTTGCGTTCAGGACGGTTCTAGTTGTCCCGAATTCCCAGGCCGCCGATGGACACCTTCCCTTCGCGGGCCAGGATGCTGATGTAGGACAACGCAAGCGCCTCGGAGATCTGAAGCGCAGAAGCAAGGGCAGGAAGGCTGCTGGGCTGGTGGCTCCGAAGATATCCCAGGACCTCTGATTCGATCTCTTCCACCCAACCCCTGAGCACTTTCCTGCCTCCTCTGCGGTTCCCTTTTTCAGCGATCCGGAGATCCCTATGTACGGGTTTGACTCGGCGATGTTCGCAAGAACCGAGCCAGCATCTCCTAGAGTCATCCGGCAGACGGGTTTCGGCAGGGGGATGTGGCGCAAAAGAGTGGAGCGAATCGCAGGAAAACAGGATGTTAGCGGATTTAGGCCACAGGAAGGTGGTCACCGAGCTTCTGCAACAAAACCGATGTAGATACTTAAAGCGAAGTAATATACATAATTGTAGGCGTCGCCCAGGGGCCGGTTGGCTATCTTCTAGGCAAGAGACGGGACGTGATGCTTAACGGCGACGCATGTCGGAAAGACGTGCGGGGTGCGAGGTGCCAGGTACGAAGTTCACAATCCAGAGGCGCGGGGAAAGCCGTAAGGGGAGCGTGGTTCTACTTCAGGAGGCTCTCAACTTGTTCCCGCGACTCCTTGTCGGTCCAGTCATGGTACCCCGTCTCCCTGGCGCGGACGATCCCTTTGCGGTCAACGAGGATCGAGACGGGCAGCCCGAACACGCGGTACTCCCGAGCGACTTTCATCTGGGGATCGAGCAGTACAGGGAATGTGAGTCGAAGCTCCTTCATGAACTCGCGAATCTCCTGTTTGGCGTCAGGCTCGATGTTAACGGCCAAGATCTCGAATCCCTTTCCCCTATATTCGGAGTAAATCTTCTGCATGGTCGGCATCTCGAGGCGGCATGGGGGACACCAGGTAGCCCAGAAGTTGATGAGCACCACCTTTTTGCCGCGCAACTCGGAGAAGCGGAGCGTCTTGCCTTCAAGCGATTTGAGCGCAAAGTCGGGTGCTTGGTGTCCCTCCTTCGCCTGTGGGTCATTGGCCACCTGGTCGCCCCTTGCCACCGCGAGGGCTGCTACCACTGCGATGAGGAGAAAGCCAACCGCTGCCAAGAGCCACCGACCAAAACGGTATCGTCGCATGTCCCGATTTGCTCCCAATCTGTGTGGTATTGCCAATCGGCGTAACGCACCTCCACTCAAACTACAGTAAAAGGTGGCGCCGGTCAATCTGCTCCCAGTTTTGTCGTATACCAGATTGGAGTAGTCGGCCCGGGGCCTCTACGGGAAGGCTATACAACGGGGAAGGGGAGAGTGGTGACGATTAACCTTCGAAGCGGAACTCTTTGATGATCCGGTACTTTTGCATCTTGTAGGCAAGCTGTCTTGGCGTGATCCCTAGCCGGGTGGCGGCTTTCACCTGAACCCCGCCGGTTTCCTTTAAAGCCAGCATGACTAGCTGCCGTTCGAGCTCGCGCAGGCCCTTCCGAGTGTCGAGCGTGTGAAGGCTGTGCGCCTGTTCCTGGCGCACCCTCACCGCGTGTCCGATCAGAGATGCCACGACGGTCATCACCCGAAGATCTTCTTCTACCGAGGACCGGGCATCCCGGGAGGGGCGCTCGACGCTGAGAACACCCAGGACCTCCCCGCCGATCTTGATCGGCAGGCAGATGAAGGCGATCCCATGCAGATCTCGAGCCTCGCGGGCACGGGTCTTGTTCAGAAAGTGGGGCTCTTTGCTGATGTCAGGGATGACCATCGGGACGCCCAGCTTCATCACCTTTCCGGTGATGCCTTCTCCCATCCGATAGTGGCCGCGACGCCGCTCCTCGTCGGTCAAGCCGAACGCCGCCTCAATGCCGAGCTCCCGGCGTTTCCGGTCGTAGAGGCAGATGGTGCCTTTCGTCATCCCCATGAATGAGTTGAGGATTCTGAGGATGGCCTCAAGGCTTTTCGGGAGATCGATCGGGTCGCCCAAGATCTTCGTCACCTCATACAGGGCGCTGAAACCGACGGTCCTCTGATCAAGCCGGGCCTTTTCGTTGCGCATCGCCATGGTAGTCATCCCATTCAAGATCGGTGCCAGTACACGATGCCCGTTCCGTTGAGCTGGCCGGGCATCGTGTGCTGGCGTCGCGCGCTCACAACGCGTAGGCGTTCTCGTCGTGCTGGCTCAAGTCGAGACCGGTCTGCTCCTCCTCGTCGCTGACCCGCAGGCCCATCACTGCATCCACGATCTTGAGCAGGATGGTCGTTCCCACGATCGCCAGCACCCAACTTCCAAGCACGGCGACCGCTTGTATCCCCAACTGGCCCGGGTTCCCGAAGAACAGTCCATCCGCGCCGTCGGGGTTGATCGCCTTGGAGGCGAACAGCCCGGTTGCCAGGGCTCCCCAGGTTCCGCCGACGCCGTGAACGCCCACGACGTCGAGCGAGTCGTCGTAGCCGAGCTTTGTCTTCAGAATGCAGGCGGAGTAACAAAACACCCCTGCGCCGGCTCCGATGATGATGGCCGGCATCGGGCCGACGAACCCGGAGGCCGGTGTGATGGCCACGAGGCCGGCAACCGCGCCGCTGGCGGCGCCGAGGACGGTTGGCTTACCCCGCGAACTCCATTCCGCAAACATCCAGGCGAGCGTCGCGGCGGCCGTGGCGAGATGGGTGACGACGAAGGCGCTCGTCGCCAGCCTGTTGGCCGCAATCGCGCTCCCGGCATTGAAGCCGAACCAGCCGAACCAGAGGAGCGCTGCGCCCGTGACCGACATCGTCAGGTTGTGGGGCGGCATCGTTTCGTTCGGGTAGCCGCGGCGCCGGCCGATGATCAGCGCCGCGACAAGGGCCGAGACCCCAGAACTGATGTGCACGACGGTTCCCCCGGCGAAGTCAAGGGCTCCGAGCTTCCGCATCCAACCCCCGACGCCCCACACCCAGTGGGCGAGCGGGTCATAGATGAAAGTGGACCAGAGGATCGTAAACACCAGGAACGAACTGAACTTCATCCGCTCCGCGAATGCGCCGGTGATGAGCGCCGGGGTGATCACTGCGAACATCATCTGATACACCATATAGGCCTGATGGGGGATGGTCGCGCCATAATCGGGATTCGGGTCTAGCCCCACACCGCGGAGTCCGACCCAGGCGAGACTTCCGATAATTCCCCCCTTGTCGGGGCCGAACGCGAGGCTGTAGCCCCACAATGCCCATTGAATGGTGATTACGGCCAGGATGATGAAGCTGTGCATGATGGTCGCCAGGGCGTTCTTCCGGCGGACGAGACCCCCGTAAAACAGGGCGAGCCCGGGGGCGGTCATCAGTAGGACGAAGGCGGAGGACGTGAGCATCCAGGCAGTGTCTCCCGAGTCGATCTTCGGCGGGGCTGGAGCGGCTGGTGCGGGTGCTGGCGCAGTGGAGGGAGCTGCAGGAGGCGGCGCCTGCTGGGCAAGGACCAGTGTCGGGACAATCAAGAGTACTCCCCACAACATCAGGAGGATCGAAACGTTTAGCAGCGGTCGTCTTGACACAGTGGCTCCTCCCTTCTCGTTGTCGAACGAGAGAGAACCTCAGCTAAGGTGGTAAGCGACAGTATTGTCGAGAACACTTAATCCGCGTTGATGAGCAGTTTTTGTGCCATTGGGTCATCACGATGTGCATGGTCGGGAAACCCCAGAAGCTGCCATGAACGCTGATGAGGGGCGTGGTTCTTTTCGTGGCAGCGTGTATTTCCCTACAACGCGTCGGACCTCCGTGACACCGAAATGGGCAGGCTGGTCTCGTGGTGCTCATAACTTGGGCGAGGTCGGCTGAGAAGGGCCAAGGCCTTTTTCCTTGACAAATAATAAATCCTTGATAATAATCGTTATCGTTCAATGCGATGAGACGACGAGCGGAATGTGGATATGAAGAATGTGAAAAAAACGGGATCGGGGCCGTGAAGCTGTCGGTCGAAGCGATCACGGACCGGTTTCGAGAATCCGGTCGGAAGGTGACCCCTCAGCGGGCCGCGGTGTTCGAGGTGGTCTGCGAACATGGCGGCCACCCGACGGTCGATCAGATCTACCGGCAGGTTCGGAAGCGTTTTCCGATGATCTCGCTCAACACTGTCTACCAGATCATGGAGGCACTGGTCGAGATGAAGATCGTCTCCCCTGTCGGCCATGGACAGGAGGCCGCCCGGTACGAGACTGATCCGACATCTCACCATCACGCTGTCTGCATTACCTGCAAGCGAATCATCGATATCTTCGACGCCGGCCTTGGACGGATCAAGCCCCCGCGGGCGATCGCACAGGATCAGTTCCACGTCGTGGGTCATCGAGTGGAGTTTTTTGGCTATTGCGCTGACTGCCAGGCGGCAAGGGAAGTCAGTCGCTGAGGGGTGAGCGATAGCGGTCGTTAGGAGAAGGAGGTGAAGGAAGGTCAAGGGAAGCGAGGTTCGGTACGAGCGTTCGGAGGGCTACGGTGCGGACATCGCCAGCCCCACTACACGGTCGGGCTGGATTCAACGCTTGAACGTTCAAGGAGGAGAAAACCATGGGAAAAAGTCTGAGCGGAACCAAGAGTCATGAAAACCTCAAGAACGCCTTCGCGGGGGAGTCCCAGGCGAACCGCCGCTATCTCTATTTTTCGCGTGTGGCGGATATCGAAGGCTACCCTGACATCGGCGGCCTTTTCCGCGACACCGCCGAGGCGGAGACCGGCCATGCGTTCGGCCACATGGACTTCCTCAAGCCGGTTGGGGACCCGGTCACTGGCGTTCCCTTCGGGAGCACCGAGAAGAACCTGAAGTCGGCCATCGAGGGCGAGACGTATGAGTACACGGAGATGTACCCGGGGATGGCGAAGACCGCCAGGGGAGAAGGTTTCGAAGAGTTGGCGGAGTGGTTCGAGACCCTGGCCAAGGCGGAGAAGTCACATGCCGGTCGGTTTACCAAGGGGCTGACCCAGATCGCGGGCAAGGAACCCGCGGCGGCGATCTAGCGCTGACAGGCCATAGCTGGCGGTTGGGGCGGGATTGTTCGCTCCAACCGCCTTTTGTCTGACCCGAGCGGTGATGTGACGCACCCGATCACTGAGCCATGCGGTGGGATTTTCGCCCGGATAGGGGGACGGGATCATGGGCTTCAACTTGACATCGGACACATTCTGGAGCGAGTCGGCGCTGGATCAGGAGCTGCGACGGGTCTTTGACCTGTGCAACGGCTGCCGCCGCTGCCTGCCGCTTTGTCCCTCTTTCAATACATTGTTCCGGCGGCTGGACGACGAGCGCGTAGACGGTGAGGCTGAAAGGCTTGGCGAAGGCGATCTGAAGGTAGTGGGGTCGGAGTGCTACCAGTGTAAGCTCTGCTATAACCACTGCCCCTATACGCCCCCCCACCGCTGGGCGATCGATTTCCCCCGTCTCATGCTGCGGCAGAAGGTGGTGCAGTCCAGGAGTGCAGGCATCTCTTTACAGGACAGGATGCTGGGACGGCCCGATCTGATCGGCCGGATCGCCTGCAGGACCGCCCCGCTGTCCAATCGCCTGATCAGGGCGCGGTGGAGCCGCCGGCTGATGGAGACGTTCCTCGGCATTCACCGGGATTGGCCGCTCGCCGATTACGCCTCCGAGGCGTTCGACCGCTGGTTCCACCGCGAGGGAGCGCAAAGGGCGGGGGCCACTGCGCCGCAGGGAAAGGTCGTCCTGTTCCCTACCTGTTCGGTCAACTATAACGATGTCGCCGTGGGACAGGCCGCAGTCCAAGTCCTCGCGAGGAATCGGCTCGAAGTGGCGGTGGAGTATCCTCGCTGCTGCGGCATGCCGGCCCTGGATGGCGGCGACCTGAAGGCCGCCCTCGAAGCGGCGCGGCTGAACGTTCGCGTGTTGGGCAATCGGGTGGCCGCCGGGTTCGACGTCGTCGTACCGGGTCCCACCTGTAGTTACGTCTTCAAGCAGGAATATCCTGCGCTGCTCGAGGACGAGGCCAGTAGGAACGTGGCGGCCCACACCTTCGACCTCAGCGAGTACCTCATGCGCCTGCACGGAGAAGGCAGGCTCGACACCGGGTTCTCCGTCAACCCCGGAACGGTCGCGTATCATCTGCCGTGTCACCTGAAGGCCCAGAACATCGGATGCAAATCGCGCGACTTGATGCAGCTTGCAGGGGCGAGGGTGGACGTTGTCGAGAAGTGCTCGGCGGTGGACGGGACCTGGGGTATGAAAACCCAGTACCATGAACTGTCGCTGAAGTGGGCCAAGCCGCTGTTGGACGCGGTGGAGGCAGCGAAACCCGATATCGTGGCTACCGACTGCCCCCTGTCGGCCCTTCGGATCTACCAGGGCACAGGCAGGCGTCCGGTTCATCCGGTCCAGGTGCTGCAGCGTGCCTACGGATTCTAAGCCCACGGCAGTGATGGAAGCAGGGCCGGTCTGGCGGGGGGCGCACAAGGGGGAGTGCATGATGCGGAAAATCTCCAGGGCCGATGTGAAGGACTTGGTTCAGTATGAGAAGGTCAGAGACGAGATGCGCCAACGGATTATCGCCCTCAAGCGGCCGCGCCGCGTTCCGGTCGGCGATCGCCTGACTTTCCTGTTCGAAAACCGTGAGACCGTCCTCTTCCAGATCCAGGAGATGATCCGGACGGAGCGGATGGTGGATGAGCAGAAGATCGCGGAAGAGATCGAGATCAACAACGAGACGATTCCCGGCGAGCGGGAGCTTAGCACCACCATGTTCATCGAGGTGGATGAACCCGGGCAGATCCGCGAGGTGCTGGATCGCTTCCAGGGAATCGATCAAGGCGAGGTCGTCTACTTCCAGGTGGGCGAGCGGTTTAACGCCCCCGGAGTCTTCGAGGGCGGGCGAAGCAAGGACGACAAGATCAGCGCCGTTCACTACGTGAAGTTCCCGTTCTCGGAGCCGGCGCGAGAGGCCTTTCTCGATCAGAGCGTGCCGGTCGAACTCGTCGTGAACCACCCTCGCTATAGGGCACGAACGACGATCGATGGAAAAACCCGACAGGGGCTGATTGAAGACCTCACGGACTGACCTGGACCCCGAGACGGGCCTCTGAAACTCAGAGCGCGCCGATCGCATCATCGCTTTGCCCTCCTGCGAATAGGGTGCATCGTCCGTGTAATTCGGCTGTGAAATGTTCGACATGTCATCTTTTTGGTCTTGACTTGCGCAGGCCGCCATACTATAAGAGTCGTCATTGTCTTTCGTCAGACAACCGAGTTTAGGGGATGAGGCGAGGCGCGAAATGGCCGATGAGATGATCGCGAGGAGTGCTCAGGCGGACCGCCTGATCATCGAGCCGGAGGAGGCCGCGGCGACCATCTGGTCCCGCCGAGACTTCTTCTCCTTTGCCGGATGGGCCGGGATACTGGCCGCTCTCGGCGTCGGCGGCTTGGCCTTCGGGCGGTTCATGTTTCCACGGGTGCTGTTCGAGCCCGCGCCGGTCTTTAAAGCCGGCCTGCCGGATGAGTATCCCGTTGGGACCGTCAGTGAACGGTGGAAACAGGAACAGCGCGTATGGATCGTCCACGATCCCGATGGCTTTTATGCGCTCCTTGCGATCTGCACACACCTCGGTTGCACCCCGAACTGGCTGAACGCTGAAAATAAGTTCAAGTGTCCCTGCCACGGCAGCGGCTTCCGCAGGACCGGGGTGAACTTCGAGGGGCCGGCGCCCAGGCCGCTGGATCGGGTCAAGATTGCCCTGGCCGATGACGGGCAGCTGCTGATCGATAAGAGCATTCAGTTCCGGTACGAGAGAGGGGACTGGAGCAAACCAGGAGCTTTTCTCACACTCAAGGCCTAGCTCAGAAGGGGAAGGATCCAAGAGTGCCTGACTTGAAAGAGCTGAAGAAAAAGGTTGTTGAGTCGCAACTGTGGCGGTCGATGTTCCGTCACGATTATCTGGACACCCCCAGAAACCGGGTGCTCCAGATCATGGCGAACGTTTGGCTACACCTGCATCCGCCCAAAATCCGCCGCCACGCCATCAAAATCCGCTTTACCTGGTGCATGGGAGGCATTACCTTCCTGATGTTTCTGGTCACCGTCGTGACCGGCGTCGTCCTGATGTTCTACTACCGTCCGGTCGGAGAGTACGCCTATGCAGACATGAAATACCTTGAGTTTGACGTCCCGTTCGGCATGATCGTCCGTAATATGCATCGGTGGGCGGCGCACGGCATGGTGATCACCGTCTGGCTCCACATGTTCCGCGTCTTCATGACCGGGTCTTACAAACCTCCGAGGGAATTCAACTGGGTGGTGGGCGTGGTGTTGCTGACCCTCACGCTGCTCCTGAGCTTCACCGGCTATCTCTTGCCCTGGGATCAACTGTCGATCTGGGCCGTGACGGTCGGTACCAACATGGCCCGCGCGACGCCGCTCTTGGGCAGCGAAGGCCCGTTCGCCCAGGTGGTGGGGGTCACCCCTCGCTATGACGCCAGGGCCTTTCTGCTTGGTGGGACGATCGTCGGACCTCCCACATTGCTCAGGTTTTACGTCCTTCATTGCATCTTCCTTCCCATCCTGGCCAGCCTCCTGATGATCGTGCATTTCTGGAGGATCAGGAAGGACGGCGGGATCTCTGGCCCTTTGTGAGTCTCCTGCAAGCGGACGAGAACGGATGATGGGCTTCGCGGCCATCATCGGGTTGCGGGTGTGTGGTTAAAGGGGTAACCGAGAAGGATGGCTGCAGCCAAAGAGATCGCGGCCGTGAGCAAGCCGGCAGCCGGAGCGGCCGAGCCCGCTGTGGCCGACCGCGTCCATGTCTGGCCCTACCTTGTCCGGAACGAGTTCATCTGCTCGATCATTGTGATGGTCATTCTGACGGTCTGGTCGATCACCATCAACGCCCCCCTGGAGGACCCCGCCAACCCAACCCAAACCCCCAACCCCAGTAAGGCCCCATGGTATTTTCTCGGGCTTCAGGAGATGCTGGTCTATTTCGACCCATGGTTCGCCGGCGTGGTCCTGCCCAGCCTGATCATTGTCGGGCTCATGGTCCTTCCTTACATCGACATCAACCCCAAGGGGAACGGCTACTACACCTTCAAGGAGCGGCCGTTCGCCATTGCCACCTTCCTCTTCGGGTTCATTTTTCTGTGGGTGTCTCTGATCATCACCGGTGTCTTCTTCCGCGGGCCCGGTTGGAACCTGTTCTGGCCGTGGGAGACGTGGGACCCTCACATGGTCATCGCGTTGACGAACGTCGATCTCCCTGCCTGGGGTCCGTTCAAGTGGACGGGGAACCCCAAGGTGGCTGGGATCGAGGTGATCGGGTTGGTGCTCAGCATTCTCTACTTCAGCACCGCGGTGATTTTCTACTTCTGGAAACGGGACACCAGCGAGACCATCCGTCAGTTGGGCCCGCTACGCTACGGGATCGTGGCCGTGCTCTTTCTGACCATGATGAGCCTTCCGCTCAAGGTCTTCCTCCGCCTGGCCTTCAACATCAAGTATGTCTGGGTGACCCCCTGGTTCAACATTTGATCCCTGACCCGAGGTTTCATGGTGCGGTGGTGGGCACGGCGGCGCAGCCGTAAGCTGGCCGAAGAACAATCGCTGCGGATCGTCTTCTTTGTCTGCAGCATGCTCTTCGTCCTGGTCACCGGCTGGGCTGTCTGGAACGAAGAGGCGACCCGGCGTCCATGGAAGGAGTATCAGCTTGAGTTCAACCGCTTGGAGTATCAGCAAGCGTCTCAGGAACTGGCCAACGAGAGATCCAGGTTTGCCTCCCCTGAAGTTCAGGCCGCCTTTGCCAAGCTGCAAGGCGACTTGAAGGCGGCGAGTGCGCACTTGGCCGGAGCCGACTACACCAAAGCGCAGCAGGTCCTGGCGCAACGGCAGGCTGAATATGACGATCTGAATACGAAGGCTCAGTTCATCAAAAGCGAGCTGGACGAGGCGTTCTACTGGGTGGATCATGCGCTCTATGAGAAACAGGATACGAAAGGGTTTCGGGCCAAGGTCGCCCTGATCGAGAAGCAGCTCCAAGACATCACGCCCAAGCTGAACATCCAGAACGCGCGAGTGGAGGAGGCTGAGGCTGAACTGAAGCGGTTTCGGACCGATGTCGAGACCATCGAGGCCAAACGTGAGGAGTTGGCCGGCCCGGTCGCTTCGCTGGAGCGGCGGCTGGCGTCGATAAAGGCCCGTTCCCCCGAGGTGAAGCAGGTCGTTGTGGAGGGCCTGGCGGTCAACGACTTCAAAGAACCGATCCTGACGGTCGATCGTTGCACCACCTGCCACCTCGGGATCGGCCGGCCCGGTTTTGAGCAGGCGAAACAGCCCTTCCGCACCCACCCGCATCGAGAGGTGCTGTTCGGGAATCATGCCTTTACCCGCTTCGGCTGCACATCGTGCCACCAGGGCCAGGGGCCTGCCCTTGAGGTGGAGGCCGCCCATGGGGACGTCCACCACTGGGAGCGACCGCTGTTGCGAGGCGATTTCGTCCAAGCCGGCTGCCGGAAGTGCCACGTTGAGGAGAAAGAGATCCCGCTCGCGCCGATCTACTCACGTGGGCGGCAGATGGTGGAGGAGCTCGGGTGCTTTGGGTGCCACAATCTACCAGGTTTCGAGAAGCTCCAGAAGGTCGGACCGGACCTCACGCGGATCGCCAACAAGGTCGATCCGAGCTGGCTCTTCCGATGGATCAAGGATCCGAAGGGGTATCTCCCGAAGACGAAGATGCCGAGTTTCGGCCTTTCTGATGAGGACGCGTTGAGCGTCGCCGCGTATCTTCTCAGTGTCTCCCAGCCGATGCTGGAGCTTCGCGGCGCGTTCAAGGCTGCCACCTCAGTCGAGCGCGGCAGGGAGATCGTGAGCAAGGTCGGCTGCCTCGGCTGCCACCGGATCTCCGGCATGGACGTACAGGCTCAGCCCGCGGCGCCCCCGCCTGCCGTCCTGTCCGCCCCATCCACGGGGGCGAGTCAGGCGACCGGAGGGGGGTCTGAGAAACAGGCGCCGGCCGGAGCAGAAAAGGAAGAAAAGGCCGGGCCTGGGCCTGCTGCGAGACCCGAAAAGAGCAGGCTCACGGCGCCTCCTCCCCCGCCTGAGAATCAGGAGTTCGCGCCCGATCTCTCCAGAATAGCCAGCAAGGTGAGCGCAGACTGGCTCTTTGCCTGGGTCAAGGATCCGAAGCACTTCCGCCCGACAACCCGGATGCCCAGTCTGCGCCTCTCCGACGAGGAGGCGAGGGCTGTGACCGCCTTCCTGATGACGCTTGGGCAGAGACGGCCTATTCCAGGCATCGAGCAGGAGATCAAGCGGGGGGATCGGATCGCGGCGGGGGAGCGCCTCATTCGAAAGCGGGGCTGCTTCGGCTGCCACGACATCAAGGGGTTTGAAACGTCGGAGAGGATCGCGCCCGATCTGAGCAACTTCGGCTACAAGCGGTTGCTCGAGCTGTTCTTCGGCGAGGCCGTTGGGGTGAAGCAGACCTGGGAGGACTACACCTTCTGGAAGCTGAAGAATCCGCAGATCTATGCGACCGAACGGGTGGAGCAGTTGATGCCGAACTTCGGCTTCTCCGACGAGCAGGTCCGGACGCTGAGGGTCTTCCTGAAGAGCTTGTCCACCCAGCGTGTCCACCCGCAGTTCCAATGGAGCCTTTCCGGCGAAGAACTGGACATCCAGAACGGGCGCTCCCTGGTGAAGCGGTACAACTGCAACGGGTGCCACGTCATCGAGGGGCAGGGCGGGGCGATCGGCGCCTTCTACGCCGACAAGGCGAAGACCCCACCGCCCCTCGAAGTCGGGGCGCTGCACGAGGGCGAAAAGGTCCAAGCCACGTGGCTCTATCAATTCCTGGGGCGACCGACGCCGCTGAGGCCCTGGCTCGATGTCCGGATGCCGACCTTCGGTCTCAGCATCGAGGAGGCCACGGCCTTGACCAGCTATTTCGCGGTCATGGGGAAGCAGCGGGTTCCCTATGAGTATGTCCTGGTGCAGGAGCCGCCGGCGGCGCACATAAAGGCCGGCAGGCTGTTGATGGCTAAGGACTACTTCGACTGCTTCAGTTGCCATCAGCAAGGCGATAGAAAGCCCGAGGGTCCGCCTGAAGGGTGGGCCCCGGATCTCAGCATGGCCAAGCGCCGCCTGCGACCGGTCTGGATTGCGAGGTGGCTGAAGGATCCGCAACAGGTCCAACCCGGGACCAAGATGCCCAGCTACTATCCCGGCGGTCCCGACGATATCCTCGAAGGGAAGGAGGACCGGCAGATCCAGGCGATCACCGATTACGTGATGCACCTGGGCGAGCGGTGATCTGTAGCGTCCGTTGGGTGAGAGGCGTATACTGGAATAGAAAGACCGACATGCTCACAAGGAGGAGTGGACCCATGGAGAAGGCGAAGGAGAAGACACAGCGTATCATGGCAGCGGCCGCCGCAGCGGTCCTGATCCTCGGGGCGGTTGATCAAGCCCGGGCCTACGAGGGAGGCGAGGTGAAAGACGGAGGAACGATCTCCGGCAAGGTCACGTTCGCCGGGGCAGCACCGGCGAGGAAAGAGATCCAGGTCACCAAGGACAATGAGGTCTGCGGGAAGGAGAAGCATCTGAGCTGGGATCTCATCGTCGGTCCCAACAAGGGGATCGAAAACGTGGTCGTCCGCCTGGTTGATATCAAGAAGGGAAAGAAGTGGTCGAGCACAAAGCCGACGTTGGATCAGAGAGGCTGCGTGTACACGCCTCATGTCGTGGTGGCGCCAGCGGGGGGTGAGCTGGACATCCTGAATAGCGATGGGATCCTCCATAACATCCATACCTACAGCACAGCGAATCCGCCGATCAACAAAGCTCAGCCGAAGTTCAAGAAGGTGCTGACCGAGAAGTTCGCCAAGGCGGAGACTTTTCAGGCCAAATGCGATGCGCATGGGTGGATGAGTGGCTGGATTGTCGTGTCCGAGCATCCATATGTCGCGGTCAGCGACGGGAAGGGTGAATTCACCCTGAAGGATGTTCCACCGGGACAGTACAAGCTGGAGGTCTGGCAGGAGACCCTTGGCAAGACCGTGAAGGATGTCACCGTCAAGGCGAAGGAGGAGACCAAGGTCAACGTGGAACTCGCCAAGAAGTAGCGTTGGCGCGTGCGCATGGCCGAGTCCACGGTTGACCGCTGACGGTTCACGAATGAAGGAATACAACAGGTTCGTCTGTGAACTATGAACCGTGAACTATAGGCCGAGTGCCGTTCACAGTTCACTGTTCACGGTTCACAGTCAAACAGGGAGAAGGTTCGGTCCGTGAACTGTGAACCAAGTGAGGGGCATTTTTGCGATTGACTTAGTCCGGCTCCTCGGCTAGACTCCTGCGGGTTCCGAACGGGAGCAGGCGCAATCGGCGACCCAAGGTCCTGTGTGCTTGTCCGCCTTTGCCCCCCCAGTTTCTTTCAGGCGCCGGCGACCGCTTAATAGAAAAGGCGGACGTTCCATCGCATGTTTTCAGGCAACGTAAACTCGGGACACCTTTGAGAGGCTAGATCCTCATGATGAGTTGGCTTCCGGAGAACGTATCGACCTACGGGAAAGATATCGACCGCCTCTTCTACCTTATCTACTACATCACCGGCGCAACGTTCCTCTTGGTCGCAGTAACCATGGTGGCCTTCCTCATCCTTTACCGTCACCGGGAGGGCCGGCGCGCCAGATACACGCACGGGAACACCACGCTTGAAATCATCTGGACCATCGTGCCAGCCGTCATCCTGGTCGTGCTGTCGTTCATGAGCCAGGCGACGTGGGGGAACATCAAAGGCCATATGCCGCCTGCCGATGTCCACGTCCAGGTGACGGCGAAGCAATTCAACTGGGAGGTGACGTATCCCGGCCCGGACGGAAAACTCGGAACCGAGGATGACCTGCAAATGGACAACGAGGTTCATGTGCCGGTCAACAAGGTCATCCTTGTCCACCTCAAATCAAAGGACGTGATCCATAGCTTCTTCCTGCCGAATTTCCGGCTGAAACAGGATGCCGTCCCTGGGCGTGAGATCCAGGCCTGGTTTCAGGCGACCAAGCCCGGCCGATACGAACTCCCCTGTGCCGAGCTGTGCGGGTTTGGCCACTCCGGGATGCGAGGCTGGGTGTACGTACACCCCGCTGATGAGTACGACAAATGGGTGAAGGAGCACTGGCCCTCGGCCTGAACTTGGCCACCTCCCCGAAGAGACCCGGGAGTTGGCCGACCGAGGTGTCTTCCCCGGTGCTGCAGAGTACCTATAAGGAAAGGGCAACTACTGATGAGTGACGGCATGTCCGTAGCAGCGACAGCGACGCATGTGGAACATGTGGGGCACGAGAAGCTGGGCTTCGTGCGCACCTATGTCTTCTCTACCGACCACAAGATGATCGCCAGGCAGTTCCTCTTTTTTGGCCTGTTCATGATGATCTTGGGCGGACTGATGGCGCTCATGATCCGCTGGGAACTGGCCTGGCCGGAGACGCAAGTCCCTGGCACCCGTTGGATTCCGGAGCCGTTCATGACGGACGGGTATATGAACCCGTCATTCTACAATCAGCTCTTCACCATGCACGCCACGATCATGGTGTTCTTCGTGGTCATGCCGATCCTGGTGGGCTGTTTCGGCAACTTCCTGATCCCCCTCATGATCGGCACGAGAGATATGGCCTTTCCCGTCCTCAACATGCTCTCGTTCTGGGTTGGCGCCGTATCCGGCGTGGTCATGCTCGCCGGCTTCTTTGTGCCCGGCGGTCACGCGGCCGGAGGCTGGACCTCGTACGCCCCGCTCACCGCCGTCACCCAGTATACCGGTGTGAATTGGGGCCAGAACCTCTGGTGCATCAGCCTGATCATCCTTGGCATCTCGTCGCTGATGGGATCGATCAATTACATCACGACGATCGTCAATATGCGTGCGCCAGGAATGACGTTCTTCCGCATGCCGCTTGTCATCTGGTCCCTCTTCATCGTAGCCATCCTTCTCTTGCTGGCGCTGCCGGTCCTGACGTCGGCGCTGGCGATGCTATTGCTGGACCGCATGGCCGGGACGAGCTTCTTCCTGCCAGCCGGCGGTGGCGAGCCGCTGCTCTGGCAGCACCTCTTTTGGTTCTTCGGCCATCCTGAGGTCTATATCTTGATCCTCCCGGCGATGGGGATCGGCTCGGACATCCTGGCTGTCTTTGCCCGCAAGCCAATCTTCGGCTATCGTGCCATGGCCTTCTCGATGATCGGAATCGCCTTCCTCAGTTGGATTGTCTGGGGTCACCACATGTTTCAGAGCGGGATGAACCCGGCACTTGGCACCGGCTTTATGATCTCCACGATGGTGATCGCGGTGCCATCAGCCATCAAGACATTCAACTGGCTCGGGACCTTGTGGGGCGGCTCGATCCGGTACACGACGCCGATGCTGAACGCGCTGGCCTTCGTCTCGATGTTCGTCATCGGGGGTTTGAGTGGCATCTACATGGCCTCGACCCCGGTGGACATCTTCATCCACGATACGTATTACATCGTCGCCCATATCCATTATGTCGTCTTCGGCGGCAGCGTCTTCGGGATCTTCGCGGCCATTTACTACTGGTTCCCGAAGATGTTTGGCCGGATGATGAACGAGACGCTCGGAAAGATCCACTTTTGGCCGACGTTCATCGCCTTTAACTGTACGTTCTTCCCGATGCATATTCTCGGGATCGGTGGACACATGCGGCGCATCTACAACCCGATGCAGTATGAGTTCCTGAAGCCGCTGCAGCCGGTCAACGTCTTCATCACGGTGAGCGCGCTCGCGCTTGGCCTCGCCCAGATCCCCTTTGTGATCAATGTCTTCTGGAGCCTGTTCGCCGGGAAAAAGGCCGAGCGGAATCCGTGGAAGGCGAATACCCTGGAGTGGGTCGCGCCGTCGCCGCCACCCCATGGCAACTTCGAGGCGATCCCCGTCGTCTATCGCGGGCCTTACGAGTACAGCTCGCCCGAGGTCGCCGAAGACTACCTTCCCCAGAATCGGCCGCTCGCGTCAGCGCACGTCGCGGCAGCTCATTAGGAACAGGGAGCGAGATGTCGGATCGGGTTGTCGCCTCGAGCGTCGACCGTGGGAGTGACAACGCGTGGGTGTGTCGGCTTGCCCTCCTGACCTGCGCTTCGACGGTCGTGTTGATCTTTGTGGGCGGTCTCGTCACCAACACCGGGTCGGCCCTGGCAGTGCCCGACTGGCCAAGCACATTCGGGTACAACATGTTCCTCTACCCGTGGTCGAGGATGGTCGGCGGTATCTTCTACGAGCACAGTCATCGGCTGATCGGGTCTGTCGTCGGTCTGTTGACCCTGACGTTGGCCCTCTTGCTTTGGTTCAAGGAGCGCAGGAAATCGGTTCGGCGGCTGGGAGCTGTTGCCGTCGCAGCGGTGATCGTCCAGGGCGTCCTGGGGGGCCTTCGAGTGGTGCTTCCTTCCGCCGGAGGTGGACTCGCAGTCATCCATGGATGCCTCGCACAGGCATTTCTTGCGCTGACCGTGACCCTGGCGCTCCTCACCTCCTCCGAGTGGAACCAGGAGCCACAGAAGATCATGGCCGCTGATTCCGGAGCGCTGAAGCGTCTCTGCCTCCTGACCACCGTGTTTGTGTACATGCAGATCGTCTTCGGGGCGATGCTGACGCATATGGGGGGTCTGCTGAACGCTCATCTGTTGTTTGCTGCCCTTGTCGCCATCCATGTGTTCCTGCTTGCACGGCGCATCATGAAACATCATCCGGATCAGCGAGGGCTCATGCGGCCCTCGACCATCCTACTCGGCCTGCTGGTTGTCCAGCTCGTGCTGGGCATCGGCTCCTATGCGGCTCGGTTCACTTCACTCATGGCGCCCTACGCTCCGGTCCTTGGATTGGCGCTCCCAACCACCCATAGGCTCACGGGAGCGTTGATGCTTGCGGCCTGTACGGTGCTGACCCTGCGGGCCTATCGGCTGCTTGTGCCGCAAGAGGGTATGACCAGCCGGGGTTTCATCGTCGAGCAGGTGCGTGCATGATTCCCAGGACTGAAGCGCTGGACATCGGGCTGACGCTTGCGCGCAGGCGGGTGGCGGATTTTGCGGCGCTGACGAAGCCACGGGTGGTCCTCATGGTCCTGGTCACCACGTTCGTCGGCTTTTATCTTGGCTCCCCGCCCATGCCGAACTACACGGCGCTGTTGCAGACGCTTATCGGGACGGCGCTCGCGGCCGGAGGAACCCTCGCGCTGAACCAGTTCCTCGAGCGCGAGGTGGACGCACAGATGGAGCGCACGCGACTCCGGCCGTTGCCAGACGGACGGCTTCAGCCAACCGAGGCGTTGGCATTCGGCGCAGGGATCACGGCCACGGGTCTGCTGTACCTCTCCATCTCGGTCAACTCGCTGAGCGGTCTGGTGGCGGCGATCATTGTGGGCAGCTACCTCTTTCTGTACACGCCGCTCAAACGGAAGACCCCACTCTGCAGTGTTGTGGGAGCGATTCCTGGCGCGCTGCCACCAGTGATCGGCTGGGCCGCAGCCAGGGGCGCGCTTGGGCTCGAAGCCTGGGTTCTCTTTTCAATCCTGTTTCTCTGGCAGCTTCCACATACCCTGGCGATCGCCAGGCTGTATCGCGACGACTATGCCCGCGCGGGGATCCGGGTCCTCCCTGTGATCGATCCGGACGGGAGAATCACCGGGCGTCAGATCGTCAGCAATTGCTTGGCCTTGCTCGTCGTAGGCTTGTTGCCGACCCTCATCGGGTTTGCGGGCTCAGTGTATTTTCTTGGCGCGTTAGGGCTTGGCGCCGGCCTGCTCGGTTGCGGAGTTGCGCTTGCCTTGTCGCGATCGATTGCGGATGCGCGGCGGCTCGTCTTCGCGTCGATCGTGTACCTGCCGGCGCTGCTGGTGCTCATGGCCCTGGACAAGGTTCCATTCTAGTGCCGTTCCGAATTGATGCGTCGAATGTGAGCAGCGTTCTATATGGCAATGGTCGCGACCGCGCGGAACGGCGACGTCGCCATACATGGTTGGAACGGCACTAACGATGTTGTGGGTCGTGCCCTCCCTGGACATACGGCAGCGAAATCGGCGCGAGGGGATCATCCTGGCCGGGGTGTTTCTCGCGCTCTTGGTAGGGTCGGTCATCTTCATCGTGATACGGCATCGAGGTTAGGGGAGCGGACGCGCATCCCCCCGCACTCTGAGGGACCATGGGATGCCGCGTGGAGACGTGATGACCTCCGTGGTCGACACGATAGTCGATGAAGCCAGGCCGGTCTCCCCGAACCATGGGGCGGGGTCGCCGCTTCCCCCGGGACCACCCTTTGGTGAGGATCCCTTGCCGTCGTCTCCTGGGCCCAGGCCAGCGCCGCCGGTCAGTAACGCTCGACTGGGGATGCTGGTATTCTTAGGATTCGAGGCGATGTTATTCGCCGGATTGATCGGAGCGTTTCTTGTGTTTCGTATGGGAAGCGCGTTCTGGCCCCCGATGGGCCGCCCTCGCCTGCCAATCGCGGTGACGCTGGTGAACACCGGTGTTTTGCTCTCAAGTGGCTACACGATGTGGTCTGCC
>JBGQJI010000035.1:0-20602 GCA_041498975.1 Methylomirabilis sp. (SeqCode)
CGTTGCCCCTGCTGCTGCTCTCCTTTCTTGTCCTCAACATCGTCACGATGCCGGCCCAGACGGCAGTCTCCCGCGCCTTCGAACGAGAAGCCGACCTCGAATCGCTCCGCCTCACGAACAGTCCCGATGTTTTCATCGCCTCAGAGGTCACACTTGCCCGGACGAATCTCGCAGACATCGAGCCCCCTAAGGCGATCGTCTGGCTTCTCTACACCCATCCCCCAGTCCTTGAGCGGATCGCCATGGCCGAGGCGTACCGGGAAACGGAGCGGCGGTGAGGGGCGTGCTCGCCGCGGCTTTCCTCCTGTGCGCGACGCGCGTCATCGCCACCGCGCAGGTTGCCACGCCCAGTCAGGAGACGCTCATCCGCCAGCTCCAGGAGGGAAACCCGGGGGACCGGCGCCAAGCCGCGGGCACACTCGGCAACGCTGGCGACGCGACGGCGGTGCCGGCTCTGATCGACGCCCTAAAGGATGAGGACGAACCTGTCCGGTTCATCGCAGAACGCAGCCTCTGGGCGATCTGGAGTCGGTCCGGTGATCCGAACACCGATGCGCTCCTACAGGAGGGGATTCACCTGCTGCAGAGTGATCGCCCGGATGAGGCGATCGTCAAGTTCGACGAAGTGCTGAAAGCTGCGCCACCATTCGCAGAGGGGTACAACCGGCGGGCCACAGCCTACTACCTGATGGGCCAGTACGAGAGATCGATCGCCGACTGCGAAGAGGCGCTGAAACGCAACCCGCTTCACTTCGGGGCGCTGACCGGACTCGGGTACAACTATTACCGATTGGGGAAACCCGAGAAGTCGATCCGGTATCTCGAACAGGCGCTCACCATCAATCCCAACAAACCCAAGGTCAGATCGGTATTGAATGACCTGATGCATGGCCTTCAGGAAAAGGCCAGAGGTTCCATCTGAGTCTGCATTTATCCACGCCCCCTCCCGGCACGTTGGGCCTCGGCCCCACCGCGGGAGAGATTGAGTGAGGGGGATGAAGAGGCTCCAGTCGTGGACTCCCTCGCCCCCCCCTTGGGTGAGGGTAATTGGGACCAGTGGCAGACCTGCAATGACATTCACTGACGAAGCAGCGATACAGATCGTGGGCGTTCTCGTGAAGGGGTGGCAGTGATGGGACAGATCAAATCGATCTTCTGCCCCAGGTGTGGCCGGGCCTGTGAGCCAGCGCGGTATCAGGAGAGTTGCGGGTCGTGCGGCAGCGTCCTCGAGGTGGCCATGGACCTTTCGGGACTCGGGCCAGGGGAGCGGGACGCGCTGCTGGCTGCTCCCCAACGCGGCCTCTTCAAGTGGTGGCCGTTTCTGCCGCTGGCCGATCGGGCCTGTGTCGTTTCGCTCGGCGAAGGCGACACCCCGCTCCTGCCTGCGGGGCGTCTCGGCCAGCGGCTCGGCTTGAGGCGTCTGCACCTGAAGAATGACACTGTCCTGCCGACCGGCTCCCTGAAGGATCGGAGCAATGCCATTGGCATTTCCAAGGCTGTCGAGCTGGGAGGCCCGTTGGTGGCCGTGGTCTCGACCGGGAATGCCGCCGCCTCGGTCTCGGCCTATGCCGCCGCGGGTGGGCTCCGATCCGTCATCATGTTGCCGGAACAGACTGCCCCCGGCAAGGTGGCGCAGGCCGCCGCCCATGGAGCCCAGATCGTGGCCGTCAAAGGCGACTTTGACCAGACGGCGAAGCTCTTCGCCGCCGCTGTCCGAGAGTTCGGATGGTACGCCTGTATGTCCAACAACCCATACCGGAACGAAGGGAAGAAGAGTTATGCCTACGAGCTGTGGGCGCAACTCGGCGGGGAGGTGCCGCAGTGGCTCATCCATCCCACGGCAGGCGGCCTTGGCCTGATCGCCACCTGGAAAGGCTTTAACGAGTTGTACGCGCTCGGCTGGGTCGATCGGCTGCCCAGAATGGTGGCGGCACAAGCCGCGGCATGCGCGCCGATCGTCGAGGCCCACCGGAGCGGGTCCGAAGACGTTCAGCCGGTGTCGGCAAAAGAGACCATCGCCGAGAGCATCCGCGTCGGCTACCCCAAAAGTCTTGGTTGGCGCGCGCTCCGGGACATCCGGGCATCGGGAGGGATCGCGATCGCGCTGGACGAGCCGGAGATCAGGGACGGTTGGGCGCTCCTGGCCCGGCATGCCGGGATCTACGCCGAGCCGGCCGGCGCGATTTCCCTGGCGGCCGCGGCGAGGCTCAGGCAGGAGGGAATGATCCGTCCAAACGACCTGACGGTCTGCATGATCACCGGCCACGGCCTGAAACAACCGGAAATTCGAGGACTCGCCACACCCTTGCTGCCGCCCATCGAGCCGAACCTGGAGTCGCTCCGGAGGCGGCTGGACCACGAGCGCGTCGATGCCCGTTGAATCGCCCGGTCCTGTCATCCTGATCCACGGTGGCGCAGGGAGGGCGGTTCCAGAGCTGGCTGAGGTACGGAAGGCCGGCATCCGAGAGGCCGCTCTTTCTGGATGGAGGGTGCTCAGCGCGGGCGGCTCGGCAGTGGAGGCCGTCGAGCAGGCGGTCAGAGTGTTGGAGGATGATCCGTCCTTCAACGCCGGACGGGGCGCCTGCCTGAATCGGCATGGGGACATAGAACTCGACGCCTCTATCATGGACGGTCGGGATTTGGCGGCTGGCGCTATCGGCGCCGTGAAGCAGATCGCCAACCCCGTGACCCTCGCGCGGGCAGTGATGAAGGCGGGCCGGCATATCATGTTGGTGGGAGAAGGGGCACGGCGCTTCGCAGCGGAGGTCGGGATCAATGAATGTGCGCCCGACGCGCTGGTCACGGGGCGACAGCGTGGCCGCTGGGCCACCCGGCGAGAGGCTCAGGGCGAGGGTTGCGGCACGGTCGGCGCCGTGGCCCGCGACCGGGCGGGGCACCTGGCCGCAGCCACCTCGACCGGTGGCCTGCCATTCAAGGCGCCCGGCCGGGTGGGTGACTCGGCGCTGATCGGCTGCGGCACGTACGCCGACGACCAGCTCGGCGCGGCCTCCTGCACCGGCGATGGGGAGGCGATTATCCGGCTCGTCCTTGCACGAACTGCCCTCGAGTTCCTTCGGACGGGCGAGGAACCGATGGGGGCTGCGAGGCGGGCCGTCGAGCTGTTGACCACCCGGACCGGGGCCGATGCCGGCATCATTCTCCTCGATCCTCGTGGCCGCATCGGCTTTGCCAACAACACGGCGCAGATGCCCTGTGGCTATATCCGGAGCGATGACTCCGCGCTCGAGTTCTTTGACTGAGAGGCGCGGACACATAGAGGATCCCGATGGCTGATCAGAAAGATGGAGGGCTGCTCGCCCGGTGGAGTGAGAACGCGCCTCGGGTCTCCATCGCGTTCTTCTATGGAACTCTCTTCCTTCTCCTCTACCTGACTTATCTGGTCCTGGTCCCCTTCGCCTCCCCGATTCTTTGGGCGGCCGTCCTGGTCGTGGTGTTTCACCCGATCTATCGCCGCCTCCTGCAGGCACTTGGTGGCAGGTCCGGGCTGACAGCCTTCCTGCTGACGACGGCAGTGATCCTCGCCGTCATGGTGCCTGCCATCCTTTTCGGATGGGTGCTCTCGCGCGAGGCTGCTAGCTTCTATCAAGCGGCGCAGGGGTTCTATCGACAGCAGGGGCTCGAGGGAATCGTCGCGCATCCGGCGGTGACAGCCGTTCGGGCCTTCTGGAAACGTGCAACCCTTCCCTTTCAGCGCTTCGGCTTCGACCTCGACGGGTTGATGCTCTCCGGTGTCAACGCCGTGAGCAGCTTCATCGTGGGCAATCTGAAGGACGTCGCCCTGAACGTTTTGAGTTTCTCCGTCAACATGCTTCTCACCACCTTTACCTTCTTTTTCCTGCTCAGGGACGGTGAGGCGATCGTCCGGAGCCTGCAAGCGCTCTTGCCGCTCGAACGAAAACACACCGAGGCGCTCTTCGCGCGCCTCTACGACGCCGTCTCGGCCGTCGTGCGTGGGACGATCGTGACGGCCCTGGCGCAGGGCGTCCTCGGTGGTTTGGGCTACTGGATCTTCAGCGTCCCGTTCCCGGTCTTTCTCGGGCTGGCCACCGCCGTCTGCTCGTTGCTGCCAGTTGGCGGGTCAGGCTTGATCTGGCTCCCCGCCGCCATGTATCTCTTCCTGAAGGGAAGCTGGATCCGCGGTCTCTTGCTGCTTGCCTGGTCGGCTGTGGTTGTCAGCACTGCGGATAACGTCCTGAAACCGGCTCTCATCTCCGGCGGGACCAATCTCCCGACGCTTTTCCTGTTTTTCGGCATGCTTGGCGGCCTCCAGGTATTCGGCGTCTTAGGGTTCATCGTGGGCCCCATCCTTCTCGTGACGCTTGCCACCTTTCTCGAAATGTACGTGGAGCTGTCGTCGCAACGGCTCGATCGGCCGGGTGGCTCCTGAGCGCCGCCAACGGTTCACAGTTCAGAGTTCATAGTTCGGAGCTGAGATGAGAAATGCCCTCAACCGTCAACGGGTGGTGCAGGACTTCCGGGCAGGGTCGGGGCTATTGGCGAGTGCCGCCTGCCGAATGGCTATTGGCATGCAGGCCGATCGGGGACAGACGTGTCCGTGGGCCTGCGAGAGCAGGCCGGCTGCGCTATGATGGTCTATAGATCAGTCTGCTATCGAAGAAGGATGAGGGATCTTAGAACCTCAGCAGGGCTGGAAACGTCAAGGCAGGCATCACTACCCTGAACCGACCCCGTGCGCGGGCATGATCCGGTTGGTTAGTAGCCGCGGTGACCACCACGGCCTCCGCCTCCACCTCCGCCTCCGCGAAATCCACCCGCACCGCCGCGACGAGGAGCTTGTTCTTTCGCCTCGTTGACTGTGAGCACCCGGCCACCGACCTCTCGCCCGTTCAAGGCTGTGATGGCCGATTGAGCATCGCTTTGGCTCCCCATCTCGACAAAGGCAAAGCCCCGGGGCCTTCCGGTGTCCCGATCAGTGATGATCTTCACATCGGAAACCTCGCGACCGCCCTCTTCGAAGAGGGCACGAAGCTGGGATGCGTCGGTGTCAAAAGGCAGATTACCTACATACACTCGTGTCCCCATGCGTGAGAAACTCCTTTCATCGGCCTGTGGCCGACGCCCGACGGGCGGTTCGATTGAGGCCAGTGGCCACGGCCCCGCCTGCCATGGCTGGCTTCATCCACCCGGAACTCCCCGGGGGATTCAAAACTCTCGCTCCTGCCGGCGGACGGCGCGGGCTGCCTGACGGCGGAGTCTCCGCGCGGCCTCGCGGACCTTTCGGCGACGCTTCTCCCCTGGCTTCTCGTAGTGTGCCCTTCGCTTCAGTTCCTTCAAGATCCCGTCGCGCAGGACCAGCTTCTTGAAGAGACGGATGGCGGATTCGACACCCCGGCCGTCCACCTTCACTTCGAGTGGGCGGTGCCGAGTCCCGTTGTCAGACCTCGAGCCCCACCGCTGCTCTTCCATTCCACTGTCAGGAGTCATTGTCCCTCTGAGTCAAGGCGTCGCTTTACCAATGCCTATCCAGGGCCTCAGAAACAAAATACGCCGCGAGACCGTGGTCCTCGCGGCGTTTTCAGAAAACGTGGACGAAACCGTCAGAACCGGAGACCGAATACACTATACCCCTTTCATCCGAACAGTGTCAAGGATATTCAGCCGAAGCCATCGTTGAGACCTGAAACCGTCCTTGCACCCGCTCCGATCCTGGTGTATAACAGGGATGCCGCGGAGCACGGAGAAAGACAGACCACGGCAAGCGATCGTCGTGGACGAAAGACCACACATTTGAAGGGTTGCCGGCATCTTCGCTCTCGGCCACAAGCCCAGCTCCTAACACCGAAATGGGGGCTGCTGGCCCCGGCAGCGCACGGGGCAAGACCGTCGGACTCTTGGCAAGCTTCATCAATCGGTCCACCGTCGCGGATCACGTTCCTGCCATTCCGGCTGGAGCGGCGCCTCGGGACGGTGTGTTCTCACGGAGGAGGAGAGCATGGCGACTGCGCCAACCCGACAGTACGTGAATTTCGCCTTCTACAGGATCGACCCGACCTGGCGACGCCTTCCGAAGGAGGAGCGGGAGGCGAGCAAGAAGGAGTTCAGCGCCGCGGTGGAGGAATGGCGCGAACGGATGCTGCTGATCCCCTACTCCACCGTCGGGCTCCGACCGGATACCGACTTCATGCTCTGGCGGATCGGGGATTCGCTGGACCTGTTCCAGGGGATGACCCGGCAACTCAACGGGACCTCACTCGGCGCCTACCTGATGACGCCCTACTCGCTCGTTGCCATGACCAAGCGCTCGATCTATGTGGACAAGCACGTCCACCCAGGCCAAGAGGGCCGTCGGGCGCGAGTCGTCCCCGGCGAGTACCGCTACCTGTTCGTCTACCCATTCCTGAAGACGCGCGACTGGTACCTGCTGCCGGTGGAGCGGCGCCAGGAGATGATGAACGTTCATATCGAGGTTGGCCACAAGTTTCCCTCGGTCAAACTCAACACCACCTACTCATTCGGTCTCGATGACCAGGAGTTCGTGGTGGCGTTTGAGAGCGACCAACCGGCGGACTTTGTGGACCTGGTCATGGCGCTCCGGGAGACCGAGGGAAGCCGCTTTACCCTCCGGGACACCCCGATCTTCACCTGCGTTCGTAAGACCATCCACGAAGTCCTGGACGACCTGGGTTAATTCCGTTCCGGCTAGTTGCACCGCGATGGTGAGGCTAGCGAAAGCGATAGTTCTTAGCAGCGCACCTGTCAGCGATTCGCCGCAACAAGCTGGAACGGCACTAGAAGGCGGGGATGCATGGAGTCGCGGCTGATCCGGATCGGGCACAGTCCCGACCCGGATGATGCATTCATGTTTTATGCGCTGGCCAAGGAGAAACTCGACACCGGGAGGCTTCGCTTCCAGCATCTCCTCGAAGGGATCGAGACGCTGAACAATTGGGCGCTGCAAGGGAGGCTGGAGGTTACGGCGATCTCGGCCCACGCCTATGCGTACGTGGCCGACCGCTACATCCTGCTGCCACACGGCGCAAGCGTCGGCCGCAACTACGGGCCGATCCTCGTCGCAAAACGCCCGTTCGACCTCGCCGAGCTGGGCGGCAAGCGCATTGCCGTCCCTGGGAAACTCACCACTGCATTCCTCCTGTTGCGCCTCTGCCTGGATGGTTTTCACGCCGTTGAGGTCCCCTTCGATCGAATCTTCGATGCAGTGGAAGGGGGCGAGGCGGAAGCCGGCCTCGTCATCCACGAGGGGCAGCTCACCTACGGGGCCCGAGGTTTCCTGAAGCTGCTGGATCTGGGAGCCTGGTGGCATGAAAAGACCGGCCTGCCGCTGCCGCTTGGGGCCAACGCCATCCGTAAGGATCTGGGCGAGCCGCTGTGTCTGGAAGTCTCGCGTCTTCTTCGGGCCAGCATCGAGTATGGCCTGGCCAACCGGGAGGAGGCCCTTCTGTACGCGATGCAGTTCGGTCGCGGGATGGAACGGGCTCTGGCCGATCGATTCGTCGGGATGTATGTGAACGAGGACACCCGCGTCTGGAGCCCTGAGAGCCGACGAGGCCTCCAGGAGCTGTTGAGTTTGGCCTGGGAGCGAACCCTGATCGCGAAACGGGTCTGTCCGGAGTTCCTCCCAGGCTGAATGGCCCGCCCGCCGTAACTCCGAATACGCACGACTCGATGCGAGATCGATCCCCAGCTCTCTCACGCGACGCCTCATCTTTCCCGATTGCCCGCCACAGGTTGATTCCGCCTTCCCGCTCAACCCCGCCATCACCCGATTGGCGCGTCCTGGCCGTCACGCCGGGTCGAAGCAGGCCTTCCTGGAATGACTCGCGTCCATCCCGTGAAGACCTGAACAGGGATCTCATGGAGCCCGGTGAGATGGGTGGAGGCAGGGTCGCCAGCAGCGTTTAGAGCAAGCCCTTGTCCTGAGCGTAGAGGGTCAATTCCAGCCGGCCGTCTACGTGGAGTTTTTCATAGATGTGATGCAGGTGAATCTTGACCGTGCCCTCGCTGATGAGCAACTTTCCGGCGATCTCTTTGTTATGCAGGCCGCTGGCCACCAATCGCACAATCTCCATCTCGCGCGACGTCAGGACCCCTGCGATCTGGCGCGCCCCGGCCTCCCGTTGGAGCAAGGTTTCCAGCGCGCGGGCGAAGGAGCGCTTCTCGAACCATTGTCCGCCGGCATGCACCTTGCGGACGCACTTCACCAGGAGTTGCGGCGCCATTTCTTTCAGCACCACTCCGCTCACGCGCAGGCGGATGGCTTCCAGGGCCTCGTTTTCGTCGATGGCCGCCGTCAGGAGGACCACGCGCGTTGCCAGCCTTTCCCTTTTCATCTCCCGGAGCACTGCCAGGCCACTCTTCCCCGGCATCCGTATATCGAGGACCAGGACGTCCGGGAGATACTTGCGCACCGCTAGCAGGGTCTCCTCGCCGTCCCGACAACGCGCCAGGACCTTGAAGTCTTGCTCCAGGCGGAAGAGTTGCTCCAGCCCATCGAGGACGATGGGATGATCGTCGGCCAACACCAGGCCAATGGGCATGTCACACTCCTGGGTGCGCGAGCGGCAGGGTGATCTCCAGGCGAGCTCCAAAGTCGGTTGAATTGATGGAGAGTGATCCACCCACGGAGGCAATCCTTTCCTTCAGCATCACCGGCCCCAGCTTCATGTCGGTTAACGCGGCGTGGTCATACTGCCCGCGGAAGGGGAAGCCGGTGCCGTTGTCCGCCACGACGATCCTGACCTGATTGTCCTGCATGCCCACCTCCACGCCTACGACGGAGGCGTTGGCATGCCGCGCGGCGTTCACCAGGGCCTCGCTCGCAATGTGATAGATCTCGTCTGCTAGTCCCTTGGAGATCCCCGCCTCCAGGTGCTCCTTCTTCAACTCTACGCGCAGGCCCCAGTCGCGCTCGATCCTTTTGGCCAGTTCGTCCAGGCGGGCGCCAAGCCTGGGCTCCGCCTCGGGCGAAGCGATCGTGGCTCGCTTCAGCCCGTGGATGAGGAAGCGCAAGTCGCGCTGCTGGGTGGCGATCAGGCGCTGGATTTCCAGCAAGGTCTCCATGGCCGCCTGCGGTTCCTCTTCCAGCAGGCGGCGCACCGTTTCCAGTTGCAAGGCCACCCCGGCGAGCGACTGGAGCAGGCCATCATGCAGGTCGCGGGCGAGGCGCATGTGCTCGTCTGTGACCGCCGCTTGCTGTAGCCCTTGCAGCAGGTAGAAATGGTCCATGCGGGCCGTCACCAGCCTGGCGACGATCTCTCCCAGGCCCAGGTCGTCAGAGGTCATCCGTGACCTGTCCAGGGAGAGGAGGCGCCCTTTCAGCGTTTCGCCACGCAGGCGCAACGAGAGGACGGCACTGATGGCAAACCATGCCTGCAGTGTGGTGTGGAGGGGCAACCCGCGCCAGCGCTGCACGCCGGCAGGTGACGTATGCAGCACCGAAGGCACCTCAGCGCGGACGTTCTGGCAGAGAAAATCAGCGTCGGCCAGCGGCTCAGCGACCAAAGGAAGGAAGGTGCCCGGCGCCTCGCGGCTCCAGTGGATTTCGCCACGGGGCCACAAGGCCAGGTTTAACCAGGGCTCTTCCCCCACCTGCCAGGCGATGAGCAGTCGCGGCGAGCCGAGGATGCTGGCCGCGTGCTCCAGCACCTCTCGAACCAGCGGGCGGGCCTCTCGCGGGACCGAGCGTGGCCATCCGGCCAGCATGGACAGTTCGCGACGCACCCGCGTTTCGTGCGCTCCCAGGACACCCAGGAAAACTGCCACCAGCCCGAGATACAGGCCATGGATTATGAGGCCGGGGAGCTCGGAGACCGGGTCGCGCAAGACCCCCGCCCCGTAGACACCCATTCCGATAAATGTCGCCAGGGCTGCCAACGCGGTCCACAGCGTCCCGCGCCACTGCCAGCGCAATGTGGCGGCCAGGAGCAGGAAGACAAAATAGAGGATAAAGGGACTGGTGGCGCCTTCGGTGAAAAAGATGAAGATGGAAAAGAAATAGATGAACAGGGAAAAGACCGCCAGATCCAAGACATGCGTAATGAGTGGCATGCGCCCTAGGGGAGCGCCCGGACGCAACACCAACAAGGCTACCAGCAATGCATAGACCAGGTAGGCGATCGGAAAGGAGTAGGCGGACTTCGCGTACTTAGCAGGCTCAGAAGGGTCCAGCCAGATCGCGAGAAGGGTAAATGCCCCCAGTACCACCCGTCCAGTGGCAATGAGGCATTCTGCGCGTCTCTGTGGAAAGTACGGCGAATCCATCAGCACCCTGGTTCATGTCAAGCGCCTTGAATAGCCTAGGTGCGCTTCCCTGGCCTTGTCAAGGGAATTTCCCGGAGTCCAGGAGTCCGGCCTCCAGCCATTCGACTGCTCTTGCAGGAGTGGCTCGCGAACTCCACAAGCCCTTCCACTCTTCTTGCCCCGGCGCGCTCACAACCGCATTGGGGATGAGCGCTGCACCCCCCGTTGAACCCCGTCATCGCACTGTCGGGCCCACCGCGCCTTCGACCGGCTGAAGCGGCCAAACGGCTTCCGGAGCAACGGCTTCGAAAAGCTTCACATGAGGAATGACTTCCCTCAGCGGACCTTCCCCATCTACGAGCTGTTCTCAGCAAGGGTCACACACCGAACACTGCTATCAATGCTGAGACCGCGAGCAGAAACGCTTCTGCTATAAGCTGACAGCCGCGCAAACCCCGCGGATCGCACATCTCCCGGCAAGAGCACCGAGCACTAAGGCCATTGGGCCGAACTTTCGGGCCAATTATATATCGAAAGTTATAAAAATATCTATCCTTTACTATATTGTGCCCCGTCGAGCCTGCCACTACAGTAATTAAAAGAAGACAGAGTTAGGTAAGACAAATTTAGAAACCGCTTCATTCCAGAAAGAATGACTAAGTTGAGTCTTATCAGAGTAAGAAAAGCATTGCCCCACTTTATTCGTCACCCTTCACAGGAGCGCAACGGGGCATGTCGGCAACCGGTAGAATCCCGGCGTTCTCTCCTCGTGCTGTTTCTATGCCGAATGGTGAGGATGCCAAGCTTGACTTGGGCGCTACGTACATCGGGAGGACGTCCCGGCGATCCGTATCGGACGTCGGGCCACCCAGGAGGAGGGCAGCATGAACGGCGCGAACGGTAACGGCAGCAACGTGGATCGAGTGAAGGAACTGCACGCGCATATCGACAAACAACAGCAGCGGCGACAGAGCAACAAGGTGCTCCACGCCCATCCTTCCCCCCTCTTCTGGCTGGAGCGGAATGTGCCAGTGAAAGAGATGATGACCGAGCGTGTCGTGGCGAACGCGGCAATTCCAAAGCGGGTCAACCTGTATGTGGGCACGCCCTACTGTCTCCCCACGAATCCCGACAGGTGCGGCTTCTGTCTGTTTCCGAGCGAGGTGTACCAGGGGCAGGATCAGTTGGATACGTATCTGAAATACCTCGAGTGGGAAGGACGGAGATATCAGCAGTTCTTCGACGGCGCTGAGCTGGCGAGCATCTATTTCGGGGGAGGGACGTCCAATCTCTACAAGCCGGAGGATTACCACAAGCTTCTGGGGATCGTGAGAGGGGTCTTCCCGACGATCCCGGCGGACATCGAGATCACCCTAGAAGGCATTCCCCAGCTTTTCACACGGGAGAAGCTCGAGGCGATGAAAGCGGCCGGGGTCAACCGGATCAGCATGGGTGTACAACAGCTCGACGATGAGATGATCAAACTCAGCGGACGAAAGCAGAAGGCCAAGCACGCCTTCCAGACACTCGAGTGGTGCCAGGAACTGGGGCTCCAGAGCAGCGTCGATCTCATCTTCGGATGGCCGCGGCAGACGATCGAGCTGATGCTGAAGGACCTGGATGCCATCGTCGGGACCGGTATCCGTCACCTCACTCACTACGAATTGAACGTGGCCGGCCGGACCGATTTCGCTCGCAATCACCGGGACGAACTCCCTTCAACCGAGCAGAACGTCGAGATGTATCGGGTATCCAAGCAGTTCCTCGAGAGCCATGGATTTCGGCAGGTGACTGCCTACGACTGGGAGAAGCCGACCCTCGGCCTCTCTGGCGAGTACCTCTTCGAGGAGCACATGCGTCACTTCTTCACCTGTGACAAGGAACAGGGGATCGTGGGCTACGACATGTGGGGCTGGGGATTCGCCGGCGTCTCCTACTTCCTGGGCACGCCGGAGATGCCGGGTTGGACGTACATGAACTGTCCCAGGGTGGGAGAGTACTTCGGTCGTCTCGACGAAAGTCGGTTCCCCATCGACCGGGGGTTCCACTACACCCAGAAGGATCTGCGAATCGCCTGGCTCTTCCAAACCCTCCAGGGGATGAGCGTCGATCTGAGTGGCTACCGGAAGATCTTCGGCTTCGACCTCCTGGAAGAGTACGCCGACACCTGGCAGGCCCTGACCGAGCGGGGATGGGTCGAGATCACCCAGGAGAAGGTCATGCTGGTGGGGGACGGGGTCTTCTACACCCCCCTGATTCAGGGCCTGCTCGCGCATGAGCGGATGGAGGAGATGAGGAAGAGCAAATCGGCAGCGGGCGCGTTGCTCGAGGTCCCGCCGGAGTTCCCGCAGAAAGCCGCTACGCGGATGCCTGCCGAAATCGGTCAGCTTCCAGAAAACGTCATTCCCTTCCCGGAGATCGAGACCCCAGTCCCGAGCGTGATAACCCCCTCTCGCCAGGTCGCGCCCCGATCGCGAGAGGTCGGGGAGCCCGAGTATTACCGCGAGCAGACGAAGGATAGCGTCGATCTCTCACTCCTCAGGATCTCTCACGACATCCGGCATGACGTTCCTATCCTTCTGACTCACGGGACATTCTCCAACGCCCAGGTCTGCACGAGGCTGGCCGGATACCTGGCCGAGAATGGTTTCGACTGTTGGATCCTTGAGCTGAGGGGTCACGGCCGAAGCGAGGCAGGAGACGGTCACCTGGACTTCGAGCGGTTCAGCGAGTTCGACGTGCCGGCGGCGCTGCGGGCAGTGCTCCACCGGACCAGAAAGGAACACCTCCTCTGGGTCGGGCATAGCGGGGGTGGGCTGGTCCTCCTGATGCACCTAGCGCGGAACCCAGAGGCCTGCGCGCGGATCAAGGGGATCGTGACGCTGGCCAGCCAGGCCACCGAGGCGGGAGCAACCTGGGCCGGCCGGGCGAAGATCGCGCTCGGCGCCATGGCGAACAATCTGATCGGCTACTCGCCTGGCCCATTGCTCAAGCTGGGCCCGGAGAACGAATTCAAGGGCGTGATGAACCAGTGGTTCCGCTGGAACTGGAACCGCCAATGGACCGGAAAAGACGGCTTCGACTACCTCGAGGCAATGAGGAGGGTCGACGTCCCCGCGCTCTGCTTTGCAGGAGGCGGAGATCGGTTCATCGCCCCCTATCAGGGTTGCCGCCGGCTCTACGACGCGCTAGGAAGCCTCGATAAGCGGATGGCGTTCTGCGCCAAGTCGGAGGGGTACGGTGAGGATTACAGCCACGCGCGGATCATCGCGAGCCGTCAGGCACAACAGGAGATCTGGCCCATGATCGCGGAATGGCTGACCAAGCGGGCGCGATCGATGCAGGGCGATAGAGAGCTCGTCCGAGTCGCTTAGGGAGGCCACGCGGCCGCACGGCGAATGGCCCAACGCCGTGAAAGGCAGCCCGTGTCGTCGCAGAGGACCTTTGGGGGAACGCAGAGCCGCCTGTAGCACGGCACAAGCGAACACGACGAGTCCAGGTGCGAGACATTTCACTCGGCGGCGTGCCTCATGGGTTGGGCATTCGGCCACCCTCGGCCGAAAGATTTCTCGCTCCACCTCAGAGAACGGTGCCCGCAAGCCCGATATCGGAGGGAGCCGGAGGCGCGCGAGTGCCGTCCCAACTTGTTCGGACACATCGCACAAGTATCCGACGGCCGATCCGGATGCCTGCGGGTCATCTTATCATTCGGCGGATAACGTTCGAACGGCACTAGATCTTTTCGCGAAGATCCATCCCCTCCGCCACGAGTGCCATGACGTCGTGGTACTGGAAGGGCTTGTTCAAGACCAGATCGACTCCAGCCTCTTTCAGCTTCCCGCGGTCAAGCGTCAGGCCCCACCCTGTGACGAGGGCCACGGGGGTCTTCGGGGCTAACCCCTTGATGGCTGCGGCCACCTCCCAACCCGAACACTCCGGCATGCCCAGGTCGGTGAGGACGAGATCGAAGTCAGTCTGGCGGAAAAGGCGGAGCCCTTCTCTACCACCGCCTGCCTGAACCACGGTGTGGCCCGCCGCCTCGAGGATATCTGAGAGGAGTTCGCGCACCATGCCATCATCGTCGATGATCAGGATGCGTCCTGGCTTGGCTAACGGTGCCGGTTTCGGTAGTGGCGCCGATCGGAGCTTCGAGGGGATCGGCAGCCTGATCTCGATGGTTGTGCCGTGCCCGGGATTGCTGCGGACGTTGATTTCGCCGTGGTGGCCTCTGATAATTCCGTACGACACGCTCAGGCCGAGGCCAGTCCCCTTGATCCCCTTGGTGGTGAAGAAAGGATCGAAGATCCTGGCTTTGACTTCTTCGCTCATCCCGATCCCCGTGTCCGACACGCTGGCGTAAACCCACCCATCTACCTCTTCGGTCTTGAAGGTAAGCTTCCCTCCCTCCGGCATCGCCTCTACGGCATTGAAGACGAGATTGGTCAGGACCTCCCGGAGTTCGGAGATATTCCCCATCACGGGGGGGATCTTCCCGTAGCCGGTCTCCATCTCGATGGTCGCGCCGGCTAGGTTGGCCTCGTCCTTCCACTTGGCTTCGGTGATGGCCAGCGTATCTTTGATGGCCTGGTTCAGGTCCACCGGGAAGAACTCTTCTTCTCGCCGCTTCCGGGTGAAGTGCTGCAAGCGGCGGACGGTATTGGCCCCATCCAGTGCCGCCTTTTCGATCGCGTCAAGGCCTCGCTTGGTCTCCTCGTCCAGGACCACCCGGCGCAGCAGTTGGGCCCGGCCAAGGATCGCGCCCAAAATGTTGTTGAAGTCATGGGCCACCCCTGACGCCATTTCACCCAAGGCGTGAAGCCGCTCGGTCCGCAGGAGCTGTTGCTCCAGTTGCTTCCGCTCCGTGATATCCCTCGCGATTCCCTGCCAGCCGGTCACGCGGCCCATTGCATCCCGTACCGTAACAGTCCCGATCTCAACGGGGACGACGCCAGAGCCGTCCTTCTTCACCATCTCCAACTCGTAGAAGCTGAATGGGTCCTTCCCTCTTGCCGCCCTGGCGAAGATCTCCTGAGCCCGGCGCTGGCTCTGGGGAGTCAGGATATCGGTGGAGTAGCGACCCACTAGCTCCCCTGGTTTGTACCCGAGGATTTCCTCAACCTTCGGGTTCAGGTACGTAAATCGCCCTTCACGGTCCAACGCGTAGATGACGTCACGGACGTGTTCGGCCAGCAGCCGGTATTTCTCCTCTGAGGCCTTCACCGCCTGGGCATGGGTCTGGACCGCTTCGAACAGCTTCGCGTTCTCGATGGCGATCGCGGCTTGGCGGGCGATCGCATCGACCAATCTCACATTCTCCTCTGCAAACTTTTGCCGCGCATCCCACCAGACAGCAAGCAACCCTCCGATCGGCTGGTCCTTGACGAGCATGGGAACGAACAGGATGGAGCGATGCGGGAGGTTCCGAAAGATGTCATGGGCGCACCTGGGATCCGTGGAGGTATCATCGGTGTAGACCGCGGACTTCTTCTCCCACGCCTCTTGGAGAAGCAGGTTCCCTTTGAGCGGAAGCTGGGTTCCCATGAACACACCGAGACGCTCCCTCGGCACGTGGTATCCAGCGAAAGGATTGAGGTTACCCGTCGAGGGGTCCAGCACGTAGGCCCCCACAGTATCGGCCGAGAGCACACGGGCGACCGCTCGCGCGATGCGCCGGACCGCTTCTTGGAGATCGAGGGTGGAATTGACGGAATAGCTGACCTCGAGCAGCGTTTGCGTCTCTTTCAGGCTTGCCTGCGTCTCACCGATCAGCCGGGCGTTTTCCAGCGCGATGCTCAGTTGGCGCGCGATCGTCTGTAGTAACAGCAGCTCATTGGTTGAGAAGGATGACGATCGGGACTTGGCCAGGTTCAGCATACCGATCGCCCGATCCTGGCCGATAAGGGGAACGCACGCGTGAGCGACAACTGGCAGCCCGGACAGGGCTAGCCGAGGACACTGATCGATGACACTGCATTCGAGGGGCGGATCGGCCCCTATGAGGGAGCGAAGGCAGGGGCAGTCCAGGCAGGTGAGGTTGGCGGCTTCCGGTCGAATCTGAGCAGTATGTCTGACCGCAGCAAGGTAGACCCTACCCTGCGGATCCGCTGTGACGGCGGGCCAGACCCGACTGTCCGGTGGATCCTGGGCAAGGTAGATCCAGCCGAGGACCGCATCGTCAACCGCCTTCAGGAGCTCCTCTAGAACGGTATCCAGGAGCTTGTCGGGCGCCGACGACCGAACCGCGGTCGAAACCGCCATGACGGCCGAGAGACTCCTACTAGGCACGTCCATTGCATCCCTATTTCTTGCCCCGGCGAGGCGCCCGACAGACGCCTATCCGGGAGGCAACACCCTAGCAGAAAAAGGCGCGGGAGGCAACGAGAAAGTAAAGGAAGCCATCCGAGACCAGGGCAGCTCGGGAAGGCATCAAGACTTTTCTGGATCCGGGAACCCTTCCAGGCGAAGCCAAACACCGCCACGAGACAAGCGGACCCCGCGATCGAACGGCCAAGCCAGAGCTTTCCCAGTCCGTCGGCAGGAGGCGGAAACCCCCCGATCTTCATGCGCGCTCTGCCACCAGACGGCCTTCCTGCATGACCGGGACGACCTCGGTGGTATCCACCCCCGAACAGATCTCCAGGTCCGATCCAAAGCCTTTCTGGATGAGGTGTTTTCCCCATTCGCAACACTGGAGCATCCCGAGAAGGTCATTTTGGTGGACCACGAAAAGTTGGTGCGCAGCCCTTGCAGCATCACTGAGCTCCAAGGAGCGATCAGAGATGGTGAGCAGGCGATCGATGAGCATCCCGCCGCCAACGGCGTCCTCAAGGCAGAAGCGGCCACGTTGGCCCGCGCAGACGATCAGGACGTCGAGGCCGGCGCGCATGAGCCACCGCGCCGCGGCAGAACCGTTCAGGAAGGCGGTCGCGACGATCACCCGAGCGCCCTCAACCGCCTGAAACGCGCGGGTCCCATTGGTCGTGGTTAGGACAATTGTCTTGCCCTCGACATTGTCACGGCCGTATTCGACCGGAGAATTCCCCAGGTCGAAGCCTGGCACCTTGACCGCACCCCGTTCTCCGGCCAGCAGGCCGCCACCCGCCAAGCCTCAGCGCCAAACCCCTGGCCTCCTTCAGCGTCAGGACGGGGATGACACCGACGCACCCGTGGTGCAGCGCGACGGTAATGGTGGTCGTAGCCCGGATCACATCGATCACCGCCACCGCTCGACCAGAGGCGGACCGACGCACCGGATCCAGCCGGCTGAAAGCAAGGTCAAGGATCACGCCGGCTCGTCCCGATCAGGCAACCCCAGTAGCGGTGGAATCTCGGCCAGCGAAGCGATCACGTGATCGGCATTGTGCGAGAATGGTTGGACGGGGTTGCAGAGCAGTGCGGTCCGGACGCCCGCCCGGCGGCCCGCCAGCATGTCGAATTCGAAGTCGCCCACGAACAGCGCCTCGTCCGTCCCGAGGCCGAGCCGCCGACAGGCCAGCAGGACCGGGTCGGGCGCCGGCTTTGGCGGGGCATCTTCCCTGGTCACGATCGCCGAGAAGGGGAACTGCAGTCGCCCCAGGATGAGGTCTACGCTCCTGCGGCTATTGCGGGTAACCAGCCCGAGACGCAATCCATGATGATCGAGCCTGCGGAGAAGAGGAGCGATCCCATCCTGAGGCTGGCAACGATTGGCGGCCTCGGTCTCGTGGCGCTCGAGGATTGCCTCCGCCCTGGTGCGGGCTCCGCCGGAGAGGCTGAGGATCCTTTCAAGGATGAACCCCTCCGTTGAGCCGAAGATCTCCTGCTTGATCGCCGCGAAATCAAGGCACTGCACGACCACCACCCCATCCAAATCGAAGAGGACACCCCTGATCCTTGGGCTCATCGCTCGTCTTTCGCCCTCGTTTCTGCCCTCAATAGGCTGCGGGAACCCAGTCCCGCATGGCCCGTCCAGGTCGCGCTGCCATTTCGGACTTGACGGCGGAACCTGGAACTGGGGCCCTAAGACTTTGGACGTTCAACGTTGTCGTTTCCTCGCCCACATATATTATGTATACTCGACCGCCGCAGACCTGACAAGTCGGGACTGGAGGGTAGAAAGGCTTTGGCTCCTCGTTCGGCATCGTCACCCCCAACTCCCAACTCCATCTCAGGACACTGCTCGGCGCCCAAATCCCGTTGACACCGTTATCGATACCTGCTATGAACAGGCGGTTATTCAGGTCCAGAAGGGTGGTTATCGGACAATGGCCGCTAAATTCTCGTCAGATCAGATACGAACCATAGCAACGCTCAGCACCGCCATCGCGATTCGGATGCTCGGGATTTTTCTCGTGCTTCCCATCTTCACGCTGTACGGAGAGCAGTTTACGAGCTCGAAACCGCTGATCGGCCTTGCCTTCGGCAGCTACGGGCTGACCAATGCGCTTCTCCAGATCCCGTTCGGCTGGCTGTCCGATAGATTTGGGCGGAAACCGCTCCTCCTCATCGGCCTCGCCCTTCACAGCGTCGGCTCTATACTGGCCGCCGTCCCCCCCAACATTTTCGCGTTGATCGCCGCTCGCCTGATCCAGGGGGCCGGGGCCATCAGCTCTGTGGCATTCGCTCTGGTGGCCGATTCGGTCGAGGAGAAAAATCGCGCCACCGCAATGGCCTTCCTCGGGATCCCCATCGGCCTCTCTTTCGTCGGCGGCATCCTGGCAGGACCCCTGATCGCCAGCATCGCCGGCTATGCCTCCCTCTTCTGGATCTCCGGCGTTCTGAGTCTGCTCGCTTCCATCTACCTCGCCCTCGTCGTAAAGGAACCGGCAAGAGAACGGCCTGACGCTGGCGGCGCCGCCAGCCGACCGTCAGTCGCTTCGGTGTTCAAGATCGGCGACGTCTTCAGATTGGACGTCTGCGGGTTCCTGATGTCCTATTTCATGAGCAGTTTCTTCTTCCATTTTCCCCTTCTGGCTCGGCGTTACTTGCCTCTTAGAAGCTACTACATGCTGCTCGGCCCGATGCTCGTCGTTGCCGCAGTCGTGATGTTTGCCGCCTCCGGGGCGGCCGATAGAGGCTACGCGAAACTGGCGGGGGTAACGGCCTTCGTAATCCTTTCGATCAGTGGGCTGCTCCTCTTTCGCGGCGCTGATTTTGGGTTCCAAGCGCATCCGCTTCTGGCTCTCGCGGTCGCAGGCATGCTCTTCTTTTCCGGGTTCTCCAGTCTTGAACCGATCCTCCCGAGCCTCATCACGAAAGCGTCACCCAAGACCGTCTATGGCGCAGCCCTGGGTACCTACAATTCGTTGCAATTCCTCGGCAGCTTCGCGGGCGGGGCGGCTGCAGGGATTCTCGGCGCCCTGGGAGATCAGTTCGTGATGGCCGGCCTCCTGGTGGCCGCAGCGCTGGGCGTGATGCTGATGGCCCAAGTCAAGGTTGGCTATGGAAGCACCGCACGCTGACGAGGGGATGAGTGAGCGTGACCCTGCCAGCCGTTGAGGTACGTGACAGCGAAGGCACGGAGCGTTGCGCTGCCCCTAGATCCCGCGGACGAACTTGCGGATGGCTGCATTGACCCGTTCCGGCGATTCGAGGGGAAGCATGTGACCGGCTTTCTCGACAAGCTCGAGGGTGGATCCTGAGATCTGTTGATGCAGTCGCTGGGAGTAACGAACGGGCGTAATCAGGTCATCGCTGCCGCAGAGGATCAAGGCGGGTAGCTTGAGCAGCCCGAGCCGACTTCTGAAGTCGAGCTTCCGGCTGGCGGAGAAATCGCCCAACACCGTCTCAAGGCTGCAGCGTCGAACATCATCCCGCGCAATCGCCAGCGCCTCCTTCGTGACCAGATCCGAGAAAAACATCCCCTTGAACTTGTGAGGTAGGGTGGCGATAGCCCACAACAGGATGTCGGGCGTCAGGGCCAGCGTGTCGAGGTAGGCCGCCGTCGCGACGAGGATCAATCCCTTCAGGAGCTGCGGGGCTTCCAGGGCGACCTGAAGCGCGACGGCTCCCCCCAGTGAATGTCCTGCCAGGAAGACCTTGCGCCTAGCGATCCGTTGGAGCACGGCTCTGACTACGCTGGCGTACCGTTCGACGGAGGGGTCGCCGGCAGGAGCGGAGGCGCCGTGCCCGGGAAGATCCGGCGCCACGATCTCGAACTCACGCAAAAGCCCGTCCACCTGATACCGCCAGGAGTCGGCGCTGCAGCCGCTGCCGTGGATCAGGACAAGCCGCTCGCGCCGAATCGCCCAACGCCCGCCCGTGTGGACAACGCCCACGGCCCGTCCGTCGATCTTGAAGACTTTCCGAGGAAGTCGCTCTAGTAGCTGGCCTGGCATGGGAAGGCGAACTTATCGCAGGAAAGCGATAGTGGTGGGAAAGGGAA
>JBGQJI010000036.1:0-20321 GCA_041498975.1 Methylomirabilis sp. (SeqCode)
AAGGCTTGGCGGATTTATATCGGAATGCGTGGCCGGTTTGCGATCGGAATCGGTGGCGGATTTGATCGAAATACGCCCCCTCGAATTGCTTATGGCACATCTAACTCGCAGGTGTTGAAGCGGTGTATTTTGAGCGGACCGTCCATTCGGTTGATTCCACAGATCAATCCGGATAGCCAATTTTTCCGCGGTCCTTTCTGGCATTCGCCGTCCGCACTTGGCCTCCTCTGTTACAGGGGGAAAGCTTCTCAAGAAGCGACTTCGGCCCCTCGATTGTTACCCTTGGCCAGAAAAATTGCGGCTTCGATTTTTCCCGATGTGGCTTTTTGTAGCTGGCGCTCCAGGGCATGAGCCTGTTGTTGATCCGCAGTCATGCCGTAGATTGCCGGTCCCCAGGAACTTTGCCCGATCCCTAATGCCCCGGCGCGTGCCAGCACTCTGGCTACCGCTGCCCCCTGCGGCGTGGCGAAGGTGCCACCCTGCACGGGTCGAAACCAGTTCCCCACAATGCGCTGGATACTTGTGAGGGATCGCCCGAAGAGCGCGGGATCCCGCTCAAGCAAAGCTGGCAACATCTGGATCAGGATAATTCGGCTGATCCTAGCGGCGCCACCCGCCCGGCGGCCCGCGATCCGACGGAACGCACGGTCCTCAGCGCGACCAGCGAGTCCGCGACCCAAATGGGGGATGGCCACGACGAACGTCCATTCCTTTGGAAAGGGGTGACGAACGATCGTTGGGGGGAGGGAACCGGGGCTGGAGTTCGCGCCCTGGGAACCTATCTTTCGTCCGGCGTCCACGATGAAGCCGCCCCGCTCGAAGGCACTCACCCCGACCCCAGACCGAGCCCCTCGTCCCATGACCGACGCTAGCTCCCGGACGCCGGCGTCGATTGAGAAGAGCCGGGCCAGGGCCGTAGCGACGCTGAGGGCGAGCTGCGTCCCGGAGCCCAACCCGACATGGGAAGGGATGGTCTCTTTGATGGTGAGATGAACCCCTTGGGGAAGCTTGTAATGGCGAAGGAAGCGCAGGGCCAACGCCAGGGCGCGGCCGGCCTCGTCACCCGAGACCGAGACTCGGTTCGCCGGCGCCGCCTCGAGGAGAATCCTGGGTTCGTCGATCGCCAGTCCGATACTGCCGAACATCCGCCCCATCGACCCATCCAGATCGATGAAGCCGAAGTGCAGCCTTGCAGGGGCCTTGACCGTTACCCTCATCGCTACTGCCGCTCGACGTAGTTCTGGAGATAATGCATTGCCTTGGCTTCTTCCTCCCCCCCTGTCTTCTTCACAATTTCAGAAAAGCGGAGATACTCCTGGAGGATCCGTTCCACCCCGAGGAACCGGACTCTGGTGGCCAGGATGGCGGCCTCGATGATGGCGTTCTTCGCCCGGTTAAACCCGACGAATTCCCGTAGGAACCCCTTTTTGACCACCCGACAGCGGAAGTCGGCGCGTTCATCATCGGTGTTGGCCTGCACGACCGAACACTCGAAATATGAGCAGGCGTCCTTCAGCACGAGGCCGCGGACCATCTCTGCCGGGAAGGCTGGAAATTCCGGGCTGGAGAGCGCTCCCTCGGCGAACAGGCGGACATTGTCGGTCAGATTGACGACGGCTTGCCCGGTCGCCAGAAGATTCCGATAGGTGGCCGATTCTCTGTAGGGACGGATGAGTATCTCCCCATCCCCGATCGTGACCCCCATCGGGGCGAAGTTCGCCTGGCCTTGTTCGTTCAGCGTTGTGACGATGGTCTCGATGATCATGGCGCTGGCGCCGTTCCAACGTATCCCGGCTCATCTCCGACAGTTGTCTTCCTAAGAACGATCGCCTTCTCTGGCCTCACTATTTCTTGTCCTAATAGTTGGAACGGCACTAATATAAACGACAATTTTAAAGTTACGTCGGGCGGGTGGCCGAGGCGGGGCGCCCGATCCGCCCGCAGCGGAAGGGCCCCACTGGGGGATGGGTGGAGTGAGGACGGATGGGGCTGGGTTCCCGGAGCCCGAAGGGATCGGGAGGGGAGGACAGGACCCGACCCTTTCCAACAAGTTTAGAGACGTTTGCATTAGTCCGCTTCAACTCCTGGGCGGTTTCACGAATCCTCCATCAGGGAGGCCGGCCGCCCCCACCACAAGGCGACAGGGACCATCATCGACCTGTTCGATGACGCCGGACGCCACGATGCGATCCCCCCGATCCGCTGCCTGGCAGTAGAGTCCCTCGTACGACACCAGCTCCGTGATCGGCCAGTGTCCTCCCTCTCGGATTCTGACGTCGGCCAGGGTGTAGCAGGCCGGAAGGAAGATGCTGTCGGCGCCATCCGCCACGGTGGCCTCGATCGTGGCAACCCCGACGGACCTGTAACGATGCTGGCCATAGGTCTCCTGGATCTCATCGTCCCGCCGTGTGGGGTGAATGGAGACATACCGGTCCCGAAACTGGAAGTAATTCCAACGTCTGGCCTCCAGGTGTGCGACATCCTCCGGGGCGAGACCGAAGCGCCCGGCCGTCTCGGCCCTCCACCGGGTCAAGCGATTAGAGGCGACCGACTGGATCGCCCTTCCTTTCAGCACGGAAAGGGCGACCCGCACCCTTGCTGTGGCGTCTCGGCCATAGACCACCAGATCGATGTCGGAGAACGATGGGTCGTGGATCTTCAAGAGGATCGATCCGGTGATCCCGAACGCTTCCGGGCCTGGCCCGCCGGCGCCCACGAGGAGCGAGACGAGAGCTTCGACGTCCTTTTCCAGCGGGTCGGCAGGTGCAGCCAGGATCGCCTGCAATCGCTCCTCCGGCCGGTAGTAGGTCGTGACGGTCTCTCGGGGAACGAAGGAAAAGCTCAGATTCCGGACCGGGTCGAAGCTGATGTAACGGGGGTGGTGAGTCCTGAGGAATTCGAGCGTCTTGGCGACGTTCCGGACGTGGTAGTACTCCAGTTCCCTGCGAAAGTGGACCGTTCCCCTGGCCCACCGCCCGGCCTCGGCGGGTGTGTACTTGAGATAGGCGGTGTAGCGGTCCGGTGGATGGAGGTATCCGGCCAGGCAGAACAAGAACCCCTCGTTGGTCTCGACGAAATCGCGATCCTTCGGCTGCCTCATCGGTAGATCCAGTCAAGGGCCCGCTCAGCCACGTCCCGTAGGCCGAGGTGAGTGACAAGCGGAGCACATCGCCCCCCGGCGATCCCATCGGCCAGGATGGCGGCGCCGATCGCCGCCTCATACCCTTCGTCTTCCCTGGCCGCGATCTCGATCTGAAAGCGATGCTTGAGTCGGTCCCTGACCTCCACCTTCCGTCGTCCGGCCACGTGAATTGGCTTGAGCTCGTGGAAGGAAAGGAACATCAAGAGATCCTTCTCCAGCCCCTCCCAGAATGCGGCGTGGCCGTAGCCGCCGTACCGCACATCGATGTCCCGCGCCCCTCCATGGTAGATCAGCTCTTTGGCGTTCCAGTCATACAGATAGGCCAGCTCGCCGTCGATGCTTCCCCGGCACTGCGGGCCGATCCCGCCGGCAGTTCCACCCAGGCCATCGACGATCTTGCCGCCTCGCACGGCCAGGATGGCCCTGAAAGCTTCTCCAACCTCAAGCACGACGAAATGAAGGTCCTCGAAAGGCGCCCCTTGCGCGTGGAGCCGGCTGATGAAGAATACGGCGGCGCACAGCTTATCCGAGGTCCCCATATCGGCGCGGTTCACCTTTCGGTGGATCGGCACGCTGGGCAGGAGCTTGACCGCGGGAATGCAGTAGGCGTTGAGGTGAGAGGAACGAAGCGTCAGGAGGAAGCGAGAAAGGCCGCGTTCGCTGGGCGCCTCCCGTCGAAGCGCGATCTCGAAGAGGTCGCGCTCATCGAGTTCCTGGACCCGTTTGAGCGGGATGCCGAATCCGGACGGTAGGACGATCGGCAGGCCGGGATAGCGGCCCTCGATCTCCGTGATGAATGCGCGCACGTCTTCTGACGAGGTGAAGCCCCGCAATCCCGGCGCGCATCCCTCCTGGAGCAGCGCGGCTTTCCAGGAGCCGGTGCCGTAATCAACTCCCAGGGAGGCCATGGTCGAGATACCCCCATCGGAGCTCCTCTTCCTGGATGTACTTCTTCCCGAGCAGCATCGCCAGCCTGGCCTTCATCAACTCACGGCCGAGGTAAAAGGCATGGCCGATCGGCTCCGGGCCGAGGTGGGCCTTGATCTGGTCGAAGATCCGATGGATGTCGGTCTCCTTGATGAAGAGATCGTTATTGAAGACGTAGATGGCGGTCTGGTCGGCGAAGATCCGGAAGTTGCGGTCCGGGACCATCCGTTGCATCTCTCGAAGCTCCGCTTCAGGTGGACAATCGACCTTCCGGTCTTTGATCGTGAGCAGGCCGTCATCGATATCTTTCGGCAGCACGCCTCTCTGCCTGGCGTAGTACATCAATCGGCGGGCCAGATCCAGCTCACGGACCGACCCTCTGGCCCACGATGCCACCTCGGTCGTGAGGACATACCGGATCCCCAGCTCCGACATGACCCCTGCCAGGAGGGCATTGATCCCGGTGCTGTCGGCGTCGGTCAGCTCGGTCACATTCCCCACGCCCATGAGGATCTCGGTGTCTGGGTAACGGCGCCTGGCCTCAGCGTAGCGTGAGAGCGATTCGGCAAGGCCGAAGGTGATCGGCGACAGGATGGGATCGATCAGGTATCGCCGGACACCCAGCCGCTCCACTGCCTCGATGTTGGCGGCAAGGGAGTCCAGCCCCTTCCCGAAATCGGGAATGATCACCGGGGTGCACGAGAGGTCCGGAGCCAGATGGAGGTTCTGAGAATTGAGGCTTAGCAGGAACTCGGCGCCCGCCTTGTCGCCGGCGACGATCTCCCGCGCATCGAACGTATCGAGGCTGACGCGGAAGCCTTCGGACCTGAGCGTCGAGACGATCTCGCCCACGTTCGGGGCCGGTCGCTCCGGGGTGCAGCCGACGTCGATCACATCCGCGCCGCAGGCAACGTAGTATCGGGCCTTCCTCAGGATCACATCGACCGGCATGCTGGGGGCGTCATTGATCTCGGCCAGGATGGTCAGGTCGTGCCCTCCATACCCCTCCCGTTTCTTCTCGACGCCGAAGTAGTACGGCAGGTCGCGCAGGTCCTTCGGGCCCTTCTCGACCTTGACCCCCAGAGACTGTTCCAGCGCATTTGGTTCGACACGACAGAGCCCCGGGATCATGAGCAGATCACAATCGGGGGCGGGGAGAGAACGAAGGATGAAGGGAGTGGTCATCAGGGCGGCCACGGTGATCTTGAGGGCAGCCACCTCGTAGTCGAACTCGGCCTCCATCGCTCCGAGGGTCTCTTTCAGGGCCCGTTCGGCCAACTTGCCGGTGATGAAGAGGATCTTCATGCGCCTCCCGCATCAGATGCTCAGACCCAGAGGCCGCCGTGGACGTGGAGGACCGCTCCAGTCACGTAGCGTGCACGGTCCGAACCCAGGAAGCCGACCGCTTCGGCGATATCGTCCGGACTGCCAAGGCGGCCGAGCGGGATCATCCTCCCCCAGGCCTCTTTGTGCTCGTCGCGATACTGGCGATATGTCTCGGTTTCGATGAACCCGGGGTTCACGGCGTTGACCCTGATGTTGAATGGCGCCTCGGACCTTGCCAGCGACTTGGTGAGCATAATCACGCCGGCCTTGGCGATGTAATACGCGGGTGCATCAAAAACCCCGATGGGCGAGTATTCGACATTGAGGGCGCCGATATTGATGATGGCTCCGGTCCGACGGTTTCGCATGACCCGCAGCGCTGCCCTGCTGCAGTAAAAGACGCTGCTCAGGTTGCTGTCAAGCATCCGACGCCAGTCGTCATCCGTGGTCTCGAGCAGCGGCCTCGCGAGGAAAGGCCCGGCGTTGTTGACCAGGATGTCAAGCCGGTTGAAACGATGGACCGTTTCCTCGATGAGATGGGACGCGTCATTTGACGCGGAGACATCGGCTTTGATGGCCACTGCCTTTCCGGGCAGGGCGTCGAACTCCCGGAGGGCGGATCGCGCCGTATCCTCGTCAGACCGGTAGTTCAGGACGATGTCACACCCATCTTGTGCGAGACGCCGGGCGATCGCCTTGCCGATCCCCTTGGTGCTCCCGGTGATCACGGCCACTCTCTGCCCTTCCACTTGGCGGATCTCCCTCCCGGCGCTCTCGCTGACTTGGGACTGTGCCGGCATCTCCACACGTGCTTCTTCTCCCTTTTGCCCCTTCCCTTTTCCCCTCTCCCCGTTGGGGAGTGGGGCTGAGGGGAAAAGCGAGAGCCCCGCTGGGACTGGAGTGCCGACGGAATGTCAGGAAACTCGGGGTTTTGACAAAAGGACAAACACCAATCGCAGCCGTATCTTATGCGCTGACCACCAAAACTTCAAGGCGAATCCGCCGTCCTCCCTATCAGATATCGTCGCGGTGTTACAGCGTCAGCCGTAGGGGCGCCGCTTGCTGCGCCCCTGAAGAGCCGGGCAAGCCCTGCCCCTACGCCACCCAGCCAATTAGAGATTGTTGGTGATGACAGTGGTGTTGTGGCGACGAGAATTGCTTGACTTCTTCCTGCCTGGATGTAGAATGAGCGCCACAAAGGTTGGGCGGTTAGCTCAGTCGGTAGAGCGCCGTCTTCACACGGCGGAGGTCACTGGTTCGATCCCAGTACCGCCCACCACGCATTATCTTAACCAGACCACTACATCCAACCAGGCGTGCGGGCCGCGATCTGGTTACGGAGGACGAGCTCATACAGGGCGAGCGCCCGCAGAAATCTCGGCGATACGACGCACGACAGGGTAGAAACGAAGGAGATGCCGATGAACATAGTAAAGACCTTATCCATTCTACTGCTGCTTGTTCTCGTAGGACCTTCTCTTGCTCTTTCCACAAGTCTTCCAGACTACCAACAAGCACAAAAGAAAGAGTTCAAATGGGCATGTGACGCGAATGCAACGAGGATTGAAACTAATCTCTACCGCGCAAAGGATTATTATGTCTCGATATCAGGTACAGAAGCGGGCGCTACCTTTCTGAGCGTGTACTATGTTGCCGAAGGCAGGGCGCAGTTTCTGGCGAAACTGATAGGCTCTCCTGACTTTGTGGAACTTCCAAGGGAAGCATGGCAAGAAAAGATAAAATCGGATATGAGCCCGAACTACTTCAAGCGGATCCGAAATCTGGAAAATGATTGCATATGTCTGATCGGATGTGACTGATGCCCTCCATGATGTGAACGGGGGCTGCAATGCGCAGAGAGCGTTATAATCTGAGCTGAGGTCAGTCGCGGTAAGGGGGATTCATGGTTGCCACGGGATCAGGGGTGCTGACAAATTGGGTGCAGAAGATAGGAGAGCGGGTGCTGGCTGGGGGCGCGATCGCATACGAGGAGGCGGTCGAGCTGTTCGAGCGGTCCGACTACGATGTCCACGAGCTGTTCCACGTCGCCAATCGTCTGCGCCTCAACCGGTTTGGCAACCGGATCCACCTCTGCAGCATCGTGAACGCCAAGAGCGGCAATTGCCCAGAGGACTGCGGCTTCTGCAGCCAGTCGGCCCGCCACGCCACACAGATCCCGACGTACGGCCTGATTTCAACCGAGGAGATGGTGACCGCGGCCAGGAAAGCCGGCGAGCAGGGCGCCTCTGCCCTTGGGGTGGTGGCAGCAGTCCGGGGCTACTCCGCAGCCTCCAAGGATTTTCAAAAGCTCGTCGAGGGGATCAAGGCGATCGTTAAGGACGGGCGGGTGGAGGGGCACGCCTCTCTCGGGATCATGGGCGACGAGGAGTTCCGCCAGCTCAAGGCTGCGGGCCTGACCGAGTTCAATCACAACCTGGAGACCGGGCGCTCCTACTTCCCGAAGATTTGCACCACCCACACCTACGGAGAGCGAGTCAACACCATCAAGGCCGCTAAGGCCGCAGGGATCCGCGTTTGCAGCGGCGGGATCATCGGGATGGGGGAGGAGCCGTTTCACCGTGCCGAGCTGGCCTTCGCCCTCAGAGAGCTCGACGTGGACGAGGTCCCTCTGAACTTTTTGGTCTCCGTTGATGGGACTAGGCTGGCGAAGGCCACTCCGTTGCCGCCGCTGGAGATGCTGAAGGCGATCGCGCTGTTTCGATGGATCCTCCCGACCAAGAACATCTTCATCTGCGCCGGCCGGCAGCATCTGGGTGAGCTGCAATCGATGATCTTCTTTGCCGGCGCCAGCGGGGTGATGGTTGGCGACTTCCTTACAACGAAGAACCGGAGCGTAAGCGACGACCTGAACATGTTCCGGGATTTAGGCCTCGCCTTCGATGGCCCCCTTTCCGCTGCTTCGACGGGGCTCAGCACAGGCCCTTCGACCGAGCTCAAGGCAGACCCAGAGCGACACGCCGCGACCGCTTCGACTGGGCTCAGGACAAGCGCTCCCTACTGACCTTCGCAATGGCCTCCCGCAGCCATCGGCTCCGGCAGGATGACAAACGATACGTCTGGCACCCGTTCACCCAGATGCGGGACTGGCTTCAGGAGTGCCACCCGATCATCGAGCGGGGTGAGGGGAGCTACCTGATCGACGTCGATGGCCGCCGGTACCTGGACGGCGTCTCGTCGCTCTGGGTCACTGTTCACGGCCATCGCAAAGCAGCCATTGATCAGGCGATCAGAACCCAGCTCTCCAAGATCGCTCACACCACCTTCCTCGGCCTTTCCCACCCCACGGCGATCGAACTGTCCAAGGCGCTGATCCGGATCGCCCCCGATGGTCTCTCCAAGGTCTTCTACTCCGATAACGGCGCGACGGCCGTCGAGATCGCCCTGAAGATGGCGTTTCAGTACTGGCAGCAGCGTGCTGGGGCGTTTCGCCGGAAGACCCGGTTCATCGCCCTGGAAGAGGCGTACCACGGCGATACGGTGGGCGCGGTGAGCGTCGGTGGTATCGAACTGTTCCACCAGCTCTACCGGCCGCTCCTCTTCCCGACCTGGAAGATCCCATCGCCGTACCGGGCGCCATGGGACCGCGCGCGACGCCCCGACCCGGTCGCGCGGCTCGAGGCCCTCCTCAGGCGACACCACGATCGCGTGGCTGCCTTGGTCATGGAGCCATTGATGCAGGCGGCAGCGGGGATGCTCCCCTCGCCGCCAGGCTTCTTGAAGGCTGTTCGGTCGCTCTGCTCTGAATACAACGTCCTGCTGATCCTCGACGAGGTTGCGACCGGATTCGGTCGGACGGGGACGATGTTTGCCTGCGAGCAGGAAGGGGTGACGCCTGATCTGCTCTGTCTGGCAAAAGGGATCACCGGTGGCTACCTTCCGCTTGCCGCAACGCTGACGACGCAGGAGATCTTCGACGGCTTCTGCGCCCCCTTTGGCGAGAAGAAGGCCTTCTTTCACGGTCATACGTATACCGCCAACCCGCTGGCCTGCGCCGCCGCTTTGGCCAACCTCCGCTGTTTTCAGCGCGAGCGGACACTGAAGCTGCTCCAACCTAAGATCGCGTTGCTCCGCAAGGAGCTGGAAACGCTTCGTTCGCTGTCGCATGTGGGCGACATCCGGCGGGTGGGGTTCATGGTCGGGATCGAACTGATGCAGGACCGGGAGCGAGGAGAGCCGTACCCATACGAATCGAAGATGGGGATTCGGACGATCCTGGAATCCAGGCGGCGTGGGCTGATCATCAGGCCGCTGGGGAATGTGATTGTCCTGATGCCGCCGCTTTCGATCGCTAGCGCCGATCTCACCCGGATGGTTCGGACTGTGGGGGACTCGATCGCGGCGGCAACCGGAAGATGAGGGTCGGCGTCATGCCTGATAGATAGCATGCAGTGGGGGCTGCCCGCGACGAGCCCATCATCCGGGCCTTCTCCCCTGAGGGGAGCCTTCGACAAGCGCTCGGCTGAGCCTTGTCGAAGCCTCAGGCGAGCGAAGGAGAGGTTGAGGGGTCAGGTGGTGGTCGATTTATTGAAGGGTCACAACACTCACCGAGCAACAGGCCCGCTTCGCCGGGGCTCAGGCTGCGCACTGAGCCTGCCGAAGTGACAGGCCTGCTGGTCACCGGGACTGACACCGGGGTCGGCAAAACGCTGGTCACCGCCGCGCTCGCCGCGGCGCTGCGCGTGCGCGGGATCGACGTCGGTGTTATGAAGCCGATCGAGACCGGCTGCCCCACCCGGCGAGGTCGCCTGCTGCCGCGGGATGCCTTGACGCTTCGAGAGGCATCAGGATCGCGCGACGGGCTTGACCTGATCAACCCGTATCGCTTCCGGGAGGCGCTGGCGCCGATGGTTGCGGCGCAGCGAGCCGGCCGCCGCATCGATATCGGAGTGTTGAAAGAACGGTTCGGTCGTCTGTCCAGTCGGCATGCTGCGGTCCTGGTCGAGGGGGCTGGGGGTTTGCTGGTTCCGATCACGGAAGACGCGTCGTTCCTCGATCTATCGGCCATCCTGCGGCTGCCCCTGCTCGTGGTGATAGGATCAAGACTCGGCGCGCTGAACCACGCCAGGCTGACTGTGGAGGCGGCTCTGCATGCCCGCCAGCCGGTGGCCGGGGTGATCCTGAACCAGCCAAGCCCAGACCGGTCGCTCGCCCGAAAGACGAATCTGTCGGCCCTCCGGCAGCTCTTGCCGGTCCCTGTCCTCGGCGAGATCCCGTACGTCGCGGGCCCTGGAGATCAGCCTTCCTGGCGCCATCCCCGCATCCAGCGAATCCTCGCCCTGTCCCTTAGGCGGCTTCTCCCGGAGGTTCTCGGAGAGGATGAGGCATAGTGAAGGAGCGTCGGCCCGCGATCTTCGGACTGTTCCTCCTCCTGCTCACTTCGTGCGCTGTGCCGGGGCTGCGGTCGAGGTCCTGGGAGGGGGTGTCCGGCGAAGTCGGCCTGGCATCCTGGTACGGTGTGCCGTATCACGGTCGCCGGACCAGCAGTGGTGAGGTCTACGATATGTACCAACTGACGGCAGCCCACCGCGAAATCCCGCTCGGGAGCTGGGTCGAAGTGACGAATCTCACCAATACCCGTTCCCTCACTGTCAGGGTCAATGATCGCGGGCCCTTCGTGGAGGGGAGGATCATTGACTTGTCGTATGCCGCAGCCTCTCTGCTCGGGGTCACAGGGCCGGGGGTGGTGCCCGTCCGGGTTCGGCTCGCTCAAGCGCCTCAGGGCGCATTCGGCCCGTCGCGCTTTCTCGTTCAGGTGGCCTCGTTCACCGCAGAATCGAGCGCTCAGACGCTGAAAGGGGAGCTGGAACGAACGTTTCGCGGAGTTCATCTCATGAAGGCCATGGTCGGTGGAGAGGTGTACTATCGGGTCCGGATCGGGAGCTTTTCATCCCGCGCCGACGCCCAGGCAACAGCGGAGCAGCTCGCCGGGCTCGGGTATCGGGTGCTGATCATGGGGGCTGAAGAGCGGCTATGAGATGCCCGACAACAAGCGGAAAAGGCTTGACACTTCCCCCCCGATCCTGATACATTCCCCCGACACTATCTTCACTGGCGTTGTGACCCGGACCGACTCCTGGGTCGGTTTTCGTCCAGCGCACCTGTCCTCCGCAGGAAAGGATATGACGAGATGGCGAAGAAATTCTACACGGTCCTTGTCCTTCCAGACGCCAGCTCCCAGATCCGAAGGTTTCACATCGCCAAGTCCCTCCTCGGCGGTCTTGCCGCCGCCGCGAGCATGATTTTCGTCGCCTTCCTGTTCTTCATCTATCAGGCGGTCAGCCTTAATGGCCACATGTTGGAGTTGCGACAACTCAGGGTGGCGGCAAATCAGCAAGCCAGCCTCACGCAGAAGGTTGACCGTCTCGAGAATGAGTTGATCCGGCTCCGGGAATTCGACCTTCGTTTGCGGACGGCAGCCGGTCTGGAGACGAGGGAGGGGGAAGGTTCGTTCTTCGGCGTTGGCGGGTCGGATACGTTGAGTTCCGGGGCCCTGATGGTCGCGGCCATCGCTCACCAGACGCCATCTCCTGGCCCTCTGACCAAGGAGCTCGATCGTCTCAGCCAGGAGATGAGCGACCGCAGCAAAAGCTTCCAGGAGCTGGTCGATCAACTTCAGGCGAAACGCAGCGTGTTGGCCTCCACCCCCACCATCTGGCCTGTCAAAGGATGGCTGACGGCCGGGTTCGGGTATCGGCGCTCCCCCTTCACGGGGCTCCGACAGATGCATGAAGGGGTCGATATCTCGAATACCGTCGGGACACCGGTCATCGCCCCTGCCGACGGTGTCATCTCATACACGGGCCCGCTTGGCGGCTTCGGCAACGTGATCTCCATCGACCACGGCCACAGGATCGGCACCTTCTATGGGCACTTACTCCAGCAAAAGGTGTCCCAGGGACAGCGGGTGAGAAGGGGAGACATCATCGCCCTCGTGGGAACAACAGGCCGCGCGACCGGGCCTCACCTCCATTATGAGATCCAGGTGAACGGGGCGCCGGTTGATCCAAGCAGGTATGTGATCGATCCGGAAGCGGTGAAATTCCTTGGGGACGGCGAAACGGCCGAGTAGCAGAGCAGCGCTCGTCTCCGTGTGTCGGGGATAGTCGGGCCAACGCCCCCGGAGGATCGGCTCCTCCGGGGGTTTTTCTTTCTGCCCTGCCGAATCCAGCCATCCACGGGTCGGCCTTTGCGGTTGAAGCGCGTAGGGTTCTGTGCTAGTATCCCTTTGAAATCGCTGCACATTGGGAGGAGAGAACCCGGAAATGTTTATGAAACTGGTATCCAAGGTTGTCGGAACCAAGAACGAGCGGGAGCTGAAGCGGATCCAACCGATGGTCGCTGCGACCAACGAGCTGGAACCCGCGATGAGGGCGCTCTCCGACGACGACCTTCGCAAGAAGACGGCCGAGTTCAAGGAGCGGATCGCCCAGGGGGCAGCCCTCGACGGTCTCCTTGTCGAGGCCTTCGCCGTCGCTCGGGAGGCAGGTCGGCGCGTCCTCGACATGCGCCACTTCGATGTCCAACTCCTTGGCGGCATCGTCCTGCACGAAGGGAAGATCGCCGAGATGGCCACCGGCGAGGGCAAAACGCTGGTGGCGACCCTGCCCGTCTACCTGAATGCGCTGGAAGGGAACGGCGTCCACGTCGTCACGGTCAACGACTACCTGGCCAAGCGAGATAGCCAGTGGATGGGTGGGATCTACCGGTTCCTGGGGCTCTCCGTCGGCCTGATCCAGCACGACATGGACGACGCGGGCCGCAAGGTCGCGTATGGCGCCGACGTCACCTACGGGACGAATAACGAATACGGTTTTGACTATCTGCGGGATAATATGAAGTTCGCCGCTGCGGACTTCGTGCAGCGGGACCTGCATTATGCCATCGTCGATGAGGTGGACTCGATCCTGATCGATGAAGCCCGAACGCCACTCATCATCTCCGGACCGGCGGAGGAATCGACCGAGAAGTACTACCAGATCGACCGGATCATCCCCCGGCTGAAGCGGGGCGCCACGATCGCGGGCGGGAAGTTGTACGAAGCAGAGGCGCAGGGCTCCGGCGATTACGTCGTGGACGAGAAGGCGAAGTCGGTTGCCCTCAGTGAAAGCGGCGTGGCCAAGGTAGAGGGCCTCCTGGGGGTGAAGAATCTTTACGACCCGGCCAACATGGACCTTGTCCACCACGTCCAGCAAGGGCTGAAGGCCCATGTCCTGTTCAGGCGGGACGTGGACTATGTGGTCAAGGATGGCGAGGTGGTCATCGTCGATGAGTTCACCGGGCGGATGATGCCCGGGAGGCGCTGGAGCGACGGGCTCCATCAGGCGGTGGAGGCCAAAGAGCGGGTCAAAATCGAGCGGGAGAACCAGACACTGGCCACCATCACCTTCCAGAACTACTTCCGGATGTATAAGAAGCTGGCTGGAATGACCGGGACCGCCGATACCGAGGCGGCCGAGTTCGCCCAGATCTACAATCTGGATGTGATGGTGATCCCGACCAACCGACACCTGATCCGGACCAACTACCCCGACGTGGTCTATAAGACAGAAAGGGAGAAGTACGACGCTGTTGTGGAGGAGATCGCCGAGCTGCACGGGATCGGGCGGCCGGTGCTGGTCGGGACCACCTCGATCGAGAAGAATGAAAAGCTCTCGGCCTTGCTGAAGCGAAAGGGCATCCCTCACCAGGTCCTGAACGCCAAGCACCACGAGCGGGAGGCGGAGATCGTGGCCCAAGCCGGGCGCTTCAAGGCGCTCACCATCTCCACCAATATGGCGGGCCGCGGGACCGATATCCTCCTGGGCGGCAACCCGAAGTTCCTGGCGGCCGAGATGGTTCGGCGGGGCGACGTGCCGGAGGATGGGGACGATCCTCAGGGATTCGCCAGGACGCTGGAGGGAGTCCGGCAGATGCAGCGATACGGCCTGCTCGACCTCTCGGTGGACGTGGAGGAGTACGGCGCGGCGCTCGCCGTGGTTCAAAAGCAAACCGAGGCCGAGCACCAGCAGGTGGTGGAGCTGGGCGGCCTGCACATCATCGCGACTGAGCGTCACGAGGCTCGGCGTATCGACAACCAGCTCCGAGGACGTGCCGGCCGACAGGGCGACCCCGGCTCGTCCCGGTTCTATCTCTCGCTCGAGGACGATCTCCTCCGCCTGTTCGGCTCCGACCGGATCAGCAAGATCATGGAGAGGCTGGGCATGGAGGAAGGGGAGCCGATCGAGCACAACATGGTCACCCGGGCGATCGAGACGGCCCAGAAGCGCGTAGAGGCGCACAACTTCGAGATCCGCAAGCACCTCCTGGAATACGATGATGTGATGAACAGGCAGCGCCAGATCATCTACGGCGAACGGTGCAAGATCCTGGAAGGGGAGAATCTGGAGGACACCCTTGCCGAGATGCGCAGTGAGGTGATCGACGGATTGCTGGCCTTGTACACCAATGAGGAGACCTATCCGGAGGAATGGGACCTCGTGGCCCTTGCCGAGGCGGTCAAGCGCCAGTTCGACCTGGAGATCTCCTGGCCGGCTGAGGAGGTGCCATCGCTGACCCAGGCCCTGTTACGGGATAGCATCGAGGAGCGGGCGCTCAAGGCCTATGAAGAGCGGGAAGCCAAGCTGGGTCCGGAGATGCTCCGGTATCTGGAACGGATGATCATGTTGCAGGTAGTGGACTCGCAGTGGAAGGACCACCTCCTGGCCATGGATCATCTGAATGAGGGGATCGGGCTTCGCGGGTACGGTCAGAAAGATCCCCTCATCGAGTACAAACGTGAAGGATTCGAGATGTTCGAGGCGATGGTCGAGCGGGTCAAGCAGCAGACCGTCGAGTACCTCTACAGAGTTCAAGTTGCCCCCGCCGAATCCTTTCCCTTTGACGAGGCGGGGGTCGCATCCCCGGCTGGTGCCGGGGATGGCGACCTTCTCAGCCGGCCCCGACCGAGGTCACAGCCCAAACCCTCAGAGCGCTCGCTGCGCCCGATGGCTGCGGCGGCTCCCATCAAGGTGGCTGGGAAGAAGATCGGCCGCAACGAGCCCTGTCCCTGCGGCAGTGGCAGGAAATACAAGAAGTGCTGCGGCGCTTGAGCCTCGAGGCAGGGGTCACATGGAAGGGTCCGGGTGACCTCAGCTCGAACTGGCATTGATTCTCTTCCCGAGGTCCGATCGATTTCAGCCAGTGCTGGTGTTTGACCCCCAACGCCCCGACTCTCTTCCCCGGGTGGCAGAGGATTGAGCTGAATGGGGTCCTTGCGGCAGGGTCGCCTTGCCGCCCGATGGGGGCGGAGGCTCCCGCATGTCCAATCCGAGAACGGGTCTTTGAGGGGAGATTCTTCGTAGGAAAGTGGAGGAATCATGATGATGCGCGGGGTGTCCGTCATAGGGATCGGGTGCACGAGGTTCGGGAAGCGGAATGGCATCGGCATCATCGACCTGGCGGTCCAGGCGTGTCGGGAGGCGCTGGATGACGCGGGGGTCCCGAATGAGCGAGTGCAGGCGTTTTACCTCGGCAACTTCGTCTCCGAGGCGCTGGTCCACCAGGGGTCGCTGGCGTCGATGGTTGCGCACCGGCTTGGCCTCAGGGTAATCCCCTGCACGAAGGTGGAAGGGGCATGTGCCTCGTCCGGCATCGCGTTCCGTCATGGTTTCCTCATGATCGCATCAGGCCTCTGTGATATCGTCCTGACCGCAGGCGCGGAAAAGATGACCTCGTCCGAGACGGCGACCGTGACACAGGCGTTGGCCTCGGCCGGCGACGCCGAGACGGAAATGCGGCTTGGTCTCACCTTTCCGGGGACCTTCGGGGTCATCATGCGGCGTCACATGTACCAGTACGGGACGACGCGCGAGCAGGTGGCAATGGTCTCGGTGAAGAACCGGAGGAACGGCAGTCTCAATCCCAAGGCCCACTTTCAGAAGCCGATCAGCCTGGACGAAGTCCTGGAATCGCGGCTGATCTGCGATCCTCTCCGGCTTTATGACTGCCCGCCGATCAGCGACGGAGCGGCAGCCGCCGTCCTGTGCGCAGCCGACATCGCCGGTGAGTTCAGCAGCCGGCCGGTCGAGATCATCGGCTCGGGGCATGCCATGGGTCCCGGGACCCTGTTCGAGATGAGCGACCTGACCACCTTCGAAGCCACGGTGAGCGCCGCTCGGGAGGCCTATCGAATGGCTGGCGTCTCCCCACGCGACATCGATGTGGCGGAGGTTCACGATTGCTTCAGCATCGCCGAGATCGCGGCCACCGAAGACCTGCGATTCGTTGAGAAGGGGAAGGGCGGCCGCGCTGTCGAGGAAGGGCTGACCGCGATGAACGGGCCGATCCCGGTCAACCCGAGCGGAGGGTTGCTCTCCAAAGGGCATCCGGTGGGCGCGACCGGCCTCGCCCAGATCTATGATATCGTCCAACAGCTTCGGGGCGAGGCGATGAACCAGGTCGGAGGCGCGGAAATCGGCCTGGCCCACAACCTGGGCGGGACCGGTGCGATCAGCACCGTTCATATCCTGAGGCGGCGCTGAGCATGGCCTCGTTCGGCGCGTTCCAATGCGACACCTGCAAGAGCCTGTCCGCGCCTCCTCACAACTGGTGTGGTCGCTGCGGGGCCAGCGCGCTGCGGTCGGTGACGCTCTCTGGTCGAGGCGCGCTTCTTTCCTTCACCACTATTCGGATCCCGCCCGCCAAGTTCAAGGGGCAGGAGCCGTACGATATCGGGGTCATCGATCTCGAGGAGGGGTTGCGGGTGACGGCGCGGCTCAAAGTACCGGTGAGGAGACAGGCCGTGATCGGCGACCCCGTCGTATTTGAAGGATTGGTGGAGCAGGGGCCGGTCTTTCGATTGGTCTGAGGGCGGGATAGGGACAGGGCGGTGCTGGCGATCGCAGGGATCCAGATGGGCTGCGGGCCGGATCGACGGGCCAACCTGGAGAAGGCGATAGGACTGGGGAGGATCGCCGCCGAACGAGGGGCGAAGGTGATCTGCCTTCCGGAGTGCTTTGCCTGGCCCTGGTTCCCCCGGCAGGCCGACCAGTCCCAGGTCGCGACGGCCGAGCCGGTCCCCGGGCCGATGAGCGAAGCCGTCAGCGCCTTCGCGCGCGAACGTGAGGTTGCCGTCATCGCGCCGATCTTCGAGCGCGTGAGCAGTCAGGTCTGTTACGATACGGCGCTGGTGTTCGACGCGGACGGAAGCCTGCTAGGCCGGTACCGGAAAAACCACATCCCCCAGCTTCCGAATTATCAGGAAAAGTTTTACTTCCAACCGGGTAACCAGGGATTTCCCGTTTTCCGCACCAGGTATGGCGCGATCGGCGTCCAGATCTCCTGGGATAATTTCTTCCCCGAAGGATCGCGTCTTCTTGCCCTCGCTGGTGCCGATGTGGTCTTTGCGCCGATGGCCGCCTCGGTTGCGGCGTCCCACACCAAATGGGAGCGGGCGATTGTGGCCAACGCGATCTCCAACGGCTTCTTCGTCTTTCGGGTCAATCGTGTGGAAGGCGAAGACGGGCTTCCCTTCTACGGAAAGAGCTTCTGCGCTGATCCCAACGGCGACTTCGTGGTAGAACCGGCCGGCGCCAGCGAAGGCGTGATCTTGGCCGAGATCGACATGAAATGGGTCAAGGTAGTCAGAGAGGCTTGGCCATTCATGCAGGACCGCCGCCCGGACATTTACGCCGGACTTGCCTAAAATAAGGTTCCACGTTCGAGGTTCCACGTTCCAGGTTCCGAGTACCACGTTGGGGTAATGGGGGGCGTTGAGTCTTCTTGAAAACCCGGAACCTGGGGCCAGGAACCTCCCACGGGTCAGCCGCCCGAAATGATTGGCAAGAGCTCGAGGGTGTCGCCGTCCTTGGGCCGGTAAGTGGGCAGCTCCCGCTGGCCGTTGACCACAACGATCCCGAACTCGAATTCAGGCAGCCCGGCTTTCTTAATTAGGTCCGCGACTGTCTCGCCAGCCGACATCTCCACGGTGATGAACTCGCCCTTGACCGGATAGTAATGGCAAAAGCTCCTGGGGATCCGCAGGGTGACCCGGGCCGCCCGAGATCCGTCATTCAACGAACATTGCCTCCTGTTCCATTAATCCCAATGACTTTAGTCTCGTTCCCGTTGGCCGTCCCTGCGCATCCCAGCAGCGGAGGTGGTAGTATTCGTCTCGCATCTTCTCAAAGGCTTCTCTGGGAACGGCCCGATGCCGGTCGTTGCGGTCCACCGTTGCGATCCGTTCGGGGATGGTGTCATCGGCCTTGGTCACCCCTGCCTTCACGTTGAAGAGGCGCTTCAACGTGAAAATCCGGTCGCCGATCGTCATCAGCTCCTCCTGGGAGAGCCCCCATCCGGTCGACATGGTGATTGCTTGGGCGAGCCAGACCGGGCCCCCGACCACACGGAGGTAAAATTTGCACATGCCCGTGGCGTTGTACAGGGCCATCAGATCATGCATCCGCTTGACCAACATGGCCTTTCCTTCACTGGAAAAGGGGCTCAACTTGCTGTTGTATCCGAACTCCGGGATCGGCACGCCGCTCTCCACAGCGAAAGCGATGGCGTCCAGATGACAGGCGCCCCGGCTCCCGCAAGCATAGTTCAGGGCGCTCGACCAGAAGGCTCTGGGGTCATGCATCGGCAACTCCAGCCCTTTGACCTCGACCGTCAAGGCGTCAGCCCCCCTGCCTAGCTTCCGGGCCGCAGCCCGTGATCCGTCGGCCAGCAAGGTGCCGATGCCTTCGCGCCGCCCTATCTTTTCGACCAGCGTGAGGAGGGTCTGCGGGTCGCCCCATCGTAAAGAGAGCCCCTCGGTCTGAGCGCGGTCGATCAATCCTCGCTCGAACGCTTCTATGGCGAAGGCGATGGTGTTCCCGAGGGAGATGGTATCTAGGCCGAGGCGGTTGGCCAGCTCGTTGGCCCTCACAACCGAGTCAAGATCGTCATTGAGCAGCATGGCGCCGAAAGAGCCGAGTGTCTCGTACTCCGGGCCTCGACCGAATGTGGTGCGAGGTGCGAGGTGCGGAGTGCGGGGTGCGAGGACGACCCAGCAGTGGACCGGGCAACCGCTGCAAGAAGTCTGCTTGTGAGCATAATCCTGATGGATGACTTTGCCACTGATGCGCGGCGCCTGCGCCTTAAAATCGCCGGAGGAGAAGTTCTTGATCCCCAAGGCCCCGCGTTCCTCGTGTACCTCGAGAGAGGCGGAGGTCCCGTATGTGGTAAAGATCCCGAACTTGGCCGCGAAGTCCTTGTGCACGGGCGCGCCCCAATCGAGCAGCTGCTTTGGCTCGGCAATCCGCAGGCCACGGGACCCTTTGACCGCCACGGCCTTCAGGCATTTGCTCCCCATCACCGCCCCTAGGCCGGTGCGCCCGGCCGCCCGGGCGAGCTCTCCTTCAAACATGATCGCTGCGATGCATGAGAGGATCTCGCCGGCTGGTCCGATGCACCCGACCTTTGCCTCCGGATCGGTCTCGGCCAGGACGGCAGCGTTCGTCTCGAAGGTGTCTTTTCCCCAGAGGTGCCGCGCCGATCGGATCTCTGCTGCGTCGTCGTGGATCCAAAGGTAAACCGGTTCCAGCGCGACGCCGGTCACCACGAGCGCATCGAATCCTGTGAAACGGTACTCGGCGCCCCACGTCCCGCCGACGGAGGCTTCGCCGAAGATGCCGGTGAGGGGCGATTTTGCGACGACCGAAGTCCTGGTGGCGCCGGGGACAAGGGTTCCCGTGAGCAGTCCCGGGACGAAGATGAGGGGGTTCTTTTGATCGAGGGGATGGATGGTGGGATCGGTGAGGTCGGTGAGGAGCTTTGTCCCGAGGCCGCTGCCGCCCAGGTAGCGTAGGTGGACGTCTTCGCGGATTTGACGATTGCCGATCGCCTTTGTGGTGAGGTCCACGAATAGGACCTTCCCAGTGTAGCC
>JBGQJI010000037.1:0-18412 GCA_041498975.1 Methylomirabilis sp. (SeqCode)
CCTGGATCATCAGGAGGCTATTGAGCCCAGGCATCTCCAGATCGAGCACCAACAGATCGGCATCTATGATCTCGACCGCCCCCAGAACCTCCAAGCCGGACTCACAGACCGTCACGCGAGACCCATCCCGATCGAACGCTCCAGAGGCCGCGTCCACCAGCTCCCGACTATTCGAACACACGATAATGTGCATGCTCATCTAGAAAACCCTTGTCTGCCCAGTCGGTACTCCAAAGAGCAAAGGACATACCAGCCAATGAAGGGGAGGCGAACCGGTCAGCATCTTTCGCCAACTGGTTGGAAGTACAGCAGAGAAGCGGAATTAGCAGAAAATCAGAAGTTATTGGGTTCCCTGCAAGGGGTAGGATTTTTTCCGGGGGGCTCGGAGTTTTTCCGATCTGAACTTAGAGCCAAGATGAGGTCAAGGCCTGAGAAACTGAAGCCAATAGGCCCATGCTTCAATGGGTCCCCCTGGACCATTCAAACGACTGCCGAATGAGCGGTTGAGCATCCTTCAGGCGCTCGATAGTGTTGATCGCAAGCTCAACATCTCCAACTCCCCAGTGGCCCACCTTGGACATATCTCGAGCGAACTCCGGGGGATCGGTAAGTTCGGAGTACTTCAATTTGACCCACACCCTAAGCCCGCTCTGCTGCAGGTGGGCACAACAAAATATGCGCTTACCCTCAGACCAGCTCACGTACTTAGCAAGGTGTCGCCGGGTGATAGCTCCAGGGCTCAGGTCCAGACAGAACCTATCGATTGCGCGATAGAGTTCAACCACCTCTCGCGGCCTGCCAGAAGTATGGAACCCTTCACCATAATCCTTTACTTTTTCAGCCGCTTCTTTCACAGAACTTTTGGAGATCGGCAGTGCAGGTTTACCAACTTCACCGACACGCGGAACCACGCTTTTGCCTTCCCACAGGAGCCGGAGGGCCGAACGAATCTGTGTCGGCTTAAGCTTCTCGTCGCCAGTGGCTTTTCGGACCAAGCGGAGCAAATTCTCAGGGGGTTCACTGAATAGCTTATCCAGTGCCTTTCTCACCTTGCCGGTTGTGAAGATTTCTTCGCCGACCTTATCCAAAATGCCCTGAGCCATGGACTCTTGCGAAAGCCTCAATAGCTGCGCAGCAATCTGATGTAGAGCAATACCTTCGCTTCGGCGCGGGTCAATTGATACTTCAAAGAGTAGCTTTTCGGGGGCGGCAGCTTTTTCTGAACTCTTGTAAACCTTATATATGACGCCGTTGGTGAGCCCGCACCATTCGATACCGTCGTTGGCAGCATATCCGACAACTTGAGTGATTGCCTTGACATCTTCAAGCGGATCATCGAGTTGTTTTGCCTCCAAGAGGAACACCGCCTTTCGATTGATCTTCAGGGCGTAGTCGACAGCTTTTCCATCAATAGTCGGATATTCAAGCTGAACACTATCGGGATCCCGGACATCCCATCCGAGAGCACCAAGTAATGGGTCAATGAAGATGGTACGCGTCGGATACTCTTTGAGGCCGGACAGACGATGTTTCTCCAGTTGTCGCCGAAGGTCCTCAATACAAGCCTCCAAGCGCGCCATAAACAACTCCTCTCTCTCGAAGATACATATTGAAACCGATGCGGTATTCGAACGGTGGTGATGCGATTCTACTCCTATCGCATCAATGAAGGCAAGACGCTTCGAGGATGCTTCGGAAGGCATCTTCATCGAGAAGCTGCGCGCCGCTGGGCAACTCGCCCATCCTCTCTCACCCATCGCTCTTTTCAAGTCATTCTTCACCTCCCTCAGTATCCCCGCGCCTTGACATTCACGGGTCAGCAAGGTATCCTTACAACAAGGAGGTAAGGAAGATGCTGGCCAAGAAGACCTCGAAGAACCAGATCACGCTGCCCAAGAAGGTAGTGGAGGCGCTGCCACCAACCGAGTACTTTGACGTCACCGTCCGGGAGGAGGAGGTGGTGTTGAGACCCGTGGCGATGACCGCGCCCGGCGAGCGGCTCCGCGAAGTCCGAGAGAAAATCCGGCGGCTCGGCCTGACGGAGGCAGATCTGACCGCTGCCATCCGCTGGGCCCGGGGCAAGCGGAGGTGAGCCGGGCCGTCCTCGACACGAACGTCATCCTGTCGGCGCTCCTGTTTGGCGGCCGCACGGGCGGCTTGGTCAGTGCGTGGCAGACGGGGCGATTCCAGCTCCTTCTCCCCCGAGCGATCCTCGAGGAACTCCTCCGCGTCCTGGCCTATCCGAAGTTCCAATTGACCGAGGGGGAGATTCGTGGGCTCATTGAAGAGGAGCTGGTCCCGTTTGCAGAAACCGTGATCGTCCGGCGCCAGCTTGCCGTTCGGCTTCGCGATCCGGACGATCTCGCTGTGGTAGCCTGTGCGCTGACAGGTCGCGCTAGGTATCTGGTCACTGGAGACGCCGATCTCCTCAGCCTGGAGCGCATTCGGCGGGTGGAGGTGATCCGCCCTGCGGAATTCATTGGCCACCTCGGCTAACGAGACCCGCGGTTCAGGAAGGGCACAGCAAGCAGCGCCCCTACCATAAGGCATATGGGATTTCCTTCGCCTTGGGGCTAGTATATAATCTTACGGGCGACAAACATCCAATGGTTGGAGAGACGCGTGAAGGTCAACTTTTATGCGACGCTGCGGCAGATCGTGGGAAGCAAGACGAAGGAGCTTCCTCTCCCCAAGGGAACGACGGTTCGGCAGTTGATTGAGGGCGTTCTCTCCGATTATCCAGGTCTCAAGCCGATGCTGTTCGATGAAATGGGGAAACTTCACGGTCATGTTCATGTGTTTATCAACGGACGGGATGCTCCCTATCTGCATGGAGGTCTGGAAGCTACGCTGGCTCCCGACGACACCGTTGATATCTTTCCGGCCACGGGTGGCGGATGAGCGCCCCCGGCTCAGTAAAGGTCTATGATAGGGAAATCCGCGGCGTGCCGTTGTGGATGGTCCGAGAATACCTGGAGCAACTGGGCGGGCAGAGCAAGGTTGATGGGTGGCTGAAAGGCCCCGGCTGGAAGGCTCGTCTGACACCACTAGACGATTACCGAATCGGGTCGCTATGTGTCGGCCAGGTGCGACTGGAATTGCAAGGAGATGCCAAAGCCGTTGCAGAGGTGAGAGACGCCCTGGAGAAGAGGCTCCTTCGGGCAGGAGGCTAAGGTTTGGAGGGATCCCTCTCATCCTCGCCTTCTCCCCGTGATCGGGGAGAAGGGATGAATAGCGACTCCTCACCGGGGAAAAGGGAAAGAAAAGGTACCGTTCGCCTACGGGATCTGCAGGGCTTTCAGCTTTGCCTCGGGCACCACGCCGTTGACCCAGCCGCGCGCCTTGTAATACTCCTCCAGCATCTGTGGAAGCTCGCAGACATGCCCCTTCGAGCCTCCCAGGGTGGACGGTTCCTTGAGGAACCGCTCCGGTAGGTAGTCGCTGCCCTCGCGGAACCCGATCAGGTTGTTGTAGTAGCGCTCCAGGTTGTAGATCCGCTCGCCTGCCTTCAGGACATCATCGACCGTGAAGGGGACGCCGACCATGATGGAATACTGCTGGGCGTACTCCTCCGCGCCCTCGGCGAACGCGCTGAACTTGCAGAGGTCCAGGCTGTCGGAGAAGGCGTGCAGATCCTGCAACAGCTTCATCAGCTCGCCCTTACCCTTCCAGGCCAGCGGGTCGCTCTTGAGCGGGATCAGGCCGAGCTCGCTGGCGGGGGAGTAGCCGCGCAGGTGACAGGCGCCCCGGTTGCTCGTGGCGTAGCCAAGGCCCATGCCCTTCAGGCCGCGCGGGTCGTACGCGGGCATGGACTGGCCCTTGACCGTCATGGAGATCTCGGGGTGGCCGAAGTGCTTAGCGAGCCGCTCCGCCCCCTCGGCCAGCATGCTGCCGATTCCCTCGCGGAAGGCGGTCCTGCGAACAGCCTCAACCATGCCCGGAACATCGCCCCAGCGCAGGCCGCCGGTGTTGGTGTAGCCCTTCTCCGTGGCTTCCATGTACACGGAGAGGACGTTTCCCATCTCGATGGCATCGACGCCATAGTCATTGCACATGTCAATCAGCTTGGCGATTCCGCCAATGTCATCGTTGTCACAGTTCGAGCCGAAGGCCCAGGCAGGTTCGTACTCCACACTCTCCATCCGCAAGCCTGCGTACGGCCCCTCCTTGATCTCGACCTCCTTCTTGCAGGCGACCGGGCAGGCGTGGCAGGTAGGGTCATCCACCAGGATGTGCTCTTTGACGTACTCGCCGCTGATCCGCTCGCCTCTCCCACCGAACGATGCGAACTGGCTGTTGCGGGTGGGCAGGGCGCCGATGCTGTCGTTGATGTTCATGAGCACGTTGGTGCCGTAGACGGAGAGACCGCCCTTGCGCGGGCTAGTGATGTTCTTCTCGTCCATGATGGTAGCCAGGGCGCGCCGATGGGCCGGTTTCCAGGCCTGGAGATCCTTGGCCTTGGGCATCCGCTTCTCGGACTTGACGACCACGGCCTTCAGGTGTTTTGCGCCGCCGACGCACGCCGTGCCCCCACGCCCGCTGGCGCGGTCGTGTTCGTTGACCCAGCACGCGAAGCGCGAGAAGTGCTCGCCGGCCTGCCCGATAGCCATCACGCTCAGATCCTTCTCGCCATAGCGCTGCTTGAAGAAGCGCACGGTGTCGTGGACGCCCTTGCCCCATACCTCCCGGGCATCCAGGATTTCCACCTGGTCGTCGTGGACGTAGGCATAGACCGGCTTCTCTGCCTTGCCCTTGAAGATCAGCCCGTCGAAGCCGGCCCAGCGAAGCCGTGCCGCCGACCAGCCGCCGTGATGGCTGTCGGTGACCGTCCCGGTGAGCGGGGATTTGGTGACGATGGCCAGCCGCCCGCTCATGTTGGCCTCCGTGCCGGTCAGAGGCCCGTTCATGAAGCAAAGGATGTTGTCGGGCGACAATGGATCCACCTGAGGGCCGTTCTCGAAGACATAACGGACGCCGAGTCCGCGCGCCCCGATGTACTTCAGCGCCCATTCTTCGGGGATAGGTTTGTAAGCGACCTTGCCCGCGGTCAGGTCAACGTGGGCGATTCGATTAGCATACCCTCCGAGCGACATCTTTGCCTCCTCCCGTACCACTGTATTGCCCTGAAGTTTACGGAACCGACATCGAGTTGTCAGATAGCTATTGCACCCTGACGCTGGCCTCCTTTTCTCAATTGCACCAGGTTATCTCCCCGGAGGGAAGATCGCGATCTCGTCCTTCTCGTGAACCGGGACGTCGAATCCTCCCGCGTAGTTGAGGTCGCGACCGTTGAGCAGGACTCGCCAGCCCGGGCGAGGGACATACGTGGGGGTCAGCTCGACCCAGTGAGCGTCGCTTCTCTCCTCGGAGTTCCAGACGCGCTCCAGTGCCTCTGCGCGGGCTTGCGGGTAATACTCGAAGAACTTGCCCAGCATATCGGCCATGCTCGCCCCGTCCCGGGTGCCCACCTGGATCTCCTGCGTGCCCAACAGGGGTCGCAGGCGACCATAGACCAAACAGCGAAGGGAGAAGCTCCCCTCCTCCAGCTTTCGCGCGATTCGGTACCCGAGCTGCATCTGGTTCAGTTGCACGGCCAGGTACTTGCTCCAGGCAGCCATCGCCGCGGCAACCACTCCTGCCGGCAGGCCCGCCTCTGCCATGTAGCGAGCGAACGCCGCCTGCACCAGCCCGACGGAGCCCGTCACATATTCGGATGAGGTATGGATGTGGCGTGGGCCGTGTCCGGCGTGATACTTCCCGGCGCGAAACAGGTAGTGGGCGAACTCATCGCTGCTGTCCAGGCCCAGGGTGCGGGCGAGCCACACCGTGAAGAAGCGGCGACGCTCTTCCAGATGTGCCTCATCCACGCCCTTCTCCCAGCCCAAGATGGCCGCTGTTTCAGGCACCCGGCGCAGGTAGTCGTAGGTCTCCACCACCAGTTCCGGGCCGCGCCGAAAGAGAACTTCAACGGAACGCGAGGCTGCAACCTTGTCGTCGTCGCCCCACCCCACAAAGCTCAACATGCGTCGCCATTCGTCCTGGGGTTCCGGCGCCAGGTTGCGCAGCTCTAACCCGTCGTCCATTGTTCTCTCGTGTTTTCTCTGGAGCAGGTGTGGTCGCAAATCGGTGCGAGCATTGTACTTCTCGTCCGGCAGGGAAAGCAACTGGTTTCAGCGGGCGAGGACCAGCCGATCGAGGCAGCTATTCCATCCCTTGTCGTGGTCGTCGCGCGCTTTCTCGGTCGGGAAGAGTTCGTGCGTGACGACGACTTCGGTGGAATTCCCCCGATCGCGAAATTCGACCATCACGAGTGTTTCTCCGAGTTCGGGCTCCGACTCCCAACGCCACGTGTACACGAGCTTTCCCGGGGGACGAACTTCGCGGTACGTTCCGGAAAGGTAGAACACTTCCCCGTTCGGAAGCTTCCTCATCCCGAGGCGGTATTTTCCGCCTACCCGCAGGTCCAGTTCGGCGGTCGGCGTCGCATACCCAACGGGGCCCCACCACTTCTTCAGCTCTTCCGCGTCGGTCCATGCCCGGAAGACTTTTTCGCGCGGCGCCGCGAAGGTCCGCATGATGCGGAGCGTGTTCGCTGCGCTCGGATTCGGCTTGACCATCGGCGTTCCTCCTCTGGCTTTGCTCCGGAAGTCCCCCTCACCTTCATCCTCTCCCCACTGGGGGAGAGGAAATATGAGTTGACTGTGACGCAGTTTCATTCCCATCTGCGCGGCGAAGGCGCATGAGGCATTGATCGGTTTAGATAGTGGGCGAGAGCGTCGCAATTCTCCTCCCAATGGCGCAGGTAGCGGGCGATGCGGTCGGCAGTCCCCTGAGGGGAGAAGGGAAGATTACCGGGGGTGAGAGCGGGACGATGAACCGAGGCAGCCCCTCGGTGCCTTATTTCGCGAGATCCTGAAACGTGGCCTTTGATTTCCAGTAGACCCCGCGCACGACAAAGATCTCATCAGGGCCTGCCGTGGAGGTCAGCCAGAGCTGTTTTCCCGCAAGATCACCGTACTGAGCCTTTACGGGAAAGGTCACCAGGAGCATGCCTTCGTTGAGCTGGGCCAGGACCGTTCCCGCAGCCGACTTCACCTCTTCTGGTCTCACGATCATCCTGGCCTTCAGGTCAGGGTCTCGACGTTCGGCCCAGCGAATGCCCTCGCCGTCGGTGTTCTGGAAGACGAACCGCTTCGGCTGAAGTTGGCCCGGCGAAAAGAGGGGAAGAATGAGCTCCAGGGTCCCATTGTCGAGATACGCCACAGCGCCCGTTGCGGCACTGGATTCATAGCCGGAGGGACCCGAGAGAGGATAGGTATAGGTGACCTTCGCGGGAAGGATCGCCGTCCCGGAGCAGCCGGCGAGCCACACCGCAATTAGGATCCATGCCACGCGCCTCATTGCAGCGCCTCCTTCCGCACTCCCCTTCTCACGCCGTCAGGGTTTGATCCACCAGCTCCCTCGCAACGAGCGAGTTCGTCCAGTATTTCACGTGCGAGTAGAAGGGGAACTCGTGAGTATCGATCCGCTGGTCCATGACGGAACTGTAGCCCTTCCGCCGCAAGGGGTTCCAGAAGCCAACGAGATCATCGGTGTCATACAAGTTCACCCAGTCGAAAGCGGCGAAGTCAGCACTGTCCATATCGGCCTGGAAGAGCCCGATGGGGCTGCCCGCAGAGACAAACCCTCCAACGGGGGCATTCGGAAGATCCTCGCGGATGATATCCAGGATGATGACGGAACCCAGACTATGGCCGAAAAGAACCGGTGGCAGGCCGCCCCGTAGGGGACGAGCGTCTCGCGAACCTTGGCCCGGACGCGAGGCCCGTAGGTGGGTGAAAAGTAGAACACGATATCCAGGATAGCGCTTAGGGCGTTTCCAATGAACCCTCCCTTTACGGCGATGAGCTTGGGCAATGGCGTCTTGAATGCCTCGGCCCGGGATTTTAGCTTGAAATCTGTCCGCTGCCCGATCAGCTTGAAAAGATCGAAGGCGGATCCAGCAAGGTCGCCGGTGAGCAGGTCGTCGATGACCCCGACGCCCCCGAGCAGCTTTCGCTCATCCACTTCAACGACATCAGACCAGAGGACCTCGTGGAACCGAAAGCGGATCGTCGGCGCCTGGTTCTGCATGAGATCTTGCGTAGCACGGGAATACCCCTTGAGCTCATAGTCCCGCTGCCACTGAACCCCGTGGACAAACACCACATCTCGGGGAGCGTCGATCAGCGCCATGACAGGTTCCTCATCTTCTGCTGCGAGCAACACATACACAAGGTAAGAAAGAGTGGTGCGATCAGGTCCTGCCGGGGATGTCTTCTTTGACTACCGCCAGCGCTGGACTGTGACGTAACCAATCCCTTCACGGATTTCGACGGTTGTCCCGAGGGCGGCTGAGAGGGTAGCGATGTCACCCAGAATCTTGAGTGCTTCCTCGCCTGAGGGAACCTGTGGCTTCCCTGAATCATCGAGCCGCAATGGCAACAGAGCGACGATGATGCCATTGGAGGAGATGGTCACCTTTGCCACCATGGAGCGATGTGCCTTTTCGGACATCCGGTAGTCAGGGCGGAACAGAAAGTTCCCGAGGCTGAGCAGGGCAACACCACCATTGCCTTGGAGGATACCCTGAGGGACATGGGGTCCGTGAGCGATCACAATATCCGCCCCGGCGGCTAGGACGCGTTGCACCAGAGCGATGTGCTCCGGCAGCGGCTTCTCCGTCCAGCCCTGCCCTAGGTGAAGATGGAGTACCACTACGACGACATCCCCTGCGGCCACCAGCGTCGCTAGTTGTTCCTCCCCCGCGCATCCTTCCCAGGATGCCGCGCCTGCCCGGTCAGGTCCCGCTGAGAACCAATCCGGCTCCATGGCCAAATAGGCTACTACCGCTAAGCTGACACCATGAACCTGCAACCGGACTGGTTTACAGGCTCGCTCAGAACTCTCGTCCGCACCTGTTGTCAATATCCCGCGCCTCGACAGTTGATCGATGGTCTCCTGTATTCCATGACGGCCACAATCAAGGATGTGATTATTCGCCAGTGTAGCAATCGCGAGTTCCGTAGGGCGGAGGAAATCCCCAATCCACGGGGGACTGTGAAAGGACGATTGCCGCGGGAAGTTACGACATATTCCTGGCGGCGGCTCCTTCGATAGGAGGACTCCTTCGAAGTTGAAGAGAAAGATATCTTGCTCTCTGAGCAGCTCCCTGACGTTGTGTAAGGGATCCTCGTGACCCCCACTGCCGCGGAGAATGTTGTACCCGTTTGTATCTCCAACCGCCGCAATCGTCACAGACCGAGGCTGGTGAGGGCTTGGCCCACTCGTATGACCTTGAAGTGTCGAGGTGCAGCCGAACAGAAGAAGCGCCACAGCGACGACAAGAGATCGCTTCGCGCGCAGTCCCAAGGCGCCGCTAGTTGAACTCATAGTCCCTCTGCCACTGAACGCCGGGGACACACACCACATCTCGCGGATCGCGTATTATAGCCATTCCAGGCGCCGGTTCTCCTGCTGATGTTTTGTGCGATGCATGCACCAAGGCATGAGCCTCTTCACTGTTGGGCCTTTTGCTTAAGCTCGGAGAGGAGAGCGTACAGGGCGAAGTTGTATGGGGTGGGGATGCCGAGTCCCGCCCCATACTTTATGACGACGCCGTTCAGGGCCTCATGCTCCAAAGGCCTGCTTAACTCTCGGTCCTGAAGCATCGAGGTGTTGATGTCGGATCGCCGGGAGAACTTAAGGTTCCGCTCCCAGACCTCTTCAAAGGCCAGCGGGACCCCTGAGGCGACTGCCACGGCGACGACCTCCTCGGTCACCCTCTTGGCCAGCTCCAACGTAAGCGGGTTCTCGACGATGGCCTTGACTGTACCACTAACCAAAGCGTTGATGGCGTTAAAGGGGGCGTTCCACGCGAGCTTCGCCCACAGGGCTTTTCTTATGTCCGGAGAGGCCTCGGCCGGCAGACCGCATCGGCCGAAAAACTGTTTGAGCTGGAGAACCCGGTCGCTGAGGCCCCCGTCCAGTTCGCCGAAGGCGATCTTTCCCTCCTCCTCGTGGAGGATGACCCCGGGCTCTGGGACGCTCGACCCGATGTAGGCGACCCCCGCCAAGACCTTCTCCTTCCCGACAACTAACGCGATCTTCTCCTCGTTGTCAATGCCGTTCTGCAGTGACAGGACGACAGTCTCCTTCCTCACCATGGGGAGCGCCTGCCGCATGGCCCGCTCGGTGTCATATGACTTGACGCAGAAGAGGATGAGATCGACAGGCCCGACGTCCCCTGGATCGTCGGTGGCCGTGATAGGGATGGAGAAGTCGCCCTTCACGCTCTTCACGGTCAGGCCCTTGGCTCTCAGAGCGTCCAGATGCTTCCCTCGGGCGATGAATGTGACATCGGCGCCGCCTTTGGCCAGCAGGCCACCGAAGTAGCCCCCCACTGCCCCCGCCCCCATCACCGCCACCTTCATTTCCGCATCTCTCGCTTCAATCCCCTCATCCTGATCTCAAATTGCGGAATGTGGCTCTCAGGGTTCGGGACGGGATACAAGACCGCAGGGGCAGGGCTTGCCCTGTGCAATGAGGGCGCAGCAAGCAGCGCCCCTACAACTCGACAATGCACATGAAAAGGATTTCGAGAACGCAGCCTCATGGGTTGGTCGCAACGATGGCTTCGCTACGGCTTCAATAGCACCTTCAGTGCCTCCCCGGCATCGAACACGCAGTAGCCATGGGGGGCCTCGTCCAGGCTCAGGGTGGCCGCCCTTCTCTCGCCAACAATACAATCACTCCGATACGTATGCTACGACTCCCATGATGACGGCCCGAGACGGCCTCGCCGCGCACGGCCCAGCAGGCGTCTCAATTCATCCATGGTCTCCTCGAGCCATCTCAACCGTTCGGCCGCGCTGAGTTGAAGGCCAAGCCTGGCCTGGCGACGCCTGTGACCGTCGAAACCGCGATCGAATTCGCCTGCATCCTCCCGGCCGCTTTCGGGCATAGTTTCAGGCATCGTCACCCTCCTGCCGTCGGCCCTCGGTGTCCCTCAGCGACTCCAGCGCAGCGACATCTTCCTGGTCCCTCCGGCGGGACCGACGCACCCTCCCCTGCTTCCGCAGGCCAGCCGCGGTCCGCGAGCAAAGCGGAGGTTAGAGCGAAATATTGTAGCGCTTGATTTTGTTATTGAGCGTCTTGAGGTCGATCCCGAGGAGGCGCGCCGCCTGCATTTTCAGGCCACGGGTGTGAGCCAGCACCCGGATGAGGTGCAGCCGCTCCATCTCCGCCAGCGATGCGGGGCCGCCCGCAGGGCCGCCGGGGGCCCGGATGTTGGGAGGGAGATCCTCCAGGCCGATGACGTCTGCCGGAGTAAGGATCATCAGGCGCTCGACGGTGTTCGCCAGCTCCCGGACGTTGCCGGGCCAGGGATAGTCCACAAGCGATTGCATGACCTCAGGGGAGAGGGTCTTGGGTGTCTGGCCGGTCACCCGGAATTGCCTCAGGAGGTGTTCGATCAGGAGCGGGATGTCTTCCTTCCGTTCTCGCAAGGACGGCAGGGTGAGACTGACCACGTTCAGCCGATAGTAGAGGTCCTCGCGAAACCGGCTCATGCGGACCTCTTGGGCCAGATCCTTGTTGGTGGCGGCGATGATCCGCACATCCACCCGATGCACCCTCGTGCCCCCCACCCTTCGCATCTCCCTGGTGTCCAGCACCTGGAGGAGCTTGGCCTGCATGGCAGGGCTCATCTCTCCCACCTCGTCCAGAAGCAGGCTCCCGCCCGCCGCAACTTCAAAGAGCCCCTGCTTGGCCATGGTGGCTCCTGTAAAGGCGCCCTTCTCGTGGCCGAAGAGTTCGCTTTCCAGCAGTTGATCCTGAAAGCCGCTGCAGTTGATGACGAGGAAGGGTCCGCTGGCCCAGGGGCTGCCCGCATGAATCGCCTTCGCGACCAGGCCCTTCCCGGTCCCGCTTTCCCCCTGGATGAGGACGTTCGCATCGGTCGGCGCGATCCGCTTCACGGCCGCCATGAGGGCCGTGAAGACCTTCCCCTGACCGATGATGAGGGGAGCAGGCTCCCGCTGGGAGACCATGCGGCGCAGCGCCGCATTCTCCTGTTGGAGGCGTTTTCTCTCCGCCGCCCTCCGGAGCACCTCCTCCACCTCGGCCAGCTTGAAGGGCTTGGTGAGGTAGTCGAAGGCTCCAAGCTTCATCGCGTTGATCGCGCTATCGACATCCGGGTGGCCGGTCAAGACGACCACCTCGGCCGACGTTCCCGAATCGCGAATCCGACGGAGGGCCTCCATCCCGCCGATCCCCGGCATCTTCAGGTCCAGGAGGATGACGTCGAACTCCCGGGCCCGCAACTGCTCCAGCGCCTCCTCCCCGCTCTCTGAGGAGGTGACCGCAAAGCCCGCCCGTGGAAGCTCTTTTTCCATCAGGAGGCGGGTGGGTCGCTCGTCATCGACAACGAGGACGGTGATTACACCGGTCCGTTCACCCGCGCGGCGCACGCTCATCCTTGCTGGACCGGCTCTCGGGCCGACCCGCCAGTGGCTCAGTGTATTCGGCCAGTGGGAAGCTGACGGTGACCACCGTCCCTTTGCCGAGGCCTTCACTCTGCACCTCGATGGTGCCCCGATGCTGCTCCACGATGCTCTGGCAGACGGCGAGGCCCAGACCCGTCCCCTTTCCCACCTCCTTGGTGGTGAAGAAGGGGTCGAACACCCTCGCGAGATTCTCCGGCAAGATCCCGCTGCCGGTATCCGACACGGACACGTCGAGCCATTCTTGCCCGGGGGTCCGCCCCGTCGCTTCCCGCCGTCGGGTCGCGACAATCCGGACCTCCCCGCCACCCTCGATGGCATCCAGCGCATTTGTCAGAAGGTTCAGGAAGACCTGCTGAAGCATCTGGGCATCCGCCTGGACCATGCTCCCCTCTGGAAATGAAGCCACGACGATCTGCTGATTCGCAAGGCTGGCCTGTCGCTGCACGAAAGACACGGCATCCGCCACCACGATCGAGAGGTCCACCAGGCCGAAGGAGGGCTCGCGCTGCCGGGCGAAATCGAGCAGGCGGCGGACGATGGCGGCCGCGCGGTTCACTTCCTCCTGGATCATGATGACATACTCCTGGAATTCGGCCAGGCCCGAGGGGCTTGCGACCTCCCCTGCCCCAGCACGACGCTGGAGGGCCTCGGCGAAGCCGGCCACCGAGGAGAGAGGATTGTTGAGCTCGTGCGCCAGGCCCGCCGCCAAACGGCCGAGAGAGGCCAACTTCTCCTGCCGCACCAGCAACTGCTGCGACTGCTTCAGCTCGTCGTAGGAGCGCCGCAGCTCCTCATACAGGCTGGCGTTCTCGAGGGCGATGGCCGCCTGGGTGGCCAGCGTCATGGCAAGGGCCTCATCCTCTCCATTGAACTCCTCGCCCCCTCGCTTCTCGGTCACGTAGAGGTTGCCGAGGACCTTACCCTTTGAGATGACGGGCACGCCGAGGAACGATTTCATCGGGGGGTGGTTGGGCGGAAAGCCGTGGGCTCTGGGATCCCTTGCCAGATCTTTCAGGCGCAGCAGCTTCGCCTCGCGCACGACAACTCCCAGGATCCCCTTCCCGACGGGCAGCGGACCGATGGCCCGCTTGGTCATCTCATCGATCCCTGCAGTGATGAACCGGCGGAGGCCGCCCTTCTCATCCAGGACGCCGAGGGCGGCATACTTCGCATTCACTAACTTGCAGGCCATGTTGGCGATCCTCTGCAGCACCGCCTCGAGGGAGAGCTTGGCAGTGAGGATCATCCCCGTCTTCACGAGCATCCGGAGCTGGCCCACTCCTCTCTTGCTGAAGTCTTCCCGTTCCTCCGCAATGACGAAGGCCACATGAGCCAATAGACGGTCGGCCACGGGCGAATAGAGATCAAGGGCCTTCGTCAGTCTCTGCATCTCCCCTCGATATCTCCTGAAGAGCGATCGCCTGAAGACGTCATGGAGCGTGAGGATGCCTTCCATCGCGCGTTCAGGGGTCATGCCTTCCGCCACACCCTGCATCGCCATAGACCGGGCATGGTCCAGGCCGGCCTCGTGCTTCCCGCTTTCCAGAGCGGCCACGCAGAAATCGTAGAGCGCGCTGAACTCGCTCCCGATCCCCTTCGAGCTGAGGCCCTTCAAGAAACCCTTCGCCCTCATCCGCTGGACCCACTCCCGCCGCAGCGCTTCTCGCTTCTCGCGAAAGTGCGCAACCAGTTCTTCCCGTAGCGTGTTACTCCGCCGCTCCATCGCCGCACCGCGCTTCAACTTGAACCCGCCGCTGCGCCACATCGCGGCCGGTCATGGCCGGACCCCCGAGCATATCCCTTCTCTCATCTCCTGACGCCTTTCCAGAAGGCTGCCTATGGCGCCCAATCCGCGATGAAGATGTTCATCTCGCCGGGCTGCTTCCGGTTCCGGTGCGAGGCGAAGACCAGCTTCGTCCCGTCCGGCGAGAACATCGGGAAGCTGGCGAAGCTGTCCCCGTACGTCACCTGCTCCAGGCCCCTTCCGTCGAGATCGATCAGGTAGAGGGCAAAGGTCCGTCGGGATGGGTCGTGCAGGTTGGATGAGAAGATGATCTGGCGGCCGTTCGGATGGATGAACGGCGCGAAGTTGGCCGAGCCGTTGTCGGTGATCTGTCGCTGATTCGAGCCGTCGGCGTCCATGATGAAGAGATCCATCCGCGATGGGCGTGTCAGGCCCTGCTTCAGCAGCGCTTCATATTCGCGGATCTCGGCCTCGGCCGTCGGATGGTGGGCACGGTAGACGATCTTTGCGCCGTCGTGGGAAAAGAACGCTCCACCGTCGTAACCCCTCGCATACGTGAGGCGCCTGACATCGGTCCCGTCCGCGGCCATGGTGTAGAGCTCCAGGTCGCCGTCGCGCATCGACGTGAACACGATCCGCCTGCCGTCCGGCGAGATCGTCGCCTCGGCATCGTAGCCGGGCGTCTCTGTCAGTCGGGTCAGCCCGGAGCCGTCGAGATTCGCGCTGAAAATATCGTAGCCCGGATAGATGGGCCACACGTATCCCCTGGAATGGTCGGGCTTCGGCGGGCAGGCCGACTCCGCCAGGTGCGTGGAGGAATAGATCAATCGGGGCTGGTCGGGAAAGAAGAAGGAGCAGGTGGTGCGCCCCTCGCCGGTGCTGATCAGCTTGACGTCGGTGCCGTCGGCATTCATGGTGAAGATCTGATCGCACTGAAGGGGGTCGCGGGTGGACTGGAAGGTGAGACGCCGCCCGTCGGAGGAGAAGTAGGCCTCGGCATTCTGGCCACCGAACGTCAGTTGCCGGACGTTCCTGAGATGACGCTCTCGGGGGTCGCGAAGCGCCTCTGCCTCTCCGCCGTGGATCGGACGCTGCAGCGCCATGATCATAACGACGGCGCTCACCGCCATTCCCACGATGATCGCAGGCATCCGATGCCGCAGGCGAGTGTCGCCGACCTCCTTTCGAGGGACCATCAACGTCGTACTTCCAAGGTCGCTTGCGACCGCTGCTCCTTTCCGCCGCGAAGGAAGGTGACCTCCACCCGATCGCCGGGCCGCTTGGTCCTGAGCGCAAAGGTCAGATCCTGAAGGTTCTTCACCGCGACGCCGGCGAAATTCACGATGAGATCACCGGCCTTGAGTCCCGCCCTCTCCGCGGGGCTGCCGGGCCGGACGCCACCCAACAGGACGCCGGGAGCCTCCGACTCGGAAAAATCGGGGATCGAGCCGAAGTATGGGCCGTACCCGGCAACGCGTTCGCCGCCCTCCGTCCGCGGCGGCTCTCCTTTCGTTCGACGGTAGGCGATCGGGGCGTCCCGATCCGCGATCATCGCCGCGGTTCGATAGGCCATCGTCGTCACGATCCTCAGCCCATCGGCGTTGATCTTCTCGACTTCGTCAGTGGGGCGGTGGTAGTCGAGATGGGGGCCGGTGAAGAAGTGCAGGACCGGCCGTTCTTTCGCGTAGAAGGGAGTGTGATCGGATGGACCGAAGCCGTCATCGCGGAGCGTGAGGTCGAGGTCCAGGCCACGGCTCGCCTCCTTCACGATCGACCGAAGCTCCTCGCCCGAGCCGACACCCTGGATGTACAGGCGATGCTCCCGCATCCGGCCGACCGAATCGAGATTGATCATCGCGATGGTCCGTTCGATCGGGATAGGGGGGTGCTTCACGTAGTAATACGAGCCGAGCAGGCCGACCTCCTCGCCCGAGAAGGCGACGAAGACCAGCGTGCGCCTGGCGCCTCCCGCGGCCACGAACGCGCGCGCCAACCCGATGACTGCGGAGGTGCCGGAGGCATTGTCGTCGGCGCCAGGATGAAGGGCATTAAACTTCGCGGGCGCGAGCGAGTTTTCCCCCCCGTGGCCCAGGTGGTCGTAGTGCGCGCCGATCACGACCGCCTCATCTTTCAGGACGGGGTCCCGCCCCGGCAGAATCCCGATGACGTTGGCCGTCTTTCCGCGCTCACGGACCAGCGCGACGTTTGCCTCGACCTTCGCCCCTGGCAGAGGGAGCGACTTCGGCTTCAGCTCCTCGTCGATCTCCTTCTGAAGCCGCGACAGGGTGGTGCCGGCACGGCCTACCAACCGTTCGGCCACCCGGCGCAAGATGCTGATTGCGACAATTCCGCTGTCCGAGCTCGTGGCGCCGGTGAAAGAGAAGAGGCGCTCATATTCACCGCCATGATTGTTCGGATCGCTCACCAGCAGGATCGCGGTTGCCCCGTGCTCCCTCGCATTGATGGCCTTGTAACGATTGCCGGTATAGCGGAAGGCCTCGGCGGTGCGGAATGGACCGCTCTGGTCCCGTTCCCGTGGCTCGTGGGTGAAGGCGATCACTGCCTTCCCCTTGACATCGATGCCCGCATAGTCGTCGTACCCGAGATCGAGGGCGGTGATCCCGTAGCCGACGAAGGCGATCTCGGCCTCAATCTTGCCCTCCCCGGAAAAGCCGAGCGGGTTGAACTCCTTCGAGAGGGCATACACCCGCGTCGGAGGGGTCACGCCGGGCGCGGTCACCGCCAACCGGTTGCCATCCCCCAACCGGATGCCCGTAACCAGTTCGAAGGGCTGCAGGAAACCACCCCCATCGCCGCCCGCGCGCAGACCCGCCTTTCGGAACTCGCCGGCGATCTGTTCGGCCGCTTTCCTTGCGCCTGCCGACCCCGCCGCTCGCCCATCCATTGCCGGCGAAGCCAGGATCCCGACCTCTGTGACGAGGTCCCAGGCCCGGATCGTCTCCTCCCCCGGTCGCGGCCCGGGGATAGGCCCCGTCGCGCACCCGGCCAGAAGGCTGAGCGCCGCCGCCAGGGCCACGAATAGGATTGGTTTGAGAGGCCAAGCTGCTGCTCTCCCCCGGCCCGCGTGGGGGGATCGGCCAGAGGTCCACTGCCTGATTATCAGCGTCATCGTCCCTGTCATGATCTCCTTCCTCATCACTATCCCCGCTGGAATTGAGCGTCAACGGCAAACTCGACGTTGACAGTGGCGATCAGGGTCTCTATCCTCGCCTCGGCAAGGTCACATGTCGCTGGAGGAGAGATGAAACTCATCGAACGCGTCATCGGCAAACGGGTGGTCTACTCCGGACACTACCTCTCTACAGAGCAACAGACGGTCGTCCTCCCCGACGGCCGACAGGCGATTCGGGACATCGTCCGCCCCCCGGACGCCGTCGCGATCGTCCCGATCGATGCCGCCGGACGCATCCACCTCGTTCAGCAGTATCGGCCGGCGATCCAGAGGGCCATCTACGAGATCCCAGCCGGAATCATCGATCCCGGCGAGCGGCCGGCCACAACCGCTCGCCGGGAGTGCGAGGAGGAGATCGGGTTTCGCCCCCGGCGCCTCTTCAAGCTCTGCACCTTCTATTCCGCCGTCGGCTTCTCTACGGGCTCGATCCAGCTTTTCTTGGCTCTGGGGCTCGTCGCCGGCCGGAGCGGCCACCACGATGCCACAGAGTTCCTCAAGGTTCACCCGATCCCCTTCGAGCAAGCCTATCGCTGGGTTCTGGCAAACAGGATCGTGGACGCGAAGAGCATCATCGGAATCCTCTGGGCGCAGCAACGGCTTTCGCTCATGGGGTCAGTGGGTCGGCGACAGGCCGTTGAACAACGCGGCTAGTGCCGTTCCGACGTGTTCGGACAGATGGCAAAACTACGCGACGGCCGATCCAGATGGCTGCGCATCATCGTATCGTCAGGCGGATAACGTTGGAACGGCACTGGCCGAACCATGCCGAGTCTGCGCCGGTCCCTATCGGCTGAGGAAATCCAGAATCGCCTGATTCGTCTCGTCGGGGTGTTCCCACATCGGGATGTGACCGCTCCCTTTGATCGCAAGCAGCTCGGAGCCCTTGATCAACCTCTGGAGTTTTCTGCCAACCGCCAGAGGAAACACCTC
>JBGQJI010000038.1:0-17310 GCA_041498975.1 Methylomirabilis sp. (SeqCode)
CAAGCTGATGATCAAGGATTCGATCGCGGACGTCACGCTGCAGCAGACCATTACGCGGGCTGATGAGTTCGATGTGATCGCCACACCGAACCTCAACGGCGACTATCTCTCCGACGCGCTCGCTGCGCAGATCGGTGGGATCGGGATTGCGCCTGGAGGGAACATCAACTATCTCACAGGCCACGCGATCTTCGAAGCCACCCACGGCACAGCCCCGAAGTACGCGGACCTTGACAAGGTGAATCCTGGCTCCGTCATCCTGTCCGGAGACATGATGCTGCGCCACTTGGGATGGAACGAGGCAGCAGATCTAGTGGTGCGGGGCCTTGAGCGGACCATCGCCCAGAAGCGGGTGACCTACGATTTCGCGCGGCTGCTGCGCGCGGAAGGGGCAACCGACGTCAAGGAGCTGAAGTGCTCGGAGTTTGCCACCGCCGTCATCGAGAACATGTAGTCGTTCACGGTTGACAGTTTACGGTTAACGGACGGAGCAGACGTCGGCCCTTTCCGTGAACTGTGAACCGTGGACTGTGAACCATTGGAGGCAACGATGCGACCGAAGGTGACGGTGGTTGGCGGGGCCGGCAACGTCGGCGCCACGGTTGGCCAGTACCTTGTCACGAAGGGGTTGGCCGATGTCGTGCTCATCGACATCCTGGAAACCGTGCAGCACGGGAAGGGCTTGGACCTCCTCCAGGCAGGCCCAATCCTGGGCTATGACTGCCACGTCTACGGCACGAAAGACTATGAGGAGACCGCCGGTTCCGATATCGTCGTCGTCACAGCGGGGATTCCCAGAAAGCCCGGGATGAGCCGCGACGACCTGCTCAACACGAACGCCAAGATCGTTGGCAGCGTGATCGATCAGATCGTGGCCCATTCGCCGAACTCTATTCTGATTGTGGTCAGCAATCCACTCGATGCCATGACCCAGTTGGCGTTTCGGCGGAGCGGCTTTCCTCGGGAGCGGGTCATCGGCATGGCGGGTGTTCTGGACTCCGTACGCTTCCGGGCCTTCATCGCGCAGGAGCTTCAAGTCTCCGTTGAGAACATTCATGCCTTTGTCCTGGGCGGACACGGCGACATGATGGTCCCGCTTCCTCGTTTCTCAACCGTCTCGGGCATCCCGATCACCGAGCTTCTGACGCCGGATCGGATCGCGGCTCTGGTGAAGCGGACGGCCGGCGGCGGGGGAGAGATCGTGGCCCTTCTGGGGACTGGGAGCGCCTATTATGCGCCGGCCGCCTCCGTCATGGAGATGGTGGAGGCGATTCTAAGAGACAAGAAGAAGATCCTCCCCTGTTGCGTGTATTTGGATGGAGAGTATGGGATTCGAGGGTTGTGCGTCGGTGTCCCGGTCAAGTTGGGTGCCTCCGGTGTGGAGCAAATCATCGAAATCCGGCTGATGCCGGACGAGGCTTCTGCCCTGAACAGGTCGGCGGCCTCAGTGAAGGAGCTGGTCGACATCTTGAAGCTCTAAAGGGCGTTCAGAGTGGAACCAAGTGGTTCAGAGTTCATAGGCAGAACCCACCTCCGGAGTTATCGATGAACTCTGAACTATGAACTCTGAACTATTTGCTGTTAACCTTTCGGAGGAGGAGGAGGAGGAAAGATCATGATGCGACGGGCAGGAAGAAACGTCGGGATGTCCCTGATGCTGGCTGCAGGGCTGTTGGTCGCCGGGTGCGGGCAGGAGGTGAAGAAAGAGAACGAGCAACTGAAGGCGCAGGTCGCGTCGCTTCAAAAGGAGAATGCGGATCTGAAGACCGAGATGATGACCTTCAAGGGTGAGAATGAGGCCATGAAGAAAGAGCTCGATGAAATGAAGCAGCACATGGCACAGATGCAGCCGAAGGGGAAAGGGGGCAAGGCCGCAAAGGCAAAGTAGCCCGCCGGGGCGGGAAGGAGGGGGACTCTTTTCGTTGCCAATCTTGTCGACGGCTCATATCATGCACCTGCGTGATTGGCCAGTGCGTATATGCCACGGTTCTTAGCCAGCGAGAAGGGGCGTGCGGCGCGGATGCGGGTGGGAGAGAGACGTCAATGAACGCGAGCGCGGCGATGACACTCTGGAGCACCTCGATCGGGAAGAAGGTGGTGATGGCCGTCACCGGTTTCATCCTGATCGGCTTCGCCATCGGTCACATGCTCGGAAACCTCAAGATCTACCAGGGTGAGGCGAAGTTCAACGCGTACGCCGTCTGGCTGCGGGAGGTGGGCAGCCCTGCCCTCGGACACGAGCAATTCCTCTGGGTGGCCCGCCTCATCCTGCTGACATCGACCGTGCTTCACATAGTGGCCGCCGTGCAGCTCACGCGGATGAGCTACGCTGCACGGCCGCTGGGCTACGAACAGTGGGAGGCGATCCAAGCGACGTACGCCTCGCGGACCATGCGGTGGGGCGGCGTCATCATCGCCCTCTTCGTGATCTACCACCTTCTGCACTTCACCTTCGGCGCCGTCGGCTTCGCGCCCGGGCAGTTCAAGGACATGTCCGTCTACCGGAACGTGGTGACCGGGTTCTCCGTGTGGTACGTGTCGGCCTTCTACATCGCGGCGATGGTCGCGCTCGGGCTTCACATGTACCATGGGGTGTGGAGCATGTTCCAGACGCTCGGCGTGAACACCGAGAATGCCAGTCGCGTCTACCGGGCGCTCGCCACCGTCTCGTCGGCCATTGTCATCCTGGGCAACATCTCCATACCGACCGCAGTCCTCGTCGGGCTCGTCAAGTGATGGAGGGTGTCAGACATGGATGTTGAGACGAAGGTCGGCCATACGGCAGCCGCTGTCGCAGACAGCGGGCTTGACGCGAAGATCCCGCCGGGGCCGATCGAGCAGAAGTGGGAGCGGCACCGCTTTGATATGAAGCTGGTGAGTCCGATCAATCGGCGGGGCTACACGATCCTGGTCGTGGGCTCGGGCCTCGCTGGGGGCGCGGCGGCCGCCTCACTCGGCGAGCTGGGTTACGACGTCAAGTGCTTCTCCTATCACGACAGTCCGCGCCGCGCCCACTCGATCGCCGCCCAAGGCGGCATCAACGCGGCGAAGAACTACCGAAACGACGGCGACAGCGTGTTCCGCCTCTTCTATGACACCGTGAAGGGCGGCGATTTCCGAGCGCGCGAGGCCAACGTGTACCGGTTGGCCGAGCTCAGCGTGAACATCATCGACCAGTGCGTCGCCCAGGGCGTCCCTTTCGCCCGCGAGTATGGTGGCCTTCTCGATAACCGGTCCTTCGGCGGCGCCCAGGTCTCTCGCACATTCTACGCCAGGGGCCAGACGGGACAGCAGCTCTTGCTGGGGGCGTACCAGGCGCTCGAGCGCCAGGTCGGCCTTGGCACGGTGAGCATGTACTCCCGACGGGAGATGCTCGATCTCGTCGTCGTCGATGGGCGCGCGCGCGGCATTGTGACGCGCGATCTGGTCACCGGTGCCATCGAGTGTCACGTCGGTGACGCCGTTGTCCTGGCCACCGGTGGCTACAGCAGCGCGTTCTATCTCTCGACGATGGCGAAGGCCTCGAACGCAACGGCCATCTGGAGGGCCCATAAGCGCGGGGCGTTCTTCGGGAACCCGTGCTTCACGCAGATTCATCCGACGTGTATCCCGGTGAGCGGGGAGCACCAGTCGAAGCTCACGCTGATGAGCGAGTCGCTGCGCAATGATGGGCGCGTGTGGGTGCCGAAGAAGGCCGGGGACACCAGGCCGCCGGACCAGATCCCGCCGGATGACCGCGATTACTACCTCGAGCGGAAATACCCAAGCTACGGCAACCTGGCACCGCGGGACATCGCCTCGCGCGCGGCAAAGGAAGTGTGCGACGAGACGCGCGGCGTCGGCCCGGGCGGGCGGGGCGTCCACCTCGACTTCGCCGACGCCATCAAGCGCCTCGGCGAAGCGGCGATCCGCGAGAAGTACGGCAACCTCTTCGACATGTACGAGCGGATCACCGGGGAGAACGCGTACCGGATCCCGATGCGGATTTATCCCGCTGCCCACTACACGATGGGTGGCCTCTGGGTCGATTATAACCTCATGTCGACCATCCCCGGGCTGTTCGTCGCCGGGGAGGCGAACTTCTCCGACCACGGCGCGAACCGGCTTGGCGCGAGCGCGCTGATGCAGGGGCTTGCCGACGGCTACTTCATCCTCCCGTACACCCTCGCCGATTACCTTGCGCGCAACAAGCCTGACAAGCTGGACGCGCGCCATCCAGCCTTCCGTGCGGTGGGGGCCGAGGTCCTGGAGCGCGTCAACCGGCTGCTCGGTGTCGATGGGAAGCGCACGGTCGACTCGTTCCACCGGGAGCTCGGGCATATCATGTGGGAGCAGTGCGGCATGGCACGCAACGATGCCGGGCTCCGCCGCGCGCTCGCGAGCATCCCCGAGCTGCGCGCGGAGTTCTGGAAGAATGTCCGGGTGCTCGAGGGAAACGAGGAGGTGAACCAGTCGCTCGAGAAGGCGGCTCGGGTGGCGGACTTCCTGGAACTGGGCGAGCTCATGTGCATCGATGCGCTCCACCGCACGGAATCGTGCGGTGGGCACTTCCGCGAGGAGAGCCAGACGCCGGATGGCGAGGCGCAGCGCGACGACGAGCGCTTCGCCTACGTGGCGGCCTGGGAATACACGGGCACGCTGGCGCGGCCAAACCTCCATAAGGAACCCCTCACCTTCGAGTACGTTCACCTCACCCAGCGAAGCTACAAATGACGCCGCGTGCATCTCGAGTAGGCCCCCCATGGCGCATGCCGGTGTCACGGAGCCGGCGACGATGAACCTGACTCTCAAGGTGTGGCGCCAGAAGCACGCAAAGGCCCAAGGCCGCTTCGTCACCTACCAAGCGAAACACATCAGCCCAGACATGTCGTTCCTCGAGATGCTCGACGTCGTCAACGAGGAGCTGATCGGGCGAGGCGAGGAGCCGATCGCGTTCGAGCACGACTGCCGCGAGGGCATCTGCGGCACGTGCGGTTTCATGATCGACGGCGTTGCCCACGGGCCGAGGCGCGCCACCACCGTCTGCCAGCTCCACATGCGAAGTTTCAGCGACGGCGCCAGCTTCACGATCGAGCCCTGGCGTGCGAAAGCGTTCCCGGTCATCAAGGATCTGATCGTGGATCGGAACGCCTTCGACCGGATCATCCAGGCGGGCGGCTTTATCACCGCGCCGACGGGTTCGGCGCCCGACGCCAACGCGATCCTGGTCCCGAAAGAAAGCGCGGATCTCGCGTTTGACGCCGCGGCCTGTATCGGCTGCGGTGCCTGCGTGGCGGCGTGCCCGAACGCCTCAGCGATGCTGTTCACGGCCGCGAAGGTTTCGCACCTCGGCCTCCTCCCGCAGGGGCAGCCCGAGCGCTCCGAACGCGTGCGCAACATGGTGGCCGCGATGGAGAAGGAAATGTTCGGCAACTGCACGAACATCGGCGAGTGCGCGGCGGTGTGCCCCAAAGAGGTCAGCCTCTACTTCATTGCGCGGATGAACGGCGACTTCATCAGGGCGAGCCTCAAAGGCCGGAGGGTGTCGCACCAGGGTGCGGCGACCTGAGGGGCACAGCCTGTCAGTGCTTGCGAGGACCTGGACAACCTCACGTCCGGCGCCACGGGCAGCCCCGGCGCGTTGAGCAACGGATGTTCAGTAGCCTGGAGGGGCGCACGATCGTTAGCCGCATCGAAGTCTGCCCCGCAGGGATCCTGACCACCACGGCCATCCCCCAAGTGAACAGTGGCCTGCTATGCTGGCGAATCTGACGGGAGGTCGATTGCCCATCGGGAAGCCGATGCCCAGGGGGCGAGAGGGACGTGAAGGATGAAAATACACGAGTATCAAGCGAAGGCCATCCTCGCCGGATATGGGGTTCCCGTTCCGAAAGGGCAGGTCGCCGTCACGCCCATGGAGGCGAGGAGTGCCGCCGAGCGGCTTGGCGGCGCCGTGGTGGTCAAGGCCCAAATCCACGCGGGGGGTCGTGGCAAGGCTGGCGGCATTGTGCTGGCATCTTCGCCAGGGGAAGCTGAGACCGCAGCAGAGCGACTCATCGGCTCCCGCCTGGTCACGCATCAGACCGGCCCCGATGGCAGCGTGGTAAAGCAGATCCTGGTGGAGGAGAGAAGCCCCATCACCCGCGAATTGTATGCCGGGATCGTTGTCGATCGCAAGGCTGCATTGCCGGTGATCATGGGCAGTGTAGCGGGCGGCATGGACATCGAAGAGGTGGCGGCGAAGCATCCCGAAAAGATCATCAAGGTCGCCGTGGACCCCGCGACTCAGCTCCAAGCCTTCCACACCCGCCAGCTCGTCTTCGGACTAGGGCTGCCCCAGTCTCTACAGGCCGCGGCCATCGAGTTGTTCCGTGGCCTCTACCGGGCCTTCCACGAAAAAGACTGTTCCCTTGTCGAGGTCAACCCCCTGGTGATCACCGCTGACAACCGGCTCCTGGCCCTGGATGCAAAGATGAACTTCGATGACAATGCGCTGTTTCGGCACCCCGATGTGCAGGCGTTGCGCGATCTCGATGAGGAGTCCCCGCTCGAGGTCGAGGCCTCCAAGTTCGGGCTGAGTTACATCAAGCTGGACGGCGATGTGGGATGCATGGTGAACGGGGCTGGTCTCGCCATGGCCACCATGGATCTCGTGAAGCTCGCCGGCGGTGAGCCTGCCAACTTTCTGGACGTGGGCGGCGGCGCGAGCGCCGAACAGATCGAACATGCTTTTCGTATCCTGACCTCAGACCGATCGGTCAGGGCGGTCCTTATCAATATCTTCGGTGGGATCCTGAGGTGTGATCGGCTAGCGGAGGGGGTCATTCATGCCGTTCGCTCCCTCCGGGTCACCGTGCCGATCGTGATCCGGATGGAAGGGACGAACGTGGAACAAGGAAAGCGGATGCTTCAGGAATCTGGCCTGAATTTCATCACCGCCGACGGGATGCAGGAGGCGGCAGAGAAGGCCGTCAAGGCCGCCAAGACAGGGCGTTTATAGTTCGTAGTTCGGAGTTCGTAGTTCAGAGTTCATAAAGGACGAGCGAGCGGGAAGACATGCTTTATCTCTGAACGCTGAACTCTCAACACTGAACTTTTTTGAGGAATCATGAGCATTCTCGTCGATAAGAAGACGCGCCTGGTCGTCCAGGGCATCACCGGCAAAGAGGGGACCTTCCACGCCCTGGCATGCCGTGACTACGGGACCGCAGTCGTCGCGGGCGTCACCCCGGGCAAAGGCGGCATCCGCCATGAGGGGGTTCCAGTCTTCGACACAGTGCGCGAGGCAGTGGCCAAGGCGGGGGCCAATGCCTCTCTGATCTTCGTCCCACCCGCTGTGGCCGCCGATGCCATCTTGGAGGCCATTGAGGCAGCGGTTTCACTGGTCGTCTGCATTACCGAGGGAATCCCGACCCTGGACATGGTGCGCGTCGCCCGTTTTCTCCGCGGCTCCGAAACGCGTCTGATCGGTCCGAATTGCCCCGGGATTATCTCACCCGGAAGGGCCAAGGTTGGGATCATGCCAGGCCAAATCCACAAGCGGGGTAAAATCGGCGTCGTTTCAAGGAGCGGGACCCTGACGTATGAGGCGGTGGGTCAGCTCACCCGTTTGGGCCTTGGACAGTCCACCTGTGTTGGGATCGGCGGGGATCCGATCATCGGAACCAATTTCATCGATTGCCTGGCGCTGTTTGAAGCCGACCCATCGACCCAGGCAATCCTTATGATCGGAGAGATCGGGGGGACTGCTGAGGAGGAGGCTGCCGCGTTCGTCAAGCGTCACGTCTCCAAACCAGTGATCGGCTACATCGCCGGCCTGACGGCGCCGCCCGGTCGAAGGATGGGGCATGCGGGGGCGATCATTTCGGGCGGGAAAGGAACGGCGGCAGAGAAGATCGCCGCCCTGCGGCGCGCCGGCATTACCGTGGTGAAGAGCCCGGCGGGGATGGGCGCGGCTGTAAAGAAGGCCCTCAGCCGGTAGCCCGACCAGTGCATGACCAGAGGCCATCCGCCTTGAGCGGGTGGTCTTCTTTTTTCAATCCAGGGGGGAAGCCATGGAACAGACCTTGGTGATCGTGAAGCCAGATGCTGTGGCCAGGGGGATTGTAGGGGAGGTCATCCGGCGATTTGAGGCCGAACAACTCATTATACGCGGACTGAAGATGGTCGTGCTCGAGCAAAAAGAGGCTGAGGGGTTCTATCAGGTACATCGGGACCGGCCGTTCTTCGAGAGCCTCACCCACTTTATGGCGTCTGGGCCTTGCGTGGCGATGGTCCTGGAGGGGGGGGGCGCGATCCAGCGCGTCCGGCGACTCATGGGCGCCACCGATCCTCTCAACGCGGCGGAGGGGACATTGCGGCGGGATTTCGCAACCAGCATCGAGAAAAACGTTGTTCACGGCTCTGATTCGGCGGAGTCGGCGGCCTTTGAAATCCCCTACTTTTTCAGTCAAATGGAGCTCCTTTCTACTGCCGAAAGAGGGGAACCGACCTAGGCCAGAGCCTGGGTCGGCGCCCCTTCTGACGAGGAAATCCCTTGACTTCGGAGTATCACGTCTGTATAATTCCCCAGCTTTGATGGAGTTCACGATGCTGGTGGCGCGGTCGAGGATCCCTCCTGAGGGGCTGGATGTTCACATTCACGAAGAGCCCCATTGGGAGGGGGTTGATGGGTTATGGATTTCGCTCGCCCCGGTCGAGGCCTCGTTTCATCTCGAACGCAAGAGCGATGGCATCCTCGCGAGGGGAGGCTTCACGACAACTGCGGTGGTCCCTTGCAGCCGATGCTCCGAACCGGTTTCTGTTCCACTATCGGACCAGTTCGCAGTCCTGTACCTCGGCACCCAGGAGACCTTTCGCGGCGAGGAGGTCGAGCTGGCCGCTGCGGAGATGGATGTGGATGTCCTTACGGACGATCGCCTCGACCTTTCGGGGCTGTTGCGTGAGAGCGTCCTACTGAACGTGCCGCTTCAGCCCCTCTGCCGGGCTGAGTGCCGTGGCCTCTGTTCCCGCTGCGGGCTCAACCTGAACGAAACCTCCTGCCAGTGCCGCGTCGAGGAACCCGATCCAAGGCTTCGCCCCCTTCAGCATCTACGCTAGCCTGCGCGTATCCAGGAGGATCACATGCCCCTTCCGAAACGTCGACACAGCAATGCTCGAACAAGAAAGCGGCGGTCCCACGACGCGCTCTCCATCCCCACTCCCGTCGAATGTCCAAATTGTCATGAGCGGAAACTTCCTCATCGTGCCTGTCCGGCCTGCGGGCAGTATCGCGGCCGGGAGGTCGTGAAACGGGACGAGACCTAGTTCCACGCGATCCCGAATGGCAGAGAGGTATGGGGACACGTGTAGCCCTTGACGCAATGGGCGGCGACCAAGGCCCGGCGGTCAACGTTGAGGGAGCGGTGGCGGCTGCCAGAGAGCTCGGCCTTTCCGTCCTCTTGGTGGGGAACGAAGAGGAGCTCAATCAGAGGCTTCAGCAGCACTCGACCAACGGCCTCGGCATCGCGATCTGCCACGCCCCCGAGACGGTCGGGATGCATGAATCCCCCTTGGGGGCGCTGCGCAAGAAGAAGCACTCGTCCATCCGTGTGGGGTTGGAGCTGGTCAAGAGGGGAGAGGCCGATGCCTTCATCAGCGCCGGCAATACTGGCGCGGTGATGGCCACCGCACTGATGACCCTGGGCCCTCTTCCCGGTGTCGAGCGACCCGCCATCGCCCTCATCGTCCCGACATTACGGGGTCACTCGATCCTGCTGGATGTCGGGGCCAATGCCGATTGTAAAGCGCGACACCTCCTGCAGTTTGCTATCATGGGAGATGTCTATGCGCGTCAAGTGATGGGAAAGAAATCTCCTACGGTCGGACTGCTCAGCATCGGAGAAGAGGAGAGCAAGGGCAACGAACTCACCCGCGAGGCGTTCAAGGCACTCGAGGAGGAGCCGTCCCTGAACTTCACCGGGAATATCGAAGGCCGTGAGGTCTTTAGCGGGACAGCCGATGTCATCGTGTGCGACGGTTTCACCGGCAACATCGCCTTGAAGATCAGCGAAAGCGCCGCGGAGTTCTTCACGGTCCTTCTCAAAGAGGAGCTCGCAAAGGGACTTGTCGGGAAGGTGGGGGGCATCCTGGCGCGGGGCGCCTTTCAGCGCTTCAAGAAGCGGGTTGACTACACAGAGTACGGCGGTGCGCCCCTGCTGGGAGTACGCGGGGTGTGCATCATCAGCCACGGTCGCTCCACCGCCAAGGCCATTAAGAACGCGATCCGAGTAGCCGCCGAATGCGTCGAGAATAGGGTGGTCGAGCATATCATGGAAGGGATTGCTACCAGCTAGTGCCGTTCCGACCTTCTCCGCCTGACGATGACATGACGCGCGGCCGTCTGGATCGGCCGTCGCATAATTTTGCCATCTGTCCGAACACGTTGGAACGGCGCTAGTCAGAGGGGGGTTGCCATGTACGGCAGCAGGATTGCGGGCACCGGCGCTTCGGTTCCGGATCGGGTCCTCACCAATGCCGACCTGGAGCGGATCGTCAGCACCAGCGATGAGTGGATCGTCACTCGAACGGGCATTTCCGAGCGGCGAATCGCAGACGATAGCCAAGCGACTTCAGATCTGGCCGAACAGGCCGGTCGACGCGCGCTCGAGGCGGCCGGCGTCGACCCACTTGATGTGGACCTGATCCTCGTATGCACGGTAACCCCCGACATGTTCTTCCCCTCGACCGGGTGCGTCCTCCAGGATCGGCTCGGGGCGTCACGGGCCGCGGCGTTCGATCTCTCGGCCGCCTGTTCGGGCTTTATCTATGGCTTATCGGTCGCCGACGCCTATCTCCGAGCCGGCCTCGAGCGGAACATCCTGGTGGTAGGCGCGGAGACCCTCTCGAAGGTCGTAGACTGGAGCGATCGAGCCACATGCGTTCTGTTCGCCGACGGGGCGGGAGCCGCCTTGGTGCAGCGGACAACCGGCGATTCCCGAATTCTCTCTACGCACCTGTACGCCGATGGGTCGAAGGGGAAACAGCTTATCATCCCGGGGGGCGGCTCGCGCCACCCCGTGAGCCAGAGAGTCCTGGACGAGAATCTTGTCAAGATCAAGATGGCCAATGGGAACGAGGTGTTCAAGATGGCGGTCCGATCAATGGAGGATGCCGCCCTGGCGGCGCTGAAGGCGAACGGCGTCGAGGTTTCTGACATCGATCTCTTTGTTCCCCACCAAGCCAACGCGCGAATCATCTATGCAGTCGCCCAGCGGCTGGGTCTGCCGAAGGAGCGGATCGTGGTGAACATCGGCCGCGTCGGCAACACCTCCGCAGCCTCGATTCCCATTGCCCTGGACGAAGCGGTCAGGGCGGGGCGGCTCAAGCGCGGCGACCTGCTCCTGCTGGCTGCGTTCGGGGGAGGGCTCACCTGGGGCTCCGCCCTGATCCGTTGGTGAGCCTGATCCAAGCCGCCAGGCAATGAGCGTGATCGCGCTTGTGTTCCCGGGCCAGGGCTCGCAACAGGTCGGCATGGGGCGGGACTTCTGGGAGCAGGTACCTGAAGCCCGCTCCGTGTTCGAGGAGGCCGGTCAGTCTCTCGGGATGGACCTGGCGCGTCTCTGCTTCGAAGGGCCGGAAGACGCCCTGACGTTGACGGCGAACGCCCAGCCCGCCATCCTGACGGTCAGCATGGCCGCCTTTGCCGCTTTCCAGCGCGAGGGGCTTCGGTTTGATTACGTCGCCGGTCACTCGCTCGGGGAGTACTCGGCGCTCGTGGCAGCCGACAGCCTCCGGTTCGAAGACGCGATCCGCACCGTCAGAAAGAGAGGGGAGTTCATGCAGGAGGCCGTGGAGCCTGGGGCCGGAGCGATGGCCGCCCTCCTGGGTCTCGACCAGGAGGGCGTGCTTGCGCTATGTGGGGAGGCCGGGCGAGTTGGGGTCGTTGAGGTCGCCAACCTGAACGCGCCCGGTCAGGTCGTTATCGCCGGGGAGACGGAGGCGGTCGAGCAGGCCATCCGGATGGCCAGGGAACGGGGGGCAAGGCGCGCCGTCCGCCTTCAGGTGAGTGCGCCCTTTCACTGCTCGTTGATGCGCCCGGCGGGTGAACGGCTGGAAGGCGTATTGCACTCGATTCCCATCGCCGATCCCTCAGTCCCGCTGGTCAACAATGTCGATGCCGAGCTCCTGACCAGAGGTCAACAAATCATCCGGAGCCTCGTTCGGCAGGTCTCAAGTCCGGTCCGGTGGGAAGATGTGATACGAAGACTTGTGAAAGAAGGAGTCACGCTCTTCCTGGAGCTGGGTCCAGGAAGGGTTCTCACCGGGCTGATCAAGCGGATCGCGAAAGAGGTCATCGCGCTGAACGGAGAGGATCCGGCCTCCCTGCGGGTCGCGCTGGATCAGGTGAAGGCGCGTGCCTGATGGTCACAGCGGGCCGTCATGCGGGAAAGGTGGCTGTCGTCACCGGCGGCTCGAAGGGGATCGGCAGAGCGATCGCCCTGATGCTCGCGGCGGAAGGCGCCACGGTGATGATCTGCTCCAGGCATTTGGAGGCAGCCCAACGAGTGGTGTCTGAGATCCGGGCGGCAGGAGCCGAGGGGGCAGCCCTTCAGGCTGACATGGCGAGGCGGCCAGACGCCGAGGCGCTTATTCAGGAAAGCGTCGAGCGTTTTGGGCGCCTTGACATCCTGGTCAATAACGCCGCAGTCACCAAGGACGGGCTGGTTATCCGCATGAAGGAAGAAGACTGGGACACCGTCTTGGACGTGAATCTGAAGGGCGCATTCTTCACCACACGCGCCGCACTCCGACCGATGCTCAAGCAACAGAGTGGCCGGATCGTGAATATCAGTTCGGTGGTCGGGCTGATGGGCAATTCGGGTCAAGCGAACTACGTCGCATCGAAAGCGGGCCTGATCGGGTTCACCAAGGCTGTGGCGAAGGAGGTCGCCTCGCGGGCGATTACGGTGAATGCTGTGGCTCCCGGGTTCGTCGAGACCGAAATGACCGAAGGCCTGCCCGAGAATCTGAAGGCGGCCTATCTGAGGCAGATCCCCGTTGGAAGATTCGGCGATCCGACGGAAGTGGCCGCCCTGGTTTCGTTTCTTGCCTCAGCGGCCGCCGCCTATATCACGGGTCAGGTGATCAATGTCGATGGCGGGTTGCGAATGTAATCCATGGTACGGCACCGAGGCCGTAGGGAGGGGGGGGTGATGGCTGGCGTGACGGGGCTTGAGGAGAGGGTGAAGAAGATCATCGTGGATCAATTGGGCGTCGATGCAGCAGAGGTGACGTCGGAAGCCTCCTTCATCGAGGATCTGGGCGCCGACTCTCTCGACACGGTGGAGTTGGTGATGGCCCTGGAAGAGGAGTTTGGAATTGAGATCCCTGATGAAGAGGCCGAGAAGATCGTGAGCGTCAAAGACGCCGTCGAGTATATCAAGGCGCATTCCGCGTGATGAGACCGGCCCGCAGCATGGGCCACGTACAGCGAAGGGGATCAGAGGCGATGAGGCGAGTGGTCGTGACGGGCCTGGGGGTGGTCGCGCCCAACGGGATTGGCAGCGAGGTCTTTTGGGAGAACTTGGTGAAAGGGGTCTCGGGTATCGACCGAATCGCCCGATTCGATGCCAGTCACCACGATACCAAGATCGCCGGAGAGGTGAAAGGCTTCGACCCGTTGCTCTACGCGGAGAAGAAAGAGATCAAGAAGATGGACCGCTTTATTCACTACGCTCTGGCGGCCGCGATCATGGCGTTCGATGATGCCAAACTGACGATCAAGGAGACCGAACGGGGCCGTGTGGGGGCCCTTATCGGCACCGGGATGGGCGGAGTCCCGGCCCTTGAGGAGTCGTACAGGACCTTGCTGGAGAAAGGCCCCAGCCGTATCAGCCCGTTCTTCATCCCCTCCATCATTACGAACCTGGCCTCCGGGCGGATCGCGATGCGCTTTGGGGTCCGCGGACCGAACTCCTGTGTCTCCACAGCATGCGCGACCGGGAACCACGCGATCGGTGACTCCTTCGAACTGATAAAGCGGGGCGCTGCTGACGTCATGTTCGCCGGAGGGAGCGAGGCGGTCATCACACCGCTCACGATCGGAGGGTTCTGCGCCATGAAGGCCCTCTCCACGAGGAACGACGCCCCCCAGCGTGCCAGCCGTCCATTTGATAAGGGCCGTGATGGCTTTGTGATGGGGGAGGGCGCGGGTGTTCTGATCCTCGAGGAGCTGGAACATGCCCTGCAGCGCGGCGCCAAGGTCTATGCCGAGCTGGTCGGCTACGGGATGTCGGCGGATGCCTACCACATCACCGCGCCAGAGCCAGAAGGGGTGGGGGCGATCGCGGCGATGCTCCTCGCCCTTGAAGATGCGGGGCTGAAACCGGAGGAAGTGGACTATATCAATGCCCACGGAACGTCGACACCTGCGGGCGATACTGCTGAGACCAAGGCGATCAAGAAGGTCTTCGGCGACCACGCCTATCAGTTGGCTGTCAGCTCAGTCAAATCGATGACCGGCCATCTCTTGGGAGCGGCAGGCGGGGTCGAATCGTTGGCAACCGTCCTCACCGTCCATCACGGGCTGATCCCGCCTACCATCAACTACGAGGAGCCGGATCCCGAGTGCGATCTCGATTACGTCCCCAACAATGCCCGCAAGGCGGACGTGAGAGTCGCCCTCACCAACTCCTTCGGTTTCGGCGGGACGAATGCTACCCTGGTCTTCAGGAAGTATCCATAGGGGGTAGCCCCTCCCTGTGTCCCGTTAGCGGTCCAGCCTTCGCTCTTCCGCACTCCCACCGATCGACAGGCCTGAAGGGCGGCAGTATGGCCTCGTGGCCCGCCGGAGGCTGCGTCATGGAAGCGGGGCAGGGGAGGCGTCTTTGGCGAGGGTGTAGATCTTGTCGAGAACACCGTTGACGAAAGCCCCAGAGTCTTTCCCGCCGAACTCCTTGGCCAGCTCGATCGCCTCATCGATCGCAACCTTCAACGGCGTCTTGCCGTGGAAAAGGAGCTCGTAGGTCGCCTGTCGAAGGATACAGAGATCGACGAGCGCCAGGCGGGAGAGGATCCAGTGTTCGACGTGCGAGGAAAGCACCGCATCGATCGACTCCCGCCGGCCCAGGGCGCCTCGAACCAGCTCCTCGGCGAAGGATCGGACATCCGGCCTAGCAGGGTGCTCGGCCCAGAAGGCCTCGAACCGCTCCTCGAAAGCCTCTAGGGGGTAAAACTCGCTTTGGTACAGGAACGAGAGCGCGAGCTCCCTGGCCCGATGACGCTTTCCCATCTTCGTCGTGAGGGGGGTGCGACCCCTCTACTCGCTCATTTGAGTTGGGCGAAAAGGCTCGCCATTTCGATGGCTGAAAGGGCTGCTTCGAACCCCTTATTCCCGCCCTTCGCGCCGGCCCGTTCGATCGCCTCATCGATGGTATTCGCGGTGATGACGCCAAAGATTATGGGGACGCCGGTTTCGAGGCTGGCCGAGGCGATCCCCTTCGCTGCCTCTCCAGCGACATAGTCGAAGTGAGGCGTGGCTCCCCGGATCACCGCGCCAAGGGCGATGACCGCGTCGTAGCCATTCGACGCAGCCAGACGCTTCGCCGCATAGGGCAGCTCGAAGGCCCCCGGCACTTTCACCAGATGCAGGTCGCCCTCTTCCGCGCCGTGGCGGAGCAGGCAATCGAGCGCACCTTCCAACAGCCGCGTGGTGATGAACTCGTTGAAGCGGCTCACCACAAGGGCAAATCGGAACCCTCTCGCCAGGTAATTCCCTTCGGTCGTTTTCAACGCCATCCCCCCAGAGCTGTGCGGACCTGGTTGTGAACGCTCCATCTTGGTAGGTCGAGATGTCCTCTACTCATGCCAGAAAGCCATCAAGAAGTCACCTGGAAACTTGGGCCGGGATCAGAGCTTTTCGAGGAGATGACCCAACTTCTCCTGTTTCACCTGCAGGTAGGCGCGATTCTCGGCATTCGGGCGGATCTCGATGGGGAGACGCTCCACCACATGCAGACCGTAGGCCTCGAGCCCTACGATCTTCCGCGGGTTGTTCGTCAGCAGCCGGATCTTGCACAGTCCAAGATCCGACAAGATCTGGGCTCCGATCCCGTACTCTCGGAGATCGGGCTTGAAGCCCAGTTTCATGTTCGCCTCGACTGTGTCAAGGCCCCTGTCTTGGAGCTCATAAGCCCGCATTTTGTTCGCCAAGCCGATCCCTCTGCCCTCCTGTCGAATATAGAGAAAGACACCTTTTCCCTCTCCGGCAATCAGCTCCAGCGCCTTGTCCATCTGGGGCCCGCAGTCGCATCGAAGCGAGCCGAAGACATCGCCGGTGAGGCACTCCGAATGGACCCGCACCAGCGTTTCTTCGACGGCGTTGACCTCTCCCATGACGAGGGCCAGATGGTGCTTCTTATCCACCTGGCTGTAATACAGGATTGCAGTGAATCGGCCATACTGTGTCGGCAGGGTGGTGGTGGCGACCCGACTCACGAATCGCTCTCGCTTCAATCGGAACTCGATCAGGCTCTTGACGGTGATCAGCTTCATGCCGTGCGTGCGAGCGAACCGATGCAGTTCAGGGGTCCGGGCCATCGTCCCGTCATCGTTCATGATCTCGCAGATCACTCCAGCCGGGTACAGGCCAGCCAATTTGGCCAAGTCAACAGCGGCCTCGGTCTGTCCCGCACGGGTCAACACGCCACCCTCCCGAGCGCGAAGCGGAAAGGTGTGCCCCGGGCTTGTCAGGTCATCGACCGTCGTCTTGGGGTCGATGATGGTCTGGATGGTGATCGCGCGATCTTGGGCGGATATGCCGGTCGTCACCTTGCGCTTTGCATCCACAGACACACAGAACGCGGTCTCGTGTGGCGCGGTATTGTCCGTCACCATCGGCGGGATGCGCAGCTCATCAAGCCGCTCCGCAAGGACGGGCATACAGATCAGCCCCCGCCCCTCCGTGGCCATGAAGGTGATCGCCTCGGGCGTCACCTTCTCGGCTGCCATCGTGAGGTCGCCCTCGTTCTCCCGATCCTCATCGTCCACGACGATGACCATCTTACCGTCGCGCAAATCGCGGATCGCTTCTTCAATGGTATGAAAGTGGATCATATCCTCCATTTCTGCTCCGTGGAACCTGCTCAGCCGTACCCCAGCTCCTGGAGGTCTGATTCCGTGACCGACCCCTTCCCCCCAAGAAGATCGAGCCCTTCAAGATATCGGATGACGTATTTTCCGAGCATGTCCGTTTCCAGGTTGACGCGCCGGCCGACCTGTTTGCCTCCCAATGTGGTATGGCGGTAGGTGTATGGGATGACGGCAACGCCGAATGAGAGGCTATTCAGGCCG
>JBGQJI010000039.1:0-17280 GCA_041498975.1 Methylomirabilis sp. (SeqCode)
CGGCTTATTTGGTCGCTCGCGATGACAATGTAACCCCATGTAATGCGTTTGCCATAGTACCATTCCGCATCGCCAAATCATTCCTTCTTCGTGAATATAAGGGCAACTGAATTGATACAATAACGCAGACGTGTCGGCTCCGGGCCGTCATGAAAGACGTGACCCAGGTGAGCGTCACACTTGTTGCAGAGCACCTCACTTCGTCTCATGCCGAAGCTGTGATCAGTTTCAGTTCTGACAGCCCCGCTTCCGTTTGCTGCCCAGAAGCTCGGCCATCCTGTGCCGGAGTCGAACTTTGTTTCTGAGCTGAATACGTCATTTCCACAACAGACGCACTGGAATGTTCCTTTTTCATGAAGGTCATAGTATTCGCCTGTGAAGGCCCTTTCTGTTCCCTTCTTTCGAGTCACAGAGAACTGATCCTCGGTGAGTTGCTGTCTCCATTCTTCCTCAGTCTTGACAACTTTTTCGGCCATTCTTCATCCTTTCCATGCGCCTGACGTCGGGGTTGGCGGGTGATTTGCAGGTTGCTTGACACTCCTTTTGATGCCTGGGTCTCCGCAAAAGATGCAACGTTTCGAATTCTGATGATGCAGTTTGGCGCAGAAGACCCTCTGAGCGCCTTCTGCCCGTAGGTACGCCTCAGCGGCTAACAGCATCCCGAGCGGCGGGGCGATGAAGTAGATCCACAGCGCGGTCCAGACCTGCGCCGGTATGGCAGACCCAAGCGTTCGCGCCGGGTTCATGCTCATTCCAGAGAGCGGCGCTTCCAGGCTGATGTAGGTCGCGACAAGGACTCCGGCGAAGAGCCCTGTGAAGCGGGCCAGGCGATCAGCATTAGAGGCGATCAGCACCACCGACATGAGGCCGAACGAGATGAAGAGCTCAGCTAGGAAGGCGATGCCGGGCCCGGCCGAACCGGGGACGGTGGCGGAGTAGTTGACGGAGGGGTGGGCGATCGAAGGCCCGAGCGCAGCTCCCGCCACCAATACCCCGGCAATCCCCCCAGCGAATTGAGCTACGACGTAGAAGAAGGCGTCGCAGATCTTCACCTTTCCGAGCCGCAAGAAGGTCAACGTTACAGAGGGGTTGATATGCGCCCCTGATTGCTTCCCCCAAGGGGAGTAGATGATCCCGACAGCCGTCAGGCCCATCGCCAAACCTATGAGCATGCGCCGGAGCAGGGGATCCGAGATGGCCTGCCGGACGGGCGAGGAGGGGTGTTCGAGGATCACGACAAAGACGCAGGCGGAGATCATGAAGATACCAAGCCCGGCGCCTTCCATCAGATACTCGGGCCAATGCCGCTTCAACATCTCTAGCATAATTGAGGGATTGCCGTCGCCTCCATCGGCTGGAGAGCCTATTGTTTCCTCCCTTTCCTTCCTTGATGGCGAGGCGGGTTTCCCTGCAGGCGCGCCGTTGCATCGAGCGTCGATGGGTCCAGATCATACACGTCCTCGACGGCGGAGCGAAGCAATTCCGCTACACTCCAGGCCTGGGCGATGCAGCCACGCGGCTTGTGCGGGGCGTCTCCGTCGAAGATCTCCGAGACCTGGCCGAGTCCGGCGTCGCGTACGTGTTCGCGGAATCCTGCCAGCCAGTTCATTGCCTTTTGGCGACCTTCACTGGTCCGGCCGTATAGGTTCATGTAGGCGGTGATGAAGGGTCCCATCAGCCACGCCCAAACCGTACCCTGGTGGTACGCCCCATCTCGGCTCCACTGGTTTCCCTCGTAGCGTCCACGGTACTGCGGATCGCCGGGCGCAAGAGTTCGCAGCCCGTAGGGCGTGAGAAGATCGCGCTCCACCACGTCAACCACGCGTGTCGCCTTCTCGCCGGAAAGCATCGTATGGGGCAAGCTGACGGCGAAGATCTGGTTGGGCCGGATGGAGGCGTCGCGCGCCTCTCCGCTGACCACGTCATAAAGACACCCGGCCGCTTCGTTCCAGAATACGCGGTTGAAACTCCCGTTGGCGAGGGCCGCCATCTCGCCGTAACGTTTCTCCCCTGGCTTGTCGCCGAACTTATCCGCCAGGCGCTCCATCACGCGCAGCGCGTTGTACCAGAGCGCTTGAATCTCGACGGCCTTGCCATACCGGGGTGTCACGACCCAGTCGCCGACCTTGGCGTCCATCCAGGTCAGTTGGACGCCGGCTTCGCCCGAGGCGAGCAGTCCATCCTCCTCCATGCGAATGGCGTACCGCGTCCCACCGACGTGCCAGCCGATGATGTCGGTCAGCACGTCATACAGGTTCGTGTGGACGAACTTGTAATCGCCAGTGTAGTGGAGAAGTGCCCGCACGGCCTCGAAGAACCACAGCGTGGCATCCACGGTGTTGTATTCGGGCTGCTCGCCCGCGTCCGGGAATCGATTCGGGAGCATTCCGCGGTCCACGTGGCGGGCGAAGGCCAGCAGGATGCTCTTGGCCACATCCGCGCGGCCCGTGACAAGCGTCAAACCGGGGAGCGCGATCATCGTGTCGCGACCCCAATCGCCGAACCAGTGGTAGCCGGCGATCACCGTCCGCTGATCGCCCCGTGCGACGATGTATTGATCGGCCGCCGCCACGAGCGTCCGGACAAACTCATCGTCAATGGCGGATGCGGTAAGCACTGCCTTTCGCCGATCGATCTCTGCCTGCCGGTATTCGGAGACGCGCCTGACATCTCGGCGCTCCGTCGAAGCGATGACGGTCGCCCTTGTGCGATGCGTCAGGTCGAACCTCAGCGCGAAGGGGCTGAAGAGATCTTCGGCGAAGTCGAGCCCGCGCTCTCGTTCCACCGTGTACTCAAAGTTGCGAAACCAGTAGTGCGTCGTATCTAGCTCATCGGCATCGTGGGCGAGGTGCAGGGCGGGGAGCCCCTGGTAAGGCGCCACGGTGGCCGCACCCGGGTCAGACTGGACATGGGGGTCGAGGGCGTCGTTTTCGTGGGTCGTCCCGTGATAATCGCGAAACGCAATGAGCGGTCGGACCTCAAGCTGCAAGCTTCCGGAGGCTGGACGTGACGGCGAGGTCGACCCCTTCCCGTTGGCGCGAAGCTCGTACTGCACGATTGTGGTGTTCTCGCCGTGGATCATGAACACGGACTTCTCAATCTCCAACCCGTCGATCTCATACGTGAACACGGGGAAGGGATCGAGCCGGAACCGCTTGAGGTAGTGGTAGCCCTGCGGATGGACGACGCCCGGATACTGGTTGGCCGAAAGCTCGAATCGCTGCCCATCGATGATGACGGTCTCTTCCAGCTTCGAGAGCAGGACCAGGCGGCCGACCGGCGGCTTGGTGGCGGCGATGAGCAGCCCGTGATAGCGCCGCGTGTTGAGTCCCACGATGGTGGAGGAGGCAAATCCGCCAAGCCCGTTTGTCTCGAGCCACTCACGCTTCGACGCGGCGGCCAGGTCGCCGCACATCTCTTGAGAGAACTGGATCATCGTCCAAGCCTTCCCCTCTTGCCTATCTTTGACGGCGCCTAGGGGAGAAAGATGCAGGGAATCGAGGGTGAGGGTGCTCAATGGACAAGAGTCAAGCGTTTGATCCGTCTTTCCAGGAATCGTTGAATCCGATTCCGCGCGTCAGGGGAGATCTCCTTACAGGGCAGAGTTCGGAGGGCCTCGATGCTCTTCCGGTATGTCTCAAAGAAGGCCACGCAATCTCTGCAATCGAGGAGGTGCCTGCCCCAGGCCAACTTCGTCTGGGAGTCAAGCGATCCGGATAGATACTCGACGATCAGGGCGGTCACCCCTCGACAATTCATTCCGATTCCTCAAGTGGCGTTCGGTGAACGATGAACGTGCCACTCTTATCTCATCTAGTTTAGACGTTGCAAAGGACAGAAGGATGCGCGCTGGTGAGGAAAGCGAGGAGAGTCGAGGGGGTTAACCGCCGCTCGGGTATCCCTGGATTCTGGAACGGAGGAACTGTCGGAGCCGTGTCCGCATTTCCGGAGGGATAGACCGATACGCCAAAAATCGGGTCGCCTGGATCGTTTTCTGGTAGGTGCTCAAGAAGGCGATGCAGTCCGGGCACTTCCGCAAATGCGCCTTGAACGCCAGGGTCGTCTCGGTGGCCAGTTCCCCGGTCACATAGTCCACGATCAAGCCGGTGACTTGTTGACAGGTGATATCTGTCCTTCTCGGGGTGGGGCGCTGCGCCGAATTTCGCGTGACCATCCTGCGAGGCTTCATCAACAAGGTTAGGAGGGTGAGTAGCCGAGAGAGACCGCTAACCTCCCCCGAAGGAAAAGGCGAGCGCGGTGGAGCCGCGCCTTGACCGCCGGAATGCTCAGCCCTAAGCCCTCACAGATCTCGCGATTCGAGAGCCCTTCAAGGTCGCTCATGACGATCACGGCCTTATCCACATGCGGGAGTTGATCGAGAGCCTCGCGGAGGAGCCGCTGCAGCTCTTTTTTCTCGAGCCGCTGGTCGAGCTCGTCCTCCCAATTGACCACCGGCCTCACCTTATGGTGTCCATCCTGCTGGAAACGGGGCAGATAATCGTCCAGGTAGACCTCGTTTCTCCTCTTTCTCTTGCGAAGCCTGGTAAGGGCCACATTCATCGTGAGGCGGTAGAGCCATGTCGAGAAGGCTGAGTCGCCTCGGAACGTCCTGATCTTCTCGTAGATCGCCAGGAAGACGTCCTGAACGACCTCTTCCGTCTCCGCCTCGTTTCCGATGAGCCTGAACACCTGCCGGTGGACCTGGGCGACATACCGGCGGAAGATCGCATCGAAGGCCTCGTATTCGCCAGCCTTCACCCGGTCGATCAGAAGCCGCTCTTCCTCGTGGGAAATCTGGCTACTTGCTCTGGTTGCTCTGGAAGGAAGGACTCCTGTCGATCCTCTCTGGCCCACTGTTGCCACCCTCGCGCCTTTGTCCTGCGGACGCGACCCGATAGCACCTACTTCTCGAGAGTTTGGCATTCCCCTGCTCGTATGTCCTCTTCGATCTTCCTTCGTATGGCCCTAGCCATGTCGCCTTGATGGTTCTCCTCTTTCCCCTTCGTCTCGAGCAGAGGGCCGGACGCGCTACCGGCCCTCTGCTCTGACGGCATTACCTCTACGAGCCACTTACTTGCAGAGACCAGGGGCGAATCCGCTCACGAGCAGCGCGTCAGGGACGCTCGCGCAGTAGTCGCTTGTGGCTTTGTCCATCATCTTGGTCATGGCACCGGCTCTGGCGGAAAGCCTCTGTAGTTCGGCCTGGATAGACGTGATCTCCGCCTTGAGGGCCATGAGGTCGACCGCAGTCGCCTTCATCATGCCCATGTCGGCGTCCATCTTTTCCGCATTCGCCGGGGCGACGGAGAATCCGGGCCCCCCGACGGTCAGAACGAGCGCGGCGATCAGTCCTACAATCACCATGGTGCTTGTCATCTTTCTCTCACCTCCTCTCAAGTAACATTCTTGGTCCTCAGGCGTCAGAGGTACCGGGATGGCGTGAGGCGCACGCCTCGCGAATGGCAGCCAGCAGGGTCTCTCGTGCCAGGGGCTTTTCCAGGACCCTGAAGGCGCCAGCTTGCAACAACTGATGGGTAGAGTACGCAGAAGCCTGGCTGGCCAGCAGCATGATCGGGGTGTGAGGCGCGACTTCGTTGAGAAGGGAGAGGGCCGTCACACCGTTGAAGCCGGGCAGGTGCATATCCAGCAAGAGGAGATCATACTCCTCGGCCATGAGGATTCGGACGGCATCTGTCAGGTTGTCCAGCACTCGCACTTCTATCCCTTCCTTCCTGGCAAAGGAGCTGACTTGCTCGCCATCGTGATAATCGTCGTCCACTACAAGAATCCGCATCGATTCCTCTTCTGGTCCTCTTCTCGCTGTAAGCAACCGCGACCAGGAGGAGCAAGGGGAGTGCCAGGAGGGCTCCGCTATGGAAGTGCCGAATTCCAATGAGTCGTCCTGCGACGGCGGTAAAACGGGAGGGCCGCCCAGTCGGGTGATTAGCCCGAACTTGGCCTTTGCGATCGGGCATGTTGCCGGGCCGGTCTGCCTAGGCGAGGTATTCTTCGGGGCGTATCTGGTAGGCGAGAACCTTGCGGTAGAGGGTCTTGGGGTCGATGCCGAGGATGGCGGCGGCCTTTCCCCGATGGCCTTTCACCTGCTGAAGAACGTCCACGATATGCTTCCGTTCCAATGCGTCAAGTCGGCGGGGCGTCGGTCCCCCCGTCTGGATGCCGGCCTGGATGTCGAGAGGCAGATCTTGTCCCTCGATTGCCTCTCCGGGTGCCAGCATCAGGGCGCGCTGGATCACGTGCTTGAGTTCCCGAACATTGCCCGGCCAGCTATACTGCACCAGGGCGTTGGCCGCTTCCTCAGACAGTCGCATCGGCGAAAAAGGCGGGCGATCGGCGAGAAAGTGGTCGGCAAGCAACAGGATATCCTCAGGCCGCTCCCGCAAGGGCGGAAGGGTGATGGAGACTGAATTGATCCGATAGAAAAGATCCTGTCGGAACTGTCCCTGGCGGACCGCTTCGGCCAGGTCCTTATTCGTCGCGCTCACGACCCGGACATCCACCTGCCGGGGCTGGGTTCCCCCCACGCGATAGAACGACTGGGTTTCAAGCGCCCTGAGCAGTTTCACCTGGCTTTCGAGCGGCATCTCGCCGATCTCGTCCAGAAAGACTGTCCCCTTATCGGCCATCTCGAAGAGGCCCGGCTTTGTGGCGTGCGCGCCGGTGAAGGCGCCCCGCTCGTGGCCGAAGAGCTCGCTTTCCAGGATTTCCCGGTGGAGCCCCCCGCAGTGGATGGCGACGAACGGGCCAGCCTTCCTGGGCGACCGTCCATGCAGGGCCCTGGCCACCAGTTCCTTGCCGGTGCCGCTCTCTCCGAGAATCAGGACCGAGGAGTCGGTCGGGGCGGCGCGGTTGATCAGCTTCAGCACCTCTAACATCTTGGGGCTTTGAGTGATCAGGCCGGACCACTCCTCGGTCGTCTGCAGCTTCGCACGGAGAAGGAGATTCTCACTGGAGAGACGCCGCTTTTCGAACGCCTTTCGGACGAGGAGGTCCAGCTTCTCGATCTTGCACGGTTTGGTCACGTAATCGTACGCTCCCAGCTTGACCGCCTCGATGGCTGTGGGGACGCTGCCGAACCCGGTCATGACGATGATCTCCGGTGAATCAGGCCGTTCCTTCAACCGGCGCATCACCTCGATGCCGTCCAGGCCCGGCATCTTGAGATCGAGCAGGACGATATCTGCTACGTTGTCCTGCAAGAGCTCCAGCGCCTCTGCACCGTCTTTGGCGGCGCCGGTCTGGTGCCCACGTCGCTCCAACTCGCGGACCAGCACCTTCCGAAAGTTCGGTTCATCGTCAACCACCAGCACTCGGATCGGATGTGGCTCCATGCGGCTCCTCAGGCAACCTCGTGGGACATGGGGAGGATCACTCGGAATAGGGTTCCCCGTCCCACCTCTGATTCGACCTCGATCCGCCCCCCATGCTCTGTCACAATCCCCTGGCAGATGGCCAGCCCCAGCCCGGTCCCACGCTGTTCGCCCTTGGTAGTGAAGAACGGCTCGAAGATCTTTCCGAGGAGTTCCGGAGGAATGCCACAGCCCTGGTCCTCGAACTCGATGATGACCTCGCTGCCCGTCTGGGTGGGACGCTCCCGCGTCCGCACCGTCAGACTGCCCTTCCCGCCACACGCCTCCAGCGCGTTGACTGCCAGGGCCAGGAAGACCTGGCGCAATCTGTTCAGGTTGGCCCGGAGCATTGGGAGGTCAGGGGTTAGGTCGAGCTGGAGCTCGAGACCGCTGAATCGGGACTGGTGGGAGGTTAGCTCCAACGATTTTTGCAGGAGATGATTGATGTCGGTTGGCTCACGATCGGCGGTCTCGGCGCGAACGAACTGGAGAAGTCCCCCGGTGATTTCTTTACACCGGTACGCCTCTTCCTCGATCACGGCGAGGTATTCGGGAAAGTCCTGGAACTCCGGCTTGGCTCGAAGCGATGGGTGGGAAGCCCTATCCAACAGGCCCTCGGCACAGCCGGCGATCGTGGCCACGGGATTGTTGATTTCGTGCGCGACTCCGGCGGCGAGTTGCCCCAGTGCGGCCAGCTTCTCGGCCTGCAGGAGCTGCCGCTGGATCTTCGCCCGTTCATCCTCTGCTCGCTGCCGATCTGTGATGTCCCGCGCGATGCTCACGATGACGCGACGTCCACTGAACTCCGCAAGGCGAGCGCTGATACTTAGGGGGATCAACCGCCCATCCCGGGTACGAAGATTCGTTCCCTCGAAGCTCATGATCGCCACTTTTTCCAAAATCTCCCTGACGATCCCATTGACCTTCGCCCGTTCTTCTGGAGGGTGGATATCGGGTATCACCATGCTGCGGAGTTCCTCAGCCGAGTACCCCGAGGTGGCGATAGCCTGTCGGTTCGCGTCAAGGATGGCCCCCGTCTCAGGCTCGATCAGGAAGATCGGATCGTTGGCGCTTTCGAACAGAGTTCGGTATTTCTCCTCGGACGCCTGCAAGGCGCGCTCGAACTGCTTCCGCTGGGTGATATCCCGGAGGATGGCCATAGAGCCAATCAACGCCCCGTGGACTCCGAGGAGGGGAGAGAGCGTGAGACTGACATCGATGGTCCGACCATCCTTGTGTCGCCTGACCGTCTCATAGTAGACGGCCTGTCTGCTCTCCATGGCCCGTTCCACCATTGTTCTTGCCTCTTCCCAGAGATCCTCAGGGACGAACGGCGCCTGCTGCCCGATGACCTCTTCCCTGGACCAGCCCAATATCTGCTCTGCTCCCCGGCTCCACGTCCTGATGGTCAGGTCGGGATCTACGGTGATGATGCCGTCGTGGGAGCTTTCGATGACCTGTTCCAGGTACGTCTTCGACTCCATCATCTGGTTATGCAGGCGCGCGTTATCAATCACCACTCCAACCTGACTGCCGATGGTGGCCAGCAGCTCGATCTCGTCGGGGGAATACTCCCGGGCCCTCTTGCTGGCCAGGATCATCACCCCCAGGATCCGAGATTCAGCGATGAGTGGGGTGCCCGCGATGGTCTCGATCTGCTCTTGGGAAAGGAATGGGATCAGAAAAGGGATGGGGTGCTCGTGAGCGCGAACGACCACAGGGCGTTTCATCTGTGCGAGCTGACCCGCTACGCCTTCGCCGGGCTTCAGAGTCTTGATCTGCTCGGCAAGGCTGTCGGAGATGCCCTGATGGTGTTTGACGGTGAGCTGGCCGTCGGGCCCAATGAGCGAAATGGCGCCTGCCTCGACATCGAAGACCTCGCGCACCTTGGACAGGGTCTCTCGCATCACCTCCTCGAGGTCGAGCGAGCGGCTCATCGCTTCGGCAATGGCGTTCAGCGTGGCAAGTTGAGCAGTTCGACGCTCTCGTTGGGCGCGGGCCGTCTGGAGACTATCCGCCATCTGGTTGAACGCGTCGGTGAGCTGGCCGATCTCGTCGGTGGAGGTTCTCTCAATCCGCGCATCGAGTTCTCCCTCACCAATCGCCCTGGCCCCTTTCGCCAAACGCCGTACTGGCTCGGCAATCCACCTGGAGAGGAGCGCCCCGAGAATGAAGGCGATGCTCAAGGCGGCGGCGATTAAGGACGCGGCCTTTCTGACCTGCACCATGAAGCTGGCGTGAATGCGAGAGGTCGGAATGCTGACAAGGATCGACCACGGCACCTTCCCCGTAGCGGCAAAGGCGTTGAGCTGAACGGTGCCATCGAAGGAGGGACCTTCGACAAAACCGCGATCGCTTCTAACCACCTCCTGAAACAGGGGCAGATCGCGTACCTGCCGGCCGATCCAATCCACGTTGGGCGGGAAGCGCATGAGAACCGTACCGCGCCGGTCGAGGACGACCATCACTGCGTCGGTCGGCAGCATCAGCCTGCCGAAGGCGTTTTGGAGCCCCTTGAGATCGATCGGCGCAACGACGGCGCCAAGGAACCGATCCTCGTTGTCCCGAATAGGATATGCGAGTGCGACGTTCTTGAGGCCGGTCAGTCGTCCGGTGATCAGCTCGCTGATCACCAAGCGATGACTGAGCGAGACCTCCTGGAACCAGCGCCGGTCTACGAAAGAGACCCGCCGTCCTTGTTGCGGGCCGATGGCCGCAGCGACCAGCTCACCCCGGTCATCGACGATAGCCAAGTTCATGAAGTGGGGGAGCTTCGGCTTGAGCCTCTTGACGAGCGGATCGAGCCGTTGTCGATCTTTGGCCTTGACGGCAGGGGCCTCGGCAAGGGTCATAAGCACGTGCTCGGAGGTGGTGACGAACTCATCGGCGACCGTTGCGCCCGAGGTGGCGAAGCGGAGGGTCTCGAGCTGGATCTTGCTCCGCTCCGCCTGCAACTCGCGGTACGACCAGAAGAGACTCAGGACGAGGAACGGAATCAGGGTCGCCATCATCGAGGCGATCAGTTTTCCTCGGATTCCCCAGCGGACCTTCACGGCGCGTGATTCCTCCCGTCCGTTTCGACTGCAGGCCGCGTCCATCATGCCACAAGGCCCATGCCAAGGCAAGCGGAAGGCCCTGGAAGCCAGCGGCATCCGCGGGTTCCGGGGCTTCGAACGGGCAAGGTAAAGGACTTGACGATTGCGCGCGGTGATGGTATAAGCTGAACTCAAGGACCTATGACATGAATGTCGTGAGCCTGATTGCACAAGCGGGGATCATCGCTAAAGGGGTGCTGCTCATCCTGCTCTTCTTCTCCTTGATGAGCTGGACGCTCATCTTCATGAAGTTCCGGACGTTCCGGCGAGGCCAACAGGAGTCGGCTCGCTTTCTGCAGATCTTCCGATCGGCAAAAAACCTCTATACGACCTTTGAAGAGTCGAAGCGATTTGGCAAAAGTCCCATCGCCGTCGTGTTTCAGGAAGGCTACCGAGAGCTCAGCCACCTTGTGAAGGGAAACCCGGGGCCGGGCAACCCTGGGCCGGTCGCCCAGGAGCCATCGGCGAGGGCGCCCGAAATGGCCATTCATAAGGAGCCGCTCGAACTCATCAGCCGAACGCTGCGCCATGCCAGCATGAAGGAGGTCTCCCAGCAGGAACGCAACCTGATCTTCCTGGCGACCACAGGCAACGTGACGCCATTCATCGGTCTCTTCGGGACGGTGTGGGGAATCATGGATGCCTTCGCGAGCATTGGCCAAGCGGGCTCCGCGAACCTGGGCGCGGTGGCCCCGGGTATCTCGGAGGCCCTGATCACCACCGCGGCCGGGCTGGGTGCCGCCATCCCTGCGGTCATCGCGTACAACTACTTCGTGAACAAGATCAAGCGGCAGGTCACTGAAATGGAATTGTTCGGTCTCGAGTTTCTCGCCTTGGCCGAGCGGATCCTGGCGAGGAGTCGGTGATGGCGATGGCCTCGTTCAGCGTGGGATCGGATCAGCGCCCCGGAGGCACCGCGCTTTCCGAGATCAATGTGACCCCGTTCGTGGATGTGGTATTGGTGCTCCTTATCATCTTCCTCATCACGGCGCCGATGATGCTCAGGGGGATCGATGTCAAGGTCCCAAAGACGGAAACGAAGAACGTCGGGCCTGAGGAGCGGTTAATGCTGACGGTCACCAAGGACAGAGCCATCTACCTGGATGATCAACCGATCACCATGGCGCGACTGGAGCGGGTCCTGACGGGGCTTCGGCAGCGCAACCCGAAGGCCGCCGTCTTCCTTCGGGCGGATGAGGGGGTAGCCTACGGCGTTGTCGTGAAGGTCATGGACGCGGTGAAGAAGGCCGGCATCGAGCGTCTGGGAATGGTGACCGAACCGATCGTCCCCGGGGCGGAGGGGAGATAGCGGCTTGGTGGGAGCGATCGAGCGGCGCCTTCCATGGCCGGACGTGTCGTACCCGGCCGGTCTCTCATTTCTGCTCCATGGACTCTTGATGGTTGCCGTCATGTATGCCCCCCAGTGGCTTCGCCACACGCCCTTCAAAGTGCCGGTCAGTTACGAAGTGACGCTCGTGGCTCCACCCGGGGGAGGCGGCCAGGCAAGGGCGCGCCTTTCTCCTCCCGCAGGGGCAAAGGCGGCTGCTCCGGCTCCCCAGGCGGCGCAGCCCAGGGACCTGCTTACGCTGCCGTCGACATCACGGCCCGTCATCCCGCAGACGCCGGTTGCCTCGCAGACGCCCGTCATCCCGCAAGCCCCGTCCATCCCTCAGACGGTGGTGAGACCCCTGTCTCCTCCGACTCGAACCGATGAGATGACCCTGTCAACCAAGCGCCCATTGCCCGAGCGCCGGGCCCCCGCCCCGCTGGTGCCACCGCCTGCCCCTCCGGCGATCGTCGCGCCGAAGTCAGCCCCGCCCATCGCCCAGATCGTTCCGCCCGCCGTCGCGCTGCCTCCACCATTGTCCGTCGTGAAACCCGCGCCCCTGCGGAGCGTCCAGCCTGCCCCGCCGGCTCCCATCCTCACCACGCCGGTTGTCGTGGCGCCCCGGGTTGCTCCGCCGCCCGCCATCTCCCAGCCTGTGATCAGGCCGCCCGCCTTGACGCTTCCGAAAGTGACGCTTGGAACAGGCAAAGAGGCTCGACTTGAAGCCAAGGCCGTGAAGCCCGCTGCTGTGGCTCCTCCGGCGATCACCGCGCCTGCAATCGAGACCGAGGGCCAATCTGGTGCCGGTGTAGGGATCGGGGTGGGCACGGAGACCGGAGTGACAGTTGGGAATACCGATCCGGCGCTGGCGTATTATATCGTCCTGATCCAGGATAAGATCGAAGGGAACTGGACCCCTCCAAAGATGAGCCCCGGCACCATGGCCAGCGTCGTCCTCTCTCTCAGGATTTTCCGCTCCGGGCAGGTTCGGGACATGGCCGTCGATTCGTCATCGGAGGACCGGCTGCTTGACGACTCGGCCCTTCGGGCTGTCCGCCTCTCGACCCCGCTCCCGCCGCTGCCTCCGCTGTATAAGGCCGAGACGCTCTTTCTGAGAATCCGTTTCAACTTTGAGGGAGTCAAGAGTTGATGCGATCGGGCCGTCGCGGCAGTGGCGCCAGCGTTCTGCTCGCCCTGGTCCTGACCCTCACTGCCTTCCCCCTCGGAGCCGAGTCTGCCGAGGAAAAATTTACGATAGACATCTATAGGAAGGAAGCGCAGAAGATCGCGATCGCGGTCGTGGGCTTTCCGTCCTTCAGATTCGGCCTCAAGGCCGAGGACCTCGGTATGCAGGCAGGCGGCATTCTGAGCGATGATCTGAAGAATTCCGGGATCTTCGATGTCATCGAACCGTCGTTCCTCCCGTTCGAGGCGACGCAGGTTGGGCTTGGCCAGGAAAAGGGGATACTGCCGGCACTGAATTCCCTCAAGGTCCAGGCCCTGGTGGTCGGCAAGCTCTCGCCCCGTGGGAGCGAGCTCATGTTGGAAGGCCAGCTCTTCGAGGTCAAGCGCGGCGAGATGCTTTCGGGAAAGCGATACGTGGGGGATGTCCGCACCCTGCGGACGATGGTGCACCGCCTGGCGGACGAGATCGTCTACCGGCTTACGGGGGACAAGGGGGTCGCGTCGTCAAGGATCGCCTACGTCTCCTCTGTGGATGGCGCGAAAGAGATCTACGTCATGGACTACGACGGGTACAACCCGGTCCTCATCACCGGGAACCGTTCGATCAACCTCTCCCCACGATGGTCTCCTGACGGCAAGAAGATCGCCTATACGTCCTATCGCGATCAGAACCCGGATCTCTTCGTGGTCAATCTGGAGACCGGGCGGCGTCAGAAGATCTCGTCCAGCCCTGGCCTCAACATTGCCCCCGGCTGGTCTCCGGACGGGCAATGGCTCGCCTTTTCCATGAGCAGCGGCATGGGCACCAACCTCTTTCTCACCAATCCAGACGGGACCGGTCTCCGTCCGCTCACGGTCGGCCCGAATATCAATGTCTCCCCGTCCTTCTCTCCGAACGGGCGGCAAATCGCGTTCAACTCGGACCGCGGTGGCACGCCCCAGATCTATGTGATGGACGTCGAGGGGGCCAACCTCCGTCGCCTCACCTTCGGCGTGGGAGACTACAGCGTCTCGCCCCGATGGTCCCCGCGCGGGGACAAGATCGCCTTCGTCGGGAGGCTGCGCGGGAACTTCGATATCTTCTTGATCAACCCTGACGGCACGGGGCTGGTGCAGTTGACGTCGAACTCAGGCAATAACGAGGAGCCATCATGGTCTCCTGACGGTCGCCACCTCGTCTTCACATCGACGCGAAACGGGCGCCGCAGCCTGTATGTGATGAAGGCTGATGGGACGAATATGCGACAAGTGACCAAGAACGGAAAGGAAAATTACCTCGCCGACTGGTCGCCGTAGTGCAGGCACGCCAGCAGTCCCCTGGCGACATGCCGAAGGCAACAGCGGCGAGGTTAGCGGGATGTTGTGGGAGGCATCATTGGGGAGGATAAGGAGGAATTGGAGATGAAGCAGGTGTGGCGGCCATGGACCGGTTCCACCATCACACTACTACTCGTGTCAGTGTTTCTGACTGGGTGCCCGAAGCGGCCGGAGATTGCGGAGACCGCTCCGAAGGCGATCGGACCGCAGGGTGCGATTTCGATGCCGGCGCCCCCACCCTCTCCGCCAACGGTGAGCGCTGTCCCGCCGACGGTTCCAGCTCCGGAAGAGAAGTCCCCCGCTGAGGTCACCGCCCAGCCTGGTGAATCCGAGGCTGCTCTGGAGGGAAAGGTCCAGGAGGCGGAGACGCCGCCCGCTGGCGGACAGGCCTACCAGGAACCCATGACGCCGCCCACCCAGGAGGCTCAAGCTGCGCCAGAGGCCGGTGCGGCGCCGGAACCTCAAGCCCCCCAACCAACGGAGGGTGAGATAAAGCCGCAGAGGCAGGTCGGAGAGGGCGAGGTCAAGCCTGAAGGCCAGGCCAAGGAGGCTGGGGCGAAGCCTGAAACATCCGCGGCTGTGACTGAACCCGAGGTGAAGCCGGAGCCGCCGGCGCCGATCGCCGAGGCTGAGGTGAAACCGGAGACACCGCCAGCGGTCAAGGAGGCGGAGGCCACACCCGGAGCCGAGGTGGGGGCTCCTCCAGAAGTCGTTTCTCCCCCCGCAGGCCAGCCTTCCGCAGAAGCCGTGTCACCCGCTGCTCCTGCCGAGCCTGTCGCTCCTGCCCCGGTCCCCACGCCTCAATCGCCGCCACCTGCGCCGCCCGCGGTAGCAGAAGCGCCCAAGGCGGTCGAGCTGACCGTCAAAGATATCTACTTCGACTTCGATCAGGCCGCTATCCGAGACGACTCGAGGAAAACATTGGCCGATAACATCCAGTGGTTCAAGGCGAACCCAGCAGCCAAAGTGACGCTCGAGGGTCACTGCGACGAGCGTGGGTCCAGTGAGTACAACCTTGCGCTTGGGGAGCGTCGCGCCAGGGTGACGCGGGATTTCCTGGTGGTTGCCGGAATCGAGGCGAGCCGAATCAACACCATCAGTTTCGGGAAGGAACGCCCGTTCGTTCTCGGGCACGACGAATCGGCGTGGAAGTGGAATCGGCGGGCCCATTTCGTCGTGAGCCCGAAATAGCGGTAGCCAACTGGTGTCCTGAGTCGGAAAATCGCGCGAGAAGATTCCCCCGCCCCCTTGACTCCGGTCTATACAGCGGGAGAGAGGGTGCGGGTGAGGGGGTCTTCGCGCAAACAGCGCCCTCACCCAGAGGGAGAGGGGTCAGGATGAGACGAGGTCCGTGTACAGCGTAGAGAGGTGGGATGGCTGACTATTGGGAAAAGGTCGTAAGCGTTGGCTCCTCCATCGCGGTTGCCGCCACCCTGGCTGTCTTGACGATGGGGTGTGAGGGGGACAGGCCCATTCGCCTGGTCCAGCGCGATGTCGATTCGGTGAAGAGCGAGGTGGCGGCAGTCTCCAGGACAAGCGAAGGCTCACGGGTGTTCGCTGAGGAGAAGATCAACAAGCTCGAAGCGGAGCTCAAGGGTCGGCTGGAGCGGAGCGAGAATGCCCGGATCGCCCTCCTTGGCCGGGTGGAACGGGAGGAGCGCTCGCGGGCGGCCCTGGAAGAGAGGCTCGGAAAGACCGAGGCCGACCTCAAGGGCCGGCTGGACCGGAGTGAGAGCGCCAGGATCACCCTCCAGGAGAGGTTGGAACGCAGCGAGCGCGCGCGGGCGGCCCTTGAGGAAAGGCTTGCGAAGACGGAGTCGGACCTCAAGAGCCAGGTAGCGAAGACGGACACCGACCTGAAGAGCCGCCAGGAGAAGGCAGAAACCGAACTCAAGAACCAGGTCGCGAAGGCGGACGCAGATCTCAAAGGCCAGTTGGCAAAGATGGATCAGGATTTCAAAGGCCAGGTCGCGAAGGCGGCTCAGGAAAGGAAGGCCGACGTCCAGGGGTTCCTTTCATCGCAGGCCAATCTGGACACGAAGCTGGACGAGCTGACCACTGAGATGCGCTTGGTGCAAGGGCGATCCGAGGAGATAGGTCACGGCATCTCGGAGCTGAACAGACATGTCGATGGCCTGGGCGATCAAGTCAGTCAGTTCGGACGGCGATTGGATGGATTTGAGAAGCAGGTCGCTCAGGCCGTGGCAGCGGCGCAGGAGGCGAAGGTCACGGCCCAGGAGGCAAAGGGCACAAGCGAGAGGGCTGCTGCAGCCGCCCAGGATGCTACAGCCGTATCCCAGCAGGCGGCCGCCGCCTCGCAGCAGACGGCTCAGCAGGTGTCAGCCACTGGCCAGCAGACCGCGCAGCAAGTGACGGCCGCCCTCCAGCAGACGGCCCAGCAGGCGTCCGCCGCCACCCAGCAAACCGCGGAGCAGATGACGGCCGCCCTCCAGCAGACGGCCGATCAGACCAATGCCGCAATTCAGCAGCTTCACAAGGCTGTCGAACAGGCATTGGCCGAGGCCGCGAAGGCGACCACCACGGCGCAGCAGGCGGGGTCCACCGCTCAACAGGCCGTGGATATGGCCCAGCAGGGAGTGGCGGCGTCTCAGCAGACGGCCCGGCAGGTGACGGCTGCTCTGCAGCAGACGGCCCAGCAGACCAACACCGCGATCCAGCAGGTCAACACGACTGCACAGCTTGCCCTGACTGAGGCCCGAAAGGCGGCCAGCATCAGGCCCGCGCAAGCCGCTCCACCGACCCCCGCGGCGACGCAGGCTCCGCCGCCCGCGGCCCAGATCGTGCCTCCCAAGGTGGTCGCGCCAGCGTCGCCGGCGCCTCCGCCAGCTCCGGCTCCCGCGGAACCGGCGTCGTCCTCTCCTCCGACGTCCCTCCCGCCCGCGGCCCAGATCGTGCCTCCCAAGGTGGTCGCGCCAGCGTCGCCGGCGCCTCCGCCAGCTCCGGCTCCCGCGGAACCGACGGCATCTTC
>JBGQJI010000040.1:0-17229 GCA_041498975.1 Methylomirabilis sp. (SeqCode)
CTTCCAGATGCGCCTCCTGCGCCGCGCTCGGCGCAAGCTCCTGTTGACCCTCCGCCCACGTTCCAAATCCGAAACCCACCAGTGCAAAGAGAAATGCGCTGACAACGGAAAGGGTTTTGAGAGCCCTACAACATTTCACGTGTACTCCCTCCTCTATTCATTGAGACCTTCGGTCAGGACGCTGGGTTCGACCCCCGTGTCACTCCTTGCAGGACCGCTCCAATAAGGCAGGCGCGCTCACACCTGACGTCCGGCCGTCTGACGTCACCCCTCACCGGAGCCACTCCCGCACGTCTGTCACCGCGCCCGCGATCGCCGCCGCCGCGACCATGGCCGGGCTCATAAGCAGGGTCCGTCCGGTGGGGCTCCCCTGGCGGCCCTTGAAGTTCCGGTTGCTGGAGGAGGCGCAGATCTCCCGACCTTGCAGCTTATCCTCGTTCATCCCCAGACACAGGGAGCAGCCGGCCTTGCGCCACTCGAACCCGGCTTCCAGGAAGATCTCGTGCAGCCCCTCGGCCTCGGCCGCCTTGGCCACCCCCTGCGATCCCGGGACGACGAGGGCCCGGATTCCCTTTGCGACCTTGCGCCCGCGGGCGACCTCGGCGGCGGCCCGCAGGTCGGAGAGCCGCGCGTTGGTGCAGGAGCCGATGAACGCCACGTCGATGGGGGTCCCCGCAATGGTCCTGCCGGGATCGAGTGCCATAAAGGCCAAGGCCTCGGCCCAGGCGGCCCGCTCTGCCTCGGGCGCCTCAGCCGGATGCGGAATCGGCTCGCCCACCCCCATGGATTGACCCGGGTTGATCCCCCACGTCACCATCGGCTGGATGGAGCCGGCATCGAGGCGAACCACGTCGTCAAAGGCGGCCCCCGGGTCCGTCGCCATGCTTGTCCACCACGTGACCGCCCGGTCAAAGGCCTCGCCCTTCGGCGCGAAGGGCCGGCCCTTCAGGTAACTGAACGTCGTCGCGTCGGGATTGACGTAGCCCACCCGCGCTCCGCCCTCGATGCTCATGTTGCAGATGGTCAGGCGTTCCTCCATCGACATCGCTTCGACGGCCGATCCGGCGTACTCATAGGCATACCCCACGCCACCCTTGACGCCGAGCCGGTGGATGATCGCCAGGATCACATCCTTGGCGTACACGCCGGGGCACAGCACGCCCTCCACCCGGATCTGCCGGATCTTGGGTTTGGCCAACGCCAGGCACTGCGTGGCCAGCACGTCCCGCACCTGGCTGGTGCCGACGCCGAAGGCGAGCGCCCCTAAGGCCCCATGGGTGGAGGTGTGGCTGTCGCCGCAGGCGATGGTCATGCCCGGCTGCGTCAGGCCAAGCTCGGGCCCGATGACGTGAACGATTCCCTGGCGGCCGCTGTCCAGATCGAAGAGGGGGATGCCGAACTCCTGGCAGTTCCTGACGAGATGGACGGTCATCTCCTCGGCCAGGACATCACGGAAGGGGCGGGCCTGAGAGGCGGTGGGAACGATGTGGTCGATGGTGGCGAAGGTGCGGTCGGGGAAGCGGACCCGCAGCCCTGCTTCCCGGAGCATCTGGAAAGCCTGCGGGGTCGTGACCTCGTGGATGAGGTGCAGGCCGAAGAAGAGCTGCGTCTGCCCCGAGGGGAGCAGGCGAACCGTGTGGGCCTCCCACACCTTGTCGAGGAGCGTCTTTGCCATACCGCCGCTATTCTGGCAGATTGTCGCCCCGCGCGCAAGTGGCGTGGGGAGGCGGGGCAGCGCGTGATATGGCCGTTAGGGGGAATGGGGCTCGACCTAAGAAAAACAAAGCCCCCGGGACCGCGACAATCGGGATGCCCGGGGGCTCGCTTGTGAAATTCCCGCCTGAAGCGGGCTTGGTTACTTTACCTCGATCTTCTTCGCGATCGCCTGGTAGTGGACGGTCACCTTGTCGCCCTTTTTCACCTTCAGGTCCTTCAGGCCTTGGGTAGAGAATTCCCAGATCTCCCCGCCCTTATCCACGCTGACGGTCTTGGCCTTTGCGTCCACTTCGGTGACGGTCCCCGTCCACTGGTAGGACTTCGGACCCGCAGCGATCGATAAGCTCACGACGAACACCACCAGAGCAATGATCCCCACAAGCGCCACAACGGCTCGGCTACGCATCCTCAGGCCTCCTCTCCTGGGCGACGTATCTCTTCGCCCGCCTCTTGTTGGTTGTTGTTCGAATCTGATCCTATAACAAAGGGCCAGCAATCTCGGCCTTCCTCAGGAGGCCGTGAGGCAAAGCAAGCGCCCGCCACCTCGAGCTTAATTCTGCTTTGATTCGCGGTAGCCTTCCTTGATCGCCTCGGCTTCCATCATGAATTTCCCTTGCTTGGTCTTTCCGAACCAGCGGTCACCTTCCTTGTGATAAATCTTTGACTCCGTGTTGACCCAGACCATCCCCTTCGCCGGAGGGGTCAGCGCCTGCTCGGATGTCGCCAGGGCCTTCTCCTTTGCCCCCATTGCCTTTTCCTTCGCTGACTCAACCGCTTTTGTGGCGGCCGACACGTCTTTCTTCGGTGCTGAGGTGGCGGCCGCCGGGGCCGCTGCCGCTCCAACCGTCACCATGGGGGCGAGCTGCTTGATGAGCTTCTTCGATAACCCGGCTTTCGAGAGATCGTTCACCGAAGCATACGGGCGGCCTGCGATGATCTTCTTGGCGGTGGCCGGGCCGACACCCTTGAGCGCTTCGAGGTCCTTCTGTGTCGCGGTGTTTAGGTCAACAGTCGCTTCGGCAGACGCGGAGACCTGAGGTTTCTTTTGCTCCTTCGGTGCTGGAGCGGGGGCCTCTTTGGCCTGAGTGGGTTTTGAGGCTGCGGCGGCAGGGGCGCCAACGCTGACGAGTGGGGTGATCTTCTTGATGGTCGCAGCAGGGACTGCAGCCTTCGAAAGGTCGGCGACGGACGCGTACGGCCGACCGGCAACGATCTTCTTCGCCGTCGCTGCACCGACGCCCGGGAGCTCTTCCAGCTCTTGCTGGGTGGCCGTGTTGAGGTCGACCGCGGCCTTCTGCTTCTTTGCCTCGAGGGAAGGAGAAGCAAGAAGGATGAGGGCAATGGCGGCGAGCGTTGAGTAGAGCGGAACGCAGGCCCTCAATCGTGTCATCGGATTTTCCTTTTGTGGCTTCATGAGTCGTTTCCCTCCAGAGGAGAACACGTTGCTCCAATGATTGTCCGCAGCCCTCACGGCGCAGCGTCTGCCAACACCTTGGTCGATACTATACGACGCGTGTGAGCATGTCAACAGCTGCAAAACTTATTGCGGATGCGAGCGCGGCCCGTCGGAACACGACTCTGGCGAGGCCTCTGTGGAAGAGAGGTCCCAGAGTAAAACCGACCGCCACGAAGCTGCGATTGCTCGGGTGGCCCCCCACTAGCCTGCATCTTTCACGAATATCTCCCCGTAGGGTCGCGGCGAGCGATCTGAACGGGGGTTGCACAGCACGTGCTCCCCTTCCCCGTCACCACCCTGTCCCGCGCCTCCTCACCCCCGCCCTCTCCCCCCATCGGGGGGCGAGGGGATGTGGGGCTGGACCCTCTCCCTTGAGGGAGAGGGTGCGGGTGAGGGTGTCACGCCTGTTCGCGAAGAATCCGGGCTAGTGCGGAATCAACGCCACGATCCGCAGCGGCCCGCCCGATCCGCCACCAATCTTCATCGGCAATGCGACAACCCAGGCGCCCCATTCCGGCAGGTCCTCAAGGTTGGCGATGTTTTCCAGGCCCGGCACGTTCGCGCCGTTGGCGATCTGATGGACGATGAAATCCGTCGATGGGCCGTAGTCGATGCTCGCCGTATCCACGCCGAGCGCGGCGACCTTGCGCTCGATGACCAGGAGCTGCGCTGCTTCTTTTCCGTACGACGGGAAGTGAAGGTGTGACGCATCGCCCAGGGTGTCGTCGCCGAGATACCGCCTCCGATCAGGCCAGCGCCCCCCCCATCCTGTTCGGAGCAGCACGATGGCTCCCTGTGGAATCGTCCCGTTTGCCTGCTCCCAGCGTCGGATATCCTCGGTTGATAGCCGGTAGTCGGGATCGGCAGAAGCCTGCTTTTGGACGTCGATCACCGCACCGGGACCGATCAACTGCCCCACTGGAACCTGATCCACGGTTCGCCGTCCTTCCGCAAAGTGGATCGGCGCATCGAAATGGGTTCCCCCGTGCTCCGGCGTGCAAAACGAGTTCGCCGCGTAGAAGTAGCCCGCCTTCGTTCTGCCGTAGCTGAGCCGGTTGAGTTGAAACGAGGACGGAGAGGTTGGCCAGTAGATGGTGTGTTTGTCGAAGGGGTACGTCAGATCGACGATCCGAGCGTCCCTGAGGTCGAGGGCTTTCGGAGTCGCTGTGGCCTTCGTGCCGCCCGTATTCGTCGTTGGCTCCGAGGCCGGCGGGCTTTCAGCAATGGCAGGCCCGGTGAGCGACGCAACCAGCAAGGCCACGGCTGCGAAGACAACGTTCAGCGTTTTGGATTTCATCACACCTCCCGGGATGGCCATGAAGATCATGGCCGCCTGGCCGGCACTATTACAATCGCACCAAATAGGGTGTCATTGCGAAGGAACGAAGTGACCCCTTCGGGTATCCTCAGGGAAGGCTCCGCAATCTCACCTGCAAGGCCTGTCCTGAGCCGAGTCGAAGGGCCTGTCCTGAGCCGAGCCGAAGGGTCATTTCGAGCAATGCAAGGAAGCTCGGAGGATTGCTTCGGCCGACATCGTCGGCCTTGCAATGACAGGCGAGGGGGGACATCCGGGCCGATTACACCTTGCTATGGTTGGGCTTCCACTGCGACGTGCCGTCGGGAAGGGGGATCGGCTTGAAGTCACCGAAGAGGTGCGGGGCATCCGCTTTCATGATCTCGGCCACCTTCCCGAAGACGATGCGGATCTCCACCTCGGCCCCGGGCTCTGTCCTGGCTTCGATCACCCAGCGGAGCGTGCGGGCATTGGCGCTCCAGATGATGGTCGTTGCGACTCCGTCCGGGGCGACCCTGCGCATGGCAGAGGTGAGGACTTTCTTTTCGTGAAATGGCCGCCCCTCGATGTCTAACACTTCCGCCAGTCGCGTCTGAGCCTCTTCGCACTTGACCACGGTCTCTTCGAAGATCGCGAGCGCCTCCGGGTTCTCGCGGATCTCGGGTGGCAGCCACATCCCGATCTCGGTCAGTCGCACAAAGCGAAGGCTCTCCTGGCTGATGGCGGTCCCGGCCCGATGCCGCACAACCTCGTGCGTAAACACGCGGCTTACGTTGAAGAAGGCAAAGGTCCAGTTGGCGTGCTCGAGGACGCTGCCGTGCTTCACCGCCAGGATATTCTCCAGATAGGTTTTGCTCCCCTCCCGGATCTTCGTCACATTGGGATTGAGACCCGGCTCGAAGGAGCGATAGCATGAGCGCCCTGCCACCTCGATCAGTTTCTCCGCGGCTGAGGGCGCATCGGTGGCCCACCCTTGGGCCCCCACCGCCCGAAGGTAGGCGGCGAGCCCTGCCTCATTGATCGCCGGCCGGGCCAGAAGAAACACCTGCGGCTCCACCTGCTTCACGATGTCCTCCTCTTGTGGGGGGACGCCCCGCTCAGGGATGGTTGCCTATTCTGATGACGCCGGCCAGCTCCCGTCAAGGGGAATTCTCGCTTTGCGATGCCGCAGAGTCTACATCAACCCTTGAGTCGGAGGAGCCGGCTTGCGTTCTCCGAAAGGATCTTCGCGGCCGCCCCCTCGGGGAGGTCCAGGCCGGCGAAGTCCTTCAGCAGCTCTGCAGGGCAGAACATCGGGACGTCGGTGCCGAAGAGGAACTGGCCGGAAAGGCGCCCTTTCATGTCCCGCAGCGCCTCGGGAGGGAGGTAGCGATACCGCCAGCCTGAGATGTCTATATAGATGTTGCTCTTATGGAGCGCCATCGCGAGCGCCTCCAGGTGCCACGGCCAGCCGATGTGGGCGAGGACGATCGGCATTTCGGGGAAGGCGGCGGCGGCCCGGTCGAGCAGGATCGGCCGGGCGAGATCGATGCGCAGTCCCTGTCCTCCAGGGCAGCCCGCGCCGAGGCCGCTGGTGCCGGTATGCGTGATCACCACGAGACGAGCCGTCGCCGCGGCCTCGAAGAGGCGCATGGCCAGGTCGCCCGAGGGATCAAAGCCTTGCATGGTCGGATGGAGCTTCAGGCCAACCAGCCCGAGATCGGTGAGGCGCCGCACCCGTTCGGCCGCGTCGGGCCTGTAGGGATCAACGGAGCCGAAGCCGAGGAAGCGGCCGGGGAACCGCTTGACGACGCCCGCCACGAGGTCATTGGACAGGGGAGGGCGTCGGGTGGCAGTCTCGGCATCCCAGGCGAGCAGGACGCCCACCATGTCGAGTTCCTCGTACTCAGCGGCGAGGTCCTCCATTGGCCGGGCCGTCACCTTCGTGTGGAAGAATCGCTCGGCCGATTCGAGATACGGCCCGAGGGCGCCCTCGAGCCACTCGGGCACAGGAAGGTGGACGTGCATGTCGATGGTAGCCATCACGACCCCATTGATGTCAGGAGCGCAGCCGCAGGCCACCTAGATAGCCTTCTTTCATCGCCCTGTCAAGAAACAAGTCAGCAAGGAAGCGCCGGCGACCTTCAGGCTTATGGCCGGGTGCGAGCAGGCGGTTTTGACAGCCTGGTTTGGTGTTGACAGTGTTGGAGGGCTCCACTATAGTTGATTTGTGTGATTGCACCTAGGTCAAGTTTCGACCTGCGCAACAGCTTGGCGACCCCCTCAGCGGGTCGTGGAAATAGACGCGATGGTTGACCTAATCATAGATGGGGTGGCTGTACAGGTTCCCGCCGGGACTTCAATCCTCGAAGCGGTTCACCGGACCGGACGCGAAATCCCTCACTTCTGCTATCATCCGAAGCTCCAGGTCGTGGGGAGCTGCCGGATGTGTCAGGTCGAGGTGCAAGGGGCGCCGAAATTGGCGATCTCGTGTGCTACTGCCGTGGCGGAAGGGATGGAGGTGTCCACCGCCTCCGAGCGGGTCACGAAGGCCAGAAAGGCAGTCCTCGAGTTCTTGTTGCTCAACCATCCGCTGGATTGTCCCGTCTGTGACAAGGGAGGTGAGTGCCCGCTTCAGGACTACACGCTCAAATACGGCCCGGGTGAGAGCCGTTTTGTCGAGGAGAAGGTTCATCGGGTCAAGCATCAGCCGATCGGTCCGTTCGTCATCTTCGATGCGGAGCGGTGCATTCTGTGCAGTCGGTGTGTCCGTTTTTGCCAGGATGTGGTCGGCACGTCCGAGCTGGGCGTGTTTAACCGTGGTGACCGATCGGTGATTGGCCTGTTTCCGGGACGGAGCCTGGACAACAGGTACTCGGGGAACGTCATCGATCTGTGTCCGGTTGGGGCGCTGACTAGCCGGGACTACCGCTTCAAGTCGAGGCCGTGGGATCTGGTCAAGCAGGTCCCCTCGGTGTGCGGCCTCTGCAGTGCGGGATGCAACATCGTGGTGGATGTCCGTCACAAGGAACAGAGTCAGCAACTCCTCCGGATCCGCCCGAGGATTAACGATGAGGTCAACGGGCACTGGATCTGTGATGAGGGCCGGTTTGATTTTCAGTTCGCTCAGGATCCAGGGCGGATTGCGGAGCCGTTGATCCGCCGGGATGGCGGGTTCCAGCCGGTGAGCTGGGACGAGGTGATCGGGCGGCTCACAGACTCCCTGTCGCGAATCCTCCGGGACAGGGGCCCAGCGGCCATTGGCGTGATCGCGTCTGCGCGGCTGACCAACGAGGAGGGCTTCCTCGTGCGTCAACTGTTTGCGGAGTCGCTGGGCATTGCCAACATCGATTATCGGGTGAGGCCGTCTCAGGAGGCGGGAGGCGACGTTCCCGAAGATCATCTGCTTCGCCGGACCGACAAATACTCAAACTCGGCGGGCCTGCGAGCGCTTGGGCTCATTCCGGCAAGCGGAGGGCTGACGACAAGGGACATGCTGACCGCGGCGGCCGATGGCCGACTGGCTGCCCTGATCGTACTTGAGGAGGATCTCGTGACCGCCTTATCTGGAGAGATCGCCGCTGCGGAGGCGCTCCGGAAGCTGGAGTTCCTCGTTGCTTCCGATCTCTTCCTGACCGAGACGGTGAAGTTGGCACACGTCGTCCTCCCTGCAATGAGCTTCTACGAGAAGGAAGGGACGTTCACGAATTTCAAGGGACGGATTCAACGGGTCGTGCCGGCGCTGGAGCCCTTCGGTGGGACGATCCCGCTCGCAGATATTCTGCAGCGCCTCGCACGTCACCTGGGTGTTCCATTGACTTGCGGGAGCCCGGATGAGGTGTGGAACGAGCTGGCAGGGTCAATACCTTCCTATGCTGGGATGACGTATGAGGCCATCGGTGATCTGGGAGAGCAGCCGGCGTATGCGGCGCTGGCAGGCTAGTGCGTAAGCATTCAGCCATCGGCTATCAGCGATCAGAAATCAGCGCTCAGCGGTCAGCGTTCAGCTTTCAGCAAAAACTGGCTTGCTCCCGATGGCTGATATCTAAGAACTGAGAATTGACGACTGAGTGCTGAACGCTACAAGGAGATAACGGATGGGTGTCCTCCACGGCCGCTTTGAGCCGAACATCGTCACCACCAGCCTCGACTGGCTCTTCAACTGGGCCCGCAAGTCCTCCCCCTGGCCGATGACCTTCGGGCTCGCCTGCTGCGCGATCGAGATGATGGCGACCGGGGCCTCCCGCTTCGACCTCGACCGGCTGGGGGCCGGGGTCTTCCGCCCCTCCCCCCGCCAGTCCGACGTCATGATCGTGGCCGGGACCGTCACCGAGAAGATGGCCCCCCGGATCAAAACCCTCTACGAGCAGATGCCGGACCCCAAGTGGGTCATCGCCATGGGCGCCTGCGCCATCTCCGGGGGCCCCTTCTACTACGACGCCTACCACGTCGTCAAAGGGGTGGACCTGATCATCCCGGTGGACGTCTACGTCCCCGGCTGTCCTCCCACCCCCGAGGCCCTCATCTACGGCATTCTCACGTTGCAGGCGCAGATCACCCACAACACCATCGCCAAGCCCGCCCGGACCGACCTCTTGGCCCAGGGGGCGGCATGAGCTACTTCCGCGACCTCTTCGGCGGCGCCTGGAGCATCCTGGGCTCCCTCCGGGTGACGCTCCGCTACCTCTTCACCCCGGCCATCACCACCCAGTACCCGGACGAGCAGCGGTTCCAGCCCCTCCGCACCCTCAACCGCCACATCCTGACCATCGACGAGGCGACCGGGAGGCTGAAGTGCACCGCCTGCGACGCCTGCGCCCGGATCTGCCCCACCCGCTGCATCGAGCTCACCGGGGCCGGCAAGGGCAAGGAGCGCCGGGCGGCGACCTTCTTCATCGACCACAACCTCTGCATGTACTGTAACCTCTGCGTCGAGGTCTGCCCCTTCGACGCGATCACCATGTGGACCCGGATCGGGGAGCTGTCGGCCGACCACCGCAGCGGCCTGGTCTACGACCAGCCGACCATGACCGCCGACCGCTTCTACCCCACCCCCATGACGCCCGAGCGTCCCCAGGGGGCGGCTCCTTCGACTGGGCTCAGGACGGGGGCGGCGGGATGAAGGGGGCGATGAGACTGTCGCAGAACGGGCGGCCGACGGCGGCGCTGCAGGATAGCTTCGGCCGGGTCGTCGATGATCTCCGGGTCTCCCTTACCGATCGCTGCAACTTTCGCTGCGTCTACTGCATGCCGCTCGAGGGCCTTGCCTGGCTTCCCAAGCCCGAGATCCTGACCTTCGAAGAGATCCTCCGGTTCGTCAAGATCATGATGGCGCTGGGTGTGAAGACCATCCGCCTCACGGGAGGAGAGCCGACCGTGCGCGATTCCGTGGAAGAGTTGGTAGCCGGCTTGGCGCAGCTCTCCCCTGATCTGGACCTCTCCATGACGACCAACGGCTTTCTTCTGCCGAAGAAGGCCGTTGCGCTGGCTCGGGCGGGGCTCAAACGGATCAACATCAGTCTCGACACGCTCCGGCCGGATCGATTCAAGCAGCTCGTTAGGGTGAAGGGAATCGAGGTCGGACATGTGCTGGATGGGATGGCAGCCGCCGAGGCCGCCGGGCTTCACCCGATCAAGGTCAACATGGTGGTCATGAGAGGACAGAACGACGATGAGGTCGTGGATATGGCCGCCCTGGGCCGGGAGAAGGGGTACCAGGTCCGCTTCATCGAATTCATGCCCCTCGACGGCGAACGTGGCTGGAGCCGCATGATGGTCTTTCCGGCCAAGGAGATCCTGGATCGGATCGATCGGGTGTTCCCCCTGCTCCCGGCGAACGGTCGAGGTCATGAACCGGCGACGCGCTATTTCTTTGCCGACGGCCGTGGAGAGGTTGGGATCATCGGGTCGGTGACAGAGCCGTTCTGCGGGAGCTGCAACAGGATTCGCCTCACGGCAGACGGCCAGATTCGGACGTGCCTCTTCTCGCTCAAGGAGCATAACTTGAAGCGGCTCGTGCGGGGCGGGGCCAGTGATGAAGAGATCGCCGGCTTCGTCCAGGATGCGGTCTGGCGAAAGGAACCTGGCCATCGGATCAACGAAGCTGACTTCGTTCAGCCGTCCAGAGCGATGTCGGCCATCGGCGGCTAGCCCGGATTATTCACCAACGGGCGGGGATCTGGGGAGGCGGCGCGGCAACCAATACAAACGCACTAAGAAAAGTGTCATTGCGAGGAGCGAGACCCCTCGCCGCTGCTCGGGGCAGGCTCGGCAATCTGACCCGAAGGGTCATTCCGAGCGAAGCGAGGAATCTCACCGGGATTGCTTCGGCTCCGCCTCGCAACGACACTTCGTGTCGGATTGCCGCGCTCCGGTTGGTCGCTCGTAATGACGATGTAACACCATTTGGTGCGTTTGCTATAGTTCGGCAGCGACAGAGGTCTCGGAATGGTGAGCATTCTGATCCCGCCTGACTGATCAGGCGGGATTGTCACATTAGGAGAGGGTGGGAAACGCATGGGGCGCTTGGTGAAGGTGGGCGAGGTTGGCGATCTATCCCCTGGGGAGGGGAAAGTCGTGGACGCGGGAGGCAAGGAGGTCGCCCTTTTCAATGTCGGCGGCACCTTGTATGCCATCGGCAACTCGTGCGCTCATCGCGGGGGTCCATTGGCAGAAGGGAAGGTGAACGGCACCACCGTCACCTGCAACTGGCACGGTTGGACATTCGACCTCCCGAGCGGCATTTCCCCACTCAATCCAGTGGCCAAGGTTCCAAGCTATCGGGTTGACATGCAGGGGAAGGATATTTTCGTGGAGCTTCCCTGAGATGGCCACGTTGCCGCACGAGGTGATCGTCCTGGGCTCGGGCCCGGCCGGGCTCACTGCGGCCCTGTACGCCGCCCGTGCCAACCTGCATCCGTTGGTCATCGAGGGGGCCGAGGCCGGCGGGCAGTTGACCCTGACCACGATGGTCGAAAACTATCCCGGGTTCCCGGATGGGCTCATGGGACCCGACCTGATCCGTGTGATGCGACAACAGGCGGAGCGGTTCGGGGCCACATTCTTGAGGGGCGATGCCACTGCCGTGGATCTAAGCGGAAGGCCGTTCACTATCACGGTCGAGCAAGAGACCCTCCGGGCCAGGGCGCTCATCATCGCCACGGGCGCTTCGGCGAATCTGTTGGGCCTCCCCTCGGAGCGCACGCTCCTGGGACATGGGGTCTCCACCTGCGCCACCTGCGACGGCTTCTTCTTCAGAGATCAGCAGGTGGCGGTGGTGGGCGGGGGCGACTCGGCGCTCGAGGAAGCGATCTTCCTGACGAAGTTCGCCACGAAGGTCACGGTGATCCATCGACGGGATAAACTTCGCGCGTCCAAGATCATGCAGGAACGGGCCTTCAAGAATCCAAAGATCGCGTTCTTATGGAACCGAACAATCGAGGAGATCCTGGACCCTTCACAAGGGAAGGTGACCGGGATTCGGACCCAGACCAACGGGTCGGCGAAGGCGGAGACCCTCGCGTGCGATGGCGTGTTCATCGCCATCGGCCATTCTCCTAATACAACGCTGTTCGCCGGGAAGCTGGAGATGGACGAGCGGAACTACATCGTGACTCGTGGCGGCACGCTGACCAGTGTCCCCGGCGTCTTCGCTGCGGGCGATGTGCAAGATCGTGTCTACCGCCAGGCGGTGACCGCGGCTGGCTCGGGATGTATGGCGGCCATCGATGCCGAGCGGTACCTGGAGAGCCAGCACCAATGAAACGTGCGGGGTGCGGGGTGCAAGGTGCGAGGTGCGGAGTGCCGGGTGCGGGGTGCGAAGTGCGAGGTGCGAAGTGCGAGGTGCGACTCTTGCTTGAGAAAAGAGTTGGCGCTGTGAGGCCAAGAGGGTAGGACGATGGCGATGAAACCGATGAAGGCCCTCCTCGGACTGGAGGAGGGGATGCGGATCATCATGGAGGCGGTCCATCCGATCGAGCGGACGGAGCAGGTAGCCTTGCTGGAGGCGGTGGGCCGGGTCCTGGCCGAGGAAGTGACCGCGAAGATGGACGTGCCGCCCTTTGCCCGCGCCGCCATGGACGGCTATGCCGTCAGGGCGGAGGATACATTCGGCGCCGGGAACTTCTCCCCCAAACTCTTGGAGATCATCGAGGTGATCCATGCGGGGGAAACCGCCAACAAGGAGGTTCGCCCCGGGACCTGCATCCAGGTGGCCACCGGCTCCCCAATGCCGCCCGGGGCCGATGCCGTCGTGATGGTGGAAGACACCGAACTGGACGGGGGCAGGGTGAAGGTGTACAAGCCCGTTTACCCCCACCAGAACGCCTCCCCCCGCGGCGAGGACATCACACGGGGGAACGTCGTGCTCTCGCCGGGGATGTTCCTGGATCCCAGCAAGATCGGCGTGATCGCCGCCCTCGGATTGCAGAAAGTCGCGGTCTACCGGAAGCCACAGGTCGCAGTGATCCCTTCCGGCAACGAAATCCTCGTGCCTGGGGATTCTCTGACGCCGGGGAAGATCTACGACATCAACTCCTACACCTTGTCCGCGCTGATCATGGAGAACGGCGGGCTGCCCCGGATCTTCCCGATCATGGAGGATACGCTGGATTCGGTTGTCTCCACCATCCGCGAGGCCCTGTCTTTCGACCTGATCGTCCTGTCGGGGGGCAGCTCCGTAGGCGAGCGAGATATGATGGTGGAGGCGGTGCAACGGATGGGCGAGTTGAAGTTTCATGGCATCGCCGTCAAACCGGGGAAGCCCACCCTGTGCGGGATTGTGGAGGGCCGTCTCCTGTTGGGGATGCCGGGCTACCCGACGTCATGCCTCACGAACGGCTATGGGATTCTGACGCCCGCGCTCCGGAAGATGGCGAGGCTTCGCGACAGGAGCTTCGCGGCGCTGGAAGCCCCCATGGCGCGTCGCTACACCTCGACCATCGGGCGACATCAGTACCTTCCTGTCCGCCTCGAGGGCGGAGAGGTCGTTCCGGTCTTCAAAGAGTCGGGAGCGATCACGTCGATGGCCGATGCGGAGGGGTACATCGAGATCCCTGCGAACGTGGACCTCGTCGAGAAGGGGGAGCTGGTCAAGGTCCTCCTCTTTTGACAGCGCCCTTCGTCGCTCCGGGTTCTTCCCCGGCCTGCTTCGACCAATCGAACACCTCTACCTCCACAGGTGTGGAGTAATGGCGAGTCGCAGCGCGGGCGTGCGCTTCGCATTCGGCTTGCCAGGGATTGGGCTGCGATGGATCTGAACATCGTCAAGCAACTTGCCATTCCATCATCCTCCAAGATCATCATGCTGATCTCTGACGGATTGGGCGGCCTGCCGAGAGAGACGGACGGTCGAAGCGAGCTGGAGGTGGCAAGGATCCCCAATCTCCACGCCTTGGCGGCGCGCTCGCTTTGCGGGCTGATCGAAATGGTGGGCCCCGGGATCACCCCCGGCAGCGGGCCGGGGCACCTGGCCCTCTTCGGGTACGATCCGTACACCTACCAGATCGGACGGGGAATCCTTGAGGCGTGTGGGATCGATCTGCATGTCGGCCCGCGCGACGTGGCCAGTCGTGGCAACTTCTGCACACTGGATGAAGAAGGCAGAATCGCCGATCGGCGGGCCGGTCGAATCTCGACCGAGACATGCCAGCGCCTCTGTCGCAAGCTGGATCAGATTCGGATCGAAGGGGTCGAGCTGATCGTCAGGCCGGTCAAGGAGCATCGGCTGGTCGTTGTGTTTCGAGGGGAGGGGCTCTCGGATGCTCTCGCGGATTCCGATCCGCTGACGCCCGGGCAGGCGCCACTACCTGTAATGCCGCTATCCCCCGACGCGGGTCGGACCGCGGGCCTGGTCAATCGGTTTCTCGACCAGGCTCGCGCCGTGCTGAAGGATGACAAGCCGGCCAATATGGTGCTGCTCAGGGGATTCGCCGCGCCGCCGAAGCTCCCCTCGTTTCCCGAGCTCTTTCTGCTTCGCGCGGCGGCGATCACCTGCTACCCCATGTACCGGGGTCTGGCGAAGCTGGTCGGGATGGATGCGTTGCCATTCTGCGCCGACCTGGACGACGAACTGCGGGCCTTGGCCGAAAATTATGGCCGGTACGACTTTTTCTACGTTCACTTCAAAGGGACCGATCGGGCAGGAGAGGACGGTGACTTCGGGGGGAAAGTCGCAGCGCTGGAAGAGCTGGATCAGCACATCCCCGCCTTTCTCGAGCTGCGACCCGATGTGTTCATCGTCACGGGCGATCATTCGACGCCGGCCGTGTTGAGTGGACATAGCTGGCATCCGGTCCCGTTCCTCATCTGGTCGCGATGGTGCCGCTCCAGTGGGGTGAGGAAGTTCACCGAGAAGGATTGCGCTATTGGGCCTTTTGGGAAAATGCGGGCTGTCGATCTGATGTCTTTGGCGATGGCTAACGCCTTGAGATTCAAGAAGTTCGGAGCATGAGCGCATCTGCAGCATTAAAATTGACAATCACGTAATGGTTGGCTATAATTTTGTTAGGTTGGGGCAAAGGAGAGGTTGCCCCGAAGGAAAGGATGTGGTGAAGGGTCGAGGGTATGGGGGAGAACGGGCTGCTGAAAATCGGCGAGTTGGCTAAGCGGACCCGCACGACACTGCGGACCATCCGCTACTATGAACAACTTGGCCTGATCAGTCACTTCGCGCGGACGAAGGGCGGATTTCACCTCTACTATCCGGATGACTGTCAGAAGATCCAGTTCATCAAGGACCTGCAACGCCTGGGAACTCCTCTTTCTCAGATCGGGCGATTGCTGGAACGGCGCCGGGTGGCTACGTCCGGTGCCGAAGGCGCTCCGGAGATCATTGAGATTCTCTGCGGACAACTCGCTGAGATCGAGGGGCGCGTTGCCATCTACCGTCAGGTGCAGGAGTCGATCCGGCAGACCCTGGAGATCCTGCAAGCATGCAAGGCGTGCCCGCTGAAACCGTCGAAGGAGGTCTGTTGCCGGTGCGATGCAGTCACCTCGCTGAAAGAGTTGCCGCTACCCATGCAGGCCATGATCGCGGCGTCGTGAGTTCATGAGGCTGCAGGACACCGGGCGAGAAAGAACGGCATAGTCGATGCCAGTCACACTTCCCATCTATATGGACCACCACTCAACGACGCCGGTCGCCCCCGAGGTGTTCGAGGCGATGCGTCCCTATTTCTGCGACCGCTTCGGCAATGCCGCCTCCCGCAGCCACCCCTTCGGCTGGGCGGCCGAGGAGGCGGTGGAGCAGGCCCGCGCACAGGTCGCCCACCTGTTCGGGTGTAAGCCGGCAGAAATCGTCTGGACCAGCGGCGCCACAGAGTCCGACAACCTGGCGATCAAGGGGGTTGCCGCCGCCTACCGCGAGAAGGGCCGCCACATCATCACCTCGCGGATCGAACACCACGCCGTCCTCGACCCCTGCAAGCGGCTGGAGCGGGAAGGATATCGGGTCACGTACCTTCCGGTGGACCGGACCGGTCGGGTCGATCCGGCTGACGTAGAGCGCGCGATCACCAAGGAGACCATCCTCATTTCGATCATGGCTGCGAACAACGAGATCGGGACGCTGCAGCCCATGGCCGAGATCGGCCGGATCGCCAAGCGTCATGGCGTCCTCTTCCACAGCGACGCCGCCCAGTACGTGGGCAAGCTTCCCTTGTCGGTTGAGGACTGGCACGTCGATCTCCTCTCGGCCTCGGCTCACAAGTGCTACGGTCCAAAGGGGGTCGGCGCCCTCTATGTGCGGATGAGCAAGCCCCGGGTCAAGCTCATCCCCCAGATGGACGGGGGCGGCCATGAGAAGGGCCGCCGTTCGGGGACCCTCAATGTTCCGGGGTGTGTCGGATTGGGCGCCGCCTGTGCACTGGCCGAGCGGGACGTCTCCACCGAACCAGCCAGGCTGACCGCGCTTCGCGAGCGCCTGCGGGCCGGCCTCTGGTCCCGGCTCGACTACCTCCATCTCAACGGTCACCCGACCGAGCGGCTTCCGGGCAACCTGAACCTCTCCTTCGGGTTCGTCGAAGGGGAATCCCTCCTCATGGCGCTTACGGGGGTCGCCGTCTCCTCTGGCTCAGCGTGCACCAGCGCCACGCTCGAGCCCTCCTACGTTCTGCTTGCGCTGGGCGTGAGCGATGAGCTTGCTCGCGCGAGCATCCGTTTCGGCCTCGGCCGGTCGAATACCGAAGAAGAGGTGGACTTCGTTGCCGCGCAGGTTATCGAGAACGTCAACCGCCTCCGGGCGCTTTCGCCCCTCTACGAGATGGCGATCGAAGGGATCGACGAGAAAGCAACCCGGTGGAGTGTCCGTGCCTCCTGACGCGAGGCCACCAATGTTCATTCAACAGAAACTGCGGGAGCAGCTCGCCGACATCTGCGGACTGCCCCCTTTTGTGGACGAGGATTCCGGGTTGACTCCCGGTCCTCAGTGACCAAGGAGGTCCAAATGATTACCCTCACTGAGTCGGCCGCCACCAAGCTGGCCGACCTCCTCAAGACCCAGGCCAAGCCCGAGGACGGCCTCCGCGTCCGTGTCGTCGGCGGCGGCTGCTCCGGCCTCTCCTACCAGTTCGAGTTCGATCAGCCCGAGCCCGCCGACCAGGTCTTCGAGGCCCACGGCGTCAAGGTGTTGGTGGACCCGAAGAGCTACCTCTACCTGGCCGGCACGGAGATCGACTACACCGATGGCCTGCAGGGGGCCGGCTTCAACCTGAAGAACCCCAACGCGAAGGGCGGCTGCGGCTGCGGGTCGTCCTTCACGGCGTAGGGGCAGGGGTTCCCTGCGAAG